>QZJK01000010.1 GCA_003599295.1 Candidatus Parcubacteria bacterium | reverse complement strand
GCGCGCGAATGCAAAAAGTTATTCATTAGCGACTAAAATGCCGTACGGCATTTTAGTCGCTAATGATGTGCACGTCAATGCAATTTCTATCGCGAGTACTGCTCCGACCACGTACGAGGAGATTAGTGTTGGCAATTTGTTAGAAGCTCTGAAAATCATTGTTGAATACATTTTAGCACAAAAAAGGCGCAAGAAATTCTTCCAAGACAGGAAATCGAACGGCCGGGTCCCGAATAGGATCCCGGCCGGTTCAGGCAATGCACCGCGCGTTAGCCAGAAGTATCAGTCAGACACTTTGTCCTTGACGAACATCCCGTAGACGCCCTTAGCCTCGTATTTTTCATTGATGAGGCTCATGATGAAAGGTACTATCGGGAGTACCAGCAGAAGTTGAATCAATCCTGCATACGCTCCCCACTCAGGTCTGTTCGTCGCACCGGCATACACGAGCATTGCGTGGGTCAGTGCCGCGTTCGCGGCAAAACCGATAATTGTCGCAACGAAACGTGTACGCCGCGAGAATCTGCTAAGGAATTTCAGTATCCGCCACATCGGACTCTCCCCTTTCGCGGGTTGGCAAGACTAGATAAAGTATATAGGCATTTCTTTTGTCCAAAATCGAACGGCCGGGCTCCGAGGAGCTCCGGCCGCTGGTTGCGGTGACGATGTTCAGGCCGCTTCGGCACTTTCGGTCTTCCGGCGGTGGCGTTCCCATAGAGCTACTTCGATACTCACCCCGTCGACATTCACCCCTTCGGCCAGGAATGCCGGACGGAGCCACTCCAAACCCGGATTCAATACGACCCATGGTTTGGCGGGATGCTTCGCCAAGGCTTCTGCGAGCGCGGTAACGCCATCGCGCAGCTCGTCGTCATTCCAGTCGACCTGATTGGCGATGAACACCAGGTCGAGCTCCGGCCGCTTGGCGAGAAACTCGATAGCGTAGCCGAACGATTCCGCAGGGTTGGCAACATAGTTCCAACCCATGTTCATCGACTGAAGCCCACCCTTGACCATCCGTTGATAATGGTCGAAGTGGCGAGGGTCGACGCCGATCATCAGGACGTCGGCGTTCATAGGGATAATTGCCGGGGCACCCTTCTTCATTGCCTTCGCTCCAAAAAAGGCGGACAATCCGCCATGGTTTATTCCCGCGCAAAAACTACAACATTTTCCCTCATTTGTCCAAAATCAGAACTTGGTGCCGTGATACTTGAAGAAATACACGACTTCGGGATGAAATGCCTTCGGATTGGTTCTCATCATTTCTTTGATTTCATCGATAGAGAAAAAGCGCACCTCCGCGACTTCTTTTGGGTCTGGGTTGAACGGGCCATCGTAGATAGTTTTAAATATCGCCAAATCGTCTGGTTCATCATCGGGGTCGCTTCCGCCGGGGTGATGATGGTGCATCACGAATTCAAGAGGGGATTCAATGCCGAGTTCCTCCTTCATCTCGCGCTCCGCGCCTTCCTCGGTAGTTTCCCCTTCATCCATATGTCCGCCGGCCGCGAAATCCCACCGCGACGGATACCTGTCGTCCGTGGCGCTTCGCATCTGAAATGCCAACTCTCCTGAAGAGTTGAATACCATTACCGCCGAACACTTTTTCATACTTCAGCTACTTCTCCGGCCTTTTGTTTACTCTGGAATTTAATTCCGAAAGCACCGCGTGATACCAAGACGGCTTTTCTTTCCACTTCAATTCATTGCCCGTCATTATTGCTTCTCGTAGGTCGTCGTTCGACCATGCTTGAATCGCTTTCCTCCGCTCCGCGATATTTTCCGGATCGTAGGAGCGCGGATCGGACACCCGTAAATTCATCAGGAAGCCGACTGTTTCGGTTATTTTCTGGGTGAGGTCGACTTTTCTTTCCAGTTTTCCTTTTGAGTTATTCCGTCCATCTCCAAATTTAATGATTTCGGCCATTCCAAAATAATACCTTTACACATCCCGTATTCAAAATCGAACGGCCGGGCTCCCACGAGGAGAGCTCCGGCCGGCGTTCTCGTTTCGGCTCGCATTAGTTGAGCCTGAAAATGTTGTCGCCTTCAAAAGAGCGGATTTCAGCCGGCGTTATGAGCTTTCGATGGCTCACTTCAACCGAATGGAGTGGCCCGGCGCACTCCCGTTGCCACCATAGGAGAAACCGGTTGAGCCGCGGGAATTCGGGGAAGATGTCGTCAAACTGCCAGATGAATGGGTTCGGATTGATGACCTCTTTGTTGTCGGGGAGACGATACCAGATCCTCGCTGTTGTCAGTCCGTAGCCCTTGATTTGCCGTAGGAAATCTTGCGAAACCATCGCCGCGCCTCCAGCTAATCTCTATAGAGCGTTTCCGCTCCCGAATCGATGCTATACCCATCCATCCAACTTTGTAAAGTCGCCCATCTATCATCCCGATACTAAAACAAAGAGTTAAGTATCGCGATAGTGGGTAGTCTAGCAGGGCACCTTTTCATACGCTCCGGTTTATAGTACATTAGCGCCTTATATATGGCCGTAAAAAAGGAGGATTTGGTCAAGTTCATACTTGATAGGAACAAGGCGCAGAGCAAGGATTTTTGCTCTCCGGGCGCTCAGCTTGGGCGACGCCTCTACCGAGCCCAGCACCCGTCGGAAATCATCGCACTTAAATGCATGGACGGACGATTGAACCTTTCCATCATGACCAATACGCCTCCGGGCATCATCAAGCCGTACCGGAACATCGGCGGAAAATTCGACCTGGGCTGGCCGTTCTTCGGTCGGCTCATTCTCGACGACGTCGAGTATTCGGTTTCCAAGGGTCGACCGACCGTCGTTCTCTCGACGTACCACTTTTCTAAAGGCGACACGCATCGCGGCTGTGCAGGCCACGGCTACGATACGGGGGCGGCGCGCAAAGGCGCGTTCCGTCTCGCGGAACAATTCAAATCTGCGTTTGGCGGGAACCATGTCGCGGTATTTCCGATGGTCGTTGCCATCGAGACCGATGAAGGCGGACTCGTGTTTCATGGAGAAGGAAAGGAGACATTCGATGTCGCCAATCATGCAGATGCGAGCGCGGACAATATTCACAGCCAATTGCGCCACATGTATCCGGAAGTCCCTGACAACATCATTGACGACCTCCTTCCTCTCGTCGCCGGCAATCAAAAGTACGTGAAAGCAATACGCGCCTCAAAGCGGCCCGTCGTCGAGATGGAACACAAAGAGCAGATAATCGCCGTCGGTCGCGGATTCGATTGGCTGCACCTGCCGAATCGCGCGCTCATGATAGGCCCGTATGACCCTGATTGGGAAAATGCCGTCGCGACGGCAGGGAAGATAATCTTGGGCAACATGAAAGCGAAGCGCGTGCCCGAAAAAGACGGAGCGCTGCTTCTCGTTCTCGCGCCGTTCAGAACGATCGGAGCGGATGCAGGCGTTGCGGTGGAGAAAGCCGAATACCTCGCACGCGAAGCAGAGAAAGTTTTGAAGGAGCAAACACCGACAATTATGAAAAAGTTGAGGATCCTCGTCGGAACCGTTGACATGAACACGAGGAATTTCTACCAGTTGATGAAGAAATAGGGGCGAAAAAGAATCCGAGCCGGTGACATCCTGCGCCACCGGCTCGTTATTTGTTCGCGGCCTCCGCTAGGACGCCGAGAGACTTTCCCGATACTCGCGCCCGACGACGTCGGCGATATGGTGGCACATATCGTCAACGGACATCGTCAGAGGCATCAGGTCGGGTTCCCGCTGACCGTGCTTGGGCTCGAAGTACCGTTTGAGTACTTCGTGCTCATGACGCATGAAGCGTCGAAGCATCCGCGGATCCTCGCCTTTCAGGTCCGGAAACGCCTTGGTGAGGTTGCCGACGTCACGGACGTCGGCAACGGGGATGAAATAGCGCGGCGGTGAAATTCGCAACGCCACTATCCTCGCCTTGACCATTTCGTGATGCAGCACCTCCGTTTCCGCGATTGCCGTCGCATCGTCGCAGCGTGATGTCGCGTAGAGAAGCGCATCGAGTCCGAAGCGTTCCACGATGACGACGTCTTTCGTCTCGAGCGCAGGTCTGACCTCTGTCACGGCCTTTTGATTGAGCCGTGCCCAGCATCCCAAGAGCCGAGTCGTCGGTTCAAGGGCCCGCTCCTCCGGTGACCATCGGAGTGGGATCGGATATTTCCTCTTGCCGTTCACGGAAAATGGACATCCGAGAAAGGCGATTTGCAGCCCAGGAAAACGTTGAGGCAATATGACTTTGAGCCGGTCGTAGACCGGCTTAGTCCTTGCCGCCGCGAGCCCTGAAATAGAACAGAAAAGAGCAGGTTGAGCATTTCCTTTCCGCATCTCAATAACCCCGTTAGTTGAGTGTGGTTGTTTCCTCCGATGAGGATCGGCATATCCTATGCGCCGGCAATCCTTTGTCAATTCATGAAGCGTGTATAAAAAAGTGAAGCCCGGCGAACGATGCCGCCGAGCCCCGTTGGAATCCGGAAGAACAAATCCACCGAATCCCATTGCCTTGGGTCTCAAATGAGACCGAAAATGATCTGCTTCAGCGCGACAATCGCGCCGAGGCTTCCGACCACGATCCCGAGCGCCCGGCCGGGCTTGTGATCAATCAAGTCGAGAAATCTATTCAAGGGATTTCCTCCTCGAGAAACACGCCTTCCCTAGGCGTGTTAGGCGCGATGATATACTCGCCGCATGACGCGCGCAACTCCTCCATCCACACCCGAGGCCCGGGCGTTTCCCATCACGCACTGGAGTCATTCGTCGCTCATGTCGTTCCTGCGTAATCCTTTGGCGTGGTACAAGCGATACGTCGAAGGCGTGTATGACACTCCGGCGACGCCCTCATCCATCGTCGGCCGCGCCGGACATACGGCGTTGCAGCATTTTTACAGCGGGATAGGGAAGGAGGGCGCCATAGACCTCGGGCTTGAATATTTGCGGGACGTTCCTGATTTCGAAATTAGTTTCGGCAAAGCGCGGAGCCGCATGACGCGCAAGAAAAAACGTCAATCAATGGAGAATGAATATCTGCAGGCTATTAATTTCTATCTTGCGCATCCGCCGAAATACGACGTGCTCGGCGTTGAGGTGAAGGCAGTCGCGAAAGTAGACGAACTCCCGCTCCCCATCAAAGCGATATCGGACCTCGTGGTGCGCTCAAAGGGAGACAAGGATGCGCTCGACATTGTGGACCACAAGTTCGTCGATTCGTTCAGCGGGCTACGCGCGCAAAAAACATTGTTCGTGCTCCAAGCCATTTTCAATTACTACACCGTGCGTGAGATGTTCGGCAAACCCGTGAAGCGTTTTATTGTGCATGAGTGCAAGAAACGGAAGAACGCGGACGGACGTTCGCAAATGCGCCGCTACATCATCAATTACGCAGACTGTCAGCACGAATTCGCCGTGTTCCATCGGCTCCTCAAAGATGCAACGGAACATGTCGCACGCACGCGCGTCTTCCTCCCGAACCCTTCGGATATGTTCGAGGGAGAGAATAGTTTCGACATCTACCGCCTCAACCTTACGGACGATTGAAAGCCCTCCTCACCGAAGGACACTAGTTCAGCAAGGAGTCAAGAACCTGTTTTATTATGTCGAACGGAAGCGCGCCGCTCATCGAAATACGGAAGCCGTCTTCCGAGAGAACGAACGTATCAGGGCCGACCGCAGAGATAAGAGAGTTTAGAACGTCTTTCGTGTCCTTTCCGACCGTTTCTTTGGAAATGAAGACGATATACGGAGTGCCGCTCCCGCCAGAATTAGCCGCCTCTTCAGTGTCAGCCGCGATCTTTTCTGTGAACGTTCCGTCTTTTAGGCATTTCTCGAACGCGGCTTTATTGAGGCCGAGCTCTACGGCGAAGTCGGAGAGTTGCCCGGCGTCTGAGGAGCTTCGCGGCGTTTTTTCCGTGTAGTACGGCTTGCCGTCGGGTCCGGTCGGCGTCGGCTTCGGCGTGTTGTGGACGCCGATGTCGAGTGTGTTGTTCGAGTTCGTCGTTGAATATAGTTTGTCTGAATATTTCCAGAACATGTCATTCCCGCCTTGCGCAGCCGCGCACTCCAAAGCCTCCGCTTCTTTCGGGGCCTTAGGGTGAAGGACTTCGAGGGGGAAGTGGCGATAGACCCATGAGACGTCTTCCGGACCATACGCCGCTATCACTTCATGCATCGTCGTGTCGAATTGTTTGCAGAACGGACATTCGGCGTCGGAGAATTCCACCATGGCGACTTTCGCGTCAAGGCTTCCGCGGATGTGATCTTCCGCACTTACCGCGCGTAATTCTATCGGTGCCGTTCGAGTCGTGAAGTTGGTGCTGCCGCCACCCCCGCCGTTCGAATAGTAGACAGCGCCTGCGATGAGGGCGCCTGCGATGATAATGGCGAGCGGAATGGAATAGTTTTGCATTGTGTGCGTGCTAAAGAGTAAGTAGGAGGAGTATAACACAAGCGCCCTCCTCCCGGAGGGCGCCAGAAAAGGATTTCTTAGCGGCTCCTGACCTTGAGTTTTGTTTGCCGTTTCTTGTTGATTTTCGGAAGCCGTATCATCAAAATGCCGTGGCGCTCCGATGCTTCCGCCATGTCGACATCCACTTCTTCGGGCAGAAGAATCGTTCGGGAGAACGAACCCCAGTAGAGCTCACGTTGGAAGTAGTGCTCTTCATCGACTTCGCGTTCGTCCTCACGCGAACCACTTATCGTGAGCATCTCGCGCGTGAGCGTGATGTCTATCGAATTCGGCTGAACTCCCGCGACGAGCGCTTTGACGACGATGGCATCCGGCGTTTGGTAGACGTCTACCGCAAGTTCGCCCGCGGGCTCATCGCTTGAGGGCATTCCCTCATTTCCGTTTCGCGGCACGATGCGCGCGTGCCTCTCTTCGCCCTCGCCTTCAAAAACAGCCCGCGTTGTCGAGGGGCTGTCGAAGTAATCCTCGTATGTATCGGTGTTGCCCGTCAACCGCGAGAAGAAAGAACCCTTTTTAACCATACTATTGAATTAATTTGAGATTCGCTGCTTGATAACGGGGTGTATCCGTTTGATGTATTCTAGCACGGCGAGAAGCACAATGAGACCGATCCAGACATAGAGAAATGTGCGCAGGAGATGCTCCTCAGCCGTATTGAGTATAAGGAAATTGAAGAGGCTGTGCAAAAGGGCGGCGAGGATAACTCCAAGAAGACCATACAGACGTTTCGCCCGCCTGGACTTGTAGAAGGCAAAGGCGAGGAAGACCCCGATAACGGCCGAGGAGAGTACATGAAGGAGCATGGCGCCCACGAAACGCAGGTTCCCGGTCAATAGAGACTCCGAGAAGCTCTCTCCGGAGATAGGGGAAAGGAGGAAAAGCGCGTTCTCTGCGGCGGCGAATCCAAGCGCTACGGCAACCATGTATATGACGGAATCGATGGGTTCGTCATTCTCCTTGCTTCGAAGCACGGTCAAACGCGCAGCGAGATACTTGGCCACCTCTTCGATGATGGACCATGCCATGAAAATAACGGTCGTGCTCGCCAGGAACGCTGCAACCGCCTGTTGAATGGGAATGACGACGCCGACGGTTATCATGCCGGCGAGGAAGGCAAGGGCGATGACGCGACGCGGCTCCGGATTCCGTTTATCCTCACGCATCCAAAACCACAACCACGCGAGCGCGGGCAAGACTCCGCCGGCCGCTGCCCCGATGATGGGAAGGAGCTCGCTGTTCATGCAGGCCACTTGGCGACCATGAGCTGGTCGGCGTCTTTTTTCGGAAGCTCGCGCCATATCGCTTCAGTGACGAATGGCATGAAGGGGTGGAGAAGCTTGAGGGAAGTATAAAGTATAAAGTATAAAGTATAACGGCGAGATGCGGCGGCTTCGCCGCCCGCTTTAAAAATCGGCTTCGATTCTTCAAGAATTTCCGCGGCAAAGCGATCCCATACGTAGTGGTACACGGTGTCGGCGGCAAGGTCGAGACGGAACGAGTCGATATGTTTCGATACTTCGGCAGCGACGGCTTGCATCTCCACGAGCAACTTTTCATCCTCGGCGTTCGGCGAAGATTGTTCGCCGGCATTCTCCAGAACGAAACGGGTAATGTTCCAGAGTTTATTCGCAAAATGCTTATATCCGCGCACGCGGTCTTCAGAAAGTTTTATATCATTCCCCGGTGCGGCGCCGATGACGAGGCTAAGCCTTGTCGCGTCTGCGCCGTATTTTTCTATCATGTCTAGGGGATCGATGATGTTCCCGAGCGATTTCGACATCTTGCGTCCTTTCGCATCGCGCACGAGCCCGTGCAAATACACCTGCCGGAAGGGGACATCCCCGAGAAAGAATCCGCTCATTAAAATCATGCGCGCGACCCAGAAGAAAAGAATATCGTAGCCGGTTTCCAAGACCGATGTCGGATGGTACATTTTCAAATCTTTTGTTCCTTCCGGCCAGCCGAATGTTGAGAACGTCCACAATCCGGAAGAGAACCACGTGTCGAGCACGTCCGGGTCTTGCTCCCAGCCTGCGCCGGGGGATTCAAGACTGACTTTCACTTCTTCGCCCTTGTACCACGCGGGAACGCGATGCCCGAACCATATCTGCCGCGAAATGCACCAGTCGCGGAGATTATCAATCCAGTGATAATAGACACGTTCGAATCGCTCCGGCGCGATTTTTACGTCACCCCCTTCGACAGCTTGCCGCATCCACGCTTTCAACGTCATCTCGCCTTTCGGGCTTTTGAACGGCTTGTCTACCGCGATGAACCACTGCCGCTTTATCTGTGGCTCGATAATGCCGCCGCCGCGGCTGTTCGTCGCCACGTTGTGCACGTACTTCTCGTCTATTTTCGCGACAAGCCCTTTCTTCTGCAGTTTCTCGATGATAGCGGCGCGCGCTTTCTTGATGTGGCTCCCCGCGAATTCACCCGCTATCGGGAGGAGTATCCCGCGCTCATCAATGACTTGTTCTATGTCGAGCCCGTGTTTTTTCGCGATGTCGAAGTCGTGCGCGTCATGCGAGGGGGTGATGGTCATCGCGCCCGAGCCGAACGACATATCAATGCCTTCGTCCTTGATGATGGTCGCGGTAATTGGGCCGTTAATCCATTCGAGTTCTATGTTCTGCCCGTGCTTGTATTCCTTGTAGCGCTCATCATCCGGATGCATCACTACATACTTGTCGCCGAATTTCGTCTCCGGACGCACCGTGGCGATGACGAACGGGCCATACTGCAAGTAATAGAACGGGTCGGTCTGTTCGACGTACTCGATTTCATCGTCGGATACGGTCGTTTGCAGTTTCGGGTCCCAGTTCACTATCCTGTCGCCGCGGTAGATCAAACCCGCCTCGTACATGCGCACGAACGCTTCCACAACGGCTTTGTTCCTCGTTTCGTCCATCGTGTATGCATAGCGGCTCCAATCGAGCGAGGAGCCCATTTTTTTCAGCTGATTGATGATGGTCGTCTTGCTTTCGTCGGTGAACACTTCAATGCGTTTCAATAATTCTTCGCGGCCGATGTCGTGCCGCGTCTTTTTTTCTTTTTTATACAAATCAGCTTCGACTTTCGCTTGCGTTGCAATTGCCGCAGAATCGGTCCCGGGGAGCCAGAGCGTTTTGAACCCGCGCATCCGGTGGTAGCGGATGAGGATATCCTCGATGGCGAGCATCGCGGCGTGTCCCATGTGGAGCGTACCCGTCACGTTCGGCGGGGGAAGTACTATTGAATATGGCTCAGCGTCCGCCTTAGTAATGCCTTTTTCAACGCACACGTCCGGATTGGCGTAGCCGCCCTCTTCCCAGAGCGAGAGCATTTCTGGCTCCCGCGCTTTCGGGTCGTAGGGTTTTAGGAAAATCTCCGGCGCTTTTGAGGGCTCCATTGCGCTACAGTATCACGATTTAGGTCTTTTTTGAGAGCTTTAGCTGGCCGTCCGGGCGAAGCGTTTTCACATCGCAAAATTCCTTCTTGAGCGCGTGAAAGTATCCCGCGAGCGCTATCATGACGGCGTTATCCGTCGCGAATTCGAGGGGGGAGATGAGAAGTGCAATGCCTGCATGTTCGGTTTGCTCTCGGAGTGTCGCTTTGATGTGAGTGTTCGCCGAGACGCCGCCTCCGACGACGATGGTCTTTACGCCGTACTCGTCAGCCGCGCGGAGCGTTTTTTCTACAAGCACTTCCGTGACGGCATCTTCGAATTCGCATGCAACACGCTTTTTGAAATCGTCGGAGAGCTCTTTCTCGGCTTCG
>QZJK01000003.1 GCA_003599295.1 Candidatus Parcubacteria bacterium | reverse complement strand
CTTGAGGAGATTCGTTTCTAGTACGAGAGGACCGAAATGAACTGACCTCTGGTCTGGGGGCTGTCGTGCCAACGGCACCGCCCCGTAGCTATGTCGGGACCGGATAACCGCTGAAAGCATCTAAGCGGGAAGCCGACTCCAAGATTAGGAATCGTTGAGACTCGTGGGAGATGACCACGTTGATAGGCGCTAGGTGGAAGGGGAGCAATCCCTTGAGCCGAGGCGTACTAATACGTCGACAGAACTCTCGAAAGGAATTGTGAGAGTCGCGTGGCTTTCAACAAGTTTTTCAGTGTCGCTCCCCGTCACACGCAGTGCGTGTGAACGGGTCCGTCACACTTTTAGTGTGTCGGATTCAGTTTCCAGCGAGCACTGTTCATTAGTTTGAGTGTTTTGTGTTGGTGCTTTGTCGGAGGGGGTACACCCGTTCTCATTCCGAACACGGCAGTTAAGCCCTCCAGAAGCGATGGTAGTCGAAAGGCGAGAGTAGCTCGGCGCCAACACAAAGTGCTTAAAAACAGAGGCGCGCCCCATACGGGGCGCGCCTCTGTTCACGCAAAACTCTTTTGGCTGTACACTAACCCCATGTCTTGGGCATCGCGCAGGCAGGCAAAATACATTTTCGGTATCACGCTTTTTTTCTTGATAGTTGTCGGAGTTCCCGCCGCCATACTTCTGTACAAACCGCCCACGTGTTTCGACGATAAGCAGAATCAGGAAGAGACAGCGGTTGATAAGGGCGGTCCGTGTCTTCTTTTGGATGAGAGAACGCTAGTGCCGCACGCTGTCGTGTGGTCGCGCAGTTTCGAAGTGAGAGACGGCACCTATAGCGCCGTTGCGTACATCGAGAACCCGAACGGAGACGCAGGAGTGCAGAGGGTCGCATACCGTTTCGGGCTCTATGATGAAAAGAATGTCTTAATTGCCGAGCGGGAAGGAATAACATTCATAATGCCCGCCGGCATTACGCCGGTATTTGAGGGCGGCATCGACACCGGAAGGCGCACCGTCGCGCGCACGTATTTCGAATTCATAGAACCCCTCGTATGGGAGCGCATGCAAAGCAAGGTCGGCACGCTCACCATTTACAACAAGGATATTACCGATACGACTTCGGTCCCACGCCTTACGTCGCTCGTCAGGAATGAAGCCGTAGCGGACATCATCAACCCCACGTTCGTCGCGGTCATATTCGATACTGCGGGGAATGCGTTTGCCGCATCGGAGACTCTCTTGCCGCGTATTCCTGCGGGAGAAGCGCGAGAGCTCGTATTCACTTGGCCTGATGCCTTCCGTTATGCGGTAGGCCGTCTCGACGTGATTCCCTATGTGCCACCGGCGCTCGTTCTCGGGAACTGACGGATATGGCAATGATAGCAAGGTACGCTTCTCCCGAGCGAATGCGGCTTTTTACGTACGCGAAGCGCATTGATTGGTACCTCTTCCTTTCCGCGCTCACCATCTCCCTCTTGGGGCTCGTCACCATGGGCTCTTTCGCGGAGGAAAATGCTTTTTTCGACAGACAGGTCATCTGGATAATCCTCGCCGTGTGCGTCTTTTTCGCCGCCGGTATCCCGGAATACCGATTCTTGCGGCAGACCTCCGTCATCGTGACCCTCTATGCCGGCACGATATTTCTGCTTTCTCTCGTCCTTCTCTTCGGCACCCTGGTCAAAGGCGCGCAAAATCGTTTTGACCTGGGACTATTCGCGCTGCAACCCTCGGATCCCGCAAAACTCATCCTCATTGCATTCCTTTCGAAATACTTCGCCCGTCGCCACATAGAGATAGCGCATATTCGCCACATACTCATTTCTGGCGCATACGCTCTCGTTCTCTGCACGCTGGTATTTTTCCAACCAGACTTCGGTTCCGCCATTATCATCGCGTCAATATGGCTCGGGCTCGTTCTCGTCGCAGGTATCTCGTGGAAGCATCTTGCGACGCTCTTCATCGTCGCGGCAATAGTCGCAGGCGGCCTTTGGCAGTACGGCCTTGAGCCGTATCAGAAACAGCGCGTGTTGACCTTTTTGCATCCGCTGACCGACATCCAAGGAGCGGGATATAACGCCTACCAGTCGACAGTCGCCGTCGGCTCTGGAGAGATATTCGGGAAGGGAATAGGATACGGCACTCAATCAAAACTGCAGTTCCTTCCCGAATACGAAACGGATTTCATATTCGCCGCATACGCGGAAGAGTGGGGGTTCGTCGGCGTCCTCCTCCTTTTTGGGCTATTCGGTGTCATTATCGTGCGAATTCTCGGGATAGCGCTCTACGCGGGAGATAATTTCGAATCGCTCTTTGCCGCGGGCGTCGCGATATACTTTTTGTCTCAATTCATCGTGCACGCCGGCATGAACATCGGGTTTCTTCCTATCACGGGCACCACTATTCCCTTTATGAGCTACGGCGGCTCGCACCTCATCACGGAGTTCGCCGCGCTCGGCATCCTCATGGGCATGCGGCGGCACGTACGCTCGTCGCTGTCCGTGCGGGATGAAACGGAACTGGTCGGAGCTATTTAGAAATAAAGCGCCGCTGTCTTCTCAAGCATTCCTTCGACAGAAAAAGCGAATTTCTCCGGGAAAAGCTCTGTCTCAGTTTTGTCCCCCAGTGTTTCGACAATAGCATCGGCCAACGCATCAGGGTCTCCGGCAGATACAACCCGCACGTTGGGAAAATGCTCCACGATCTCGATATTCGCCGCCGTAGTCATGACAATAGGGAGACTAGCAGCGCCGGCCTCGATGAGTACGTACGGCGCCCCTTCCTTTATAGAGGGCAGAAGGAAGAGGTCGAACGCTTTCAAGTATCGTGCGGCATCGGACAGGAACCCAACGAAACGCACTCGCTCGGAGATCCCCAGGATTTTTGCCGTGTGTTCGAGTTCGGCTCTGCTCTCGCCGTCTCCAATGACGACGTATAGCGCTGGCAGACCTCGTTCCTCAAGTTTTTTGATCGTCTCGAGCGCGAATCGAATGCCTTTATTCAGCGTCAGCTCTGCAATGGTGACGATACGCACGTCTTTTGTCTGAATTGCCAGCGTATCGGCAGCCTCTTCTCGCGAAAGAAACGTCGGCAGTTCCGCGCCGAGTTGTATGTGATGAATCTTTCCTCCAACACCCGGCATTCTTTTTCCGATGCGTTCATCGGACTTCGAGACAACGATAATGGCGCTGCTCATAAGTGCAGTGAACCAACTTATCGCATATATCGCGGTGCGAGCGAGGATATTCCTGTTCTCCTTGAACGGCCAGCCGTGGACGGTAAAGATGATTTTCGGTACTCCCGCAATTCGCGCGGCAAGCGCGCCGAAAGCTGCCGCTTTTGAGCTGTTGAGATGAATCATGTCTGGTTTTAATTCGCGTACGGTTTTCAGTATCTCGAAGAAACTCTTCATGTCCGAAATGATGGCGATATCGCGACCAAGTGAGGGAAGCTGCCGCACCTGAATGCCTGCAGAGGATAAGTCATCGGCAAGCTTTCCATGTGTTCCATACGCAACGATGGGCTCGAACTCTTGCTCAGATAGGTTCGTCGCGAGGTCGTGTACGTATTTTTGTGCTCCTCCGTAGGTAGCTTTGGTGATAACATACAGCACTTTTTTGCGATTTGGTGAAGACGTTTTCATGGCTTGTTTTAAGGATGATTTAATGTCATACTACACCGCATGACGCTTGTCCCCAAGCGGGAGTATATCCTCCTTCTCCTTGGCGATGTGGCCATGTTCACGGTCGCCCTGTGGGTCACATTACTGCTCCGCTACCTTGAGCCGCCGAGTGAGGAACTATTCCTACGCCATCTGGAACCATTCTCCTACCTGTTCATCATCTGGGTAATCATCTTTTTTCTCGCCGGACTCTATGGAAGGCACACTCGGCTCTTCCGAAGCCGATTATCTGCGGTCATCCTTTCCACGCTCGTTATCAATGTCGTCACTGCGGCTCTCTTTTTCTTTCTCGTGCCGGCGTTCGGTCTCGCGCCGAAAACCATCCTTCTTCTCTACTTAATCGTCTCGTTCGCGCTCGTTTATGCGTGGCGGGTTTTTTTCTTTTTACGCATCCGCACGCCCCGGAAATTCAAGGGAACCCTCATCGCATCCGGCCCGGACGCGGAAGCGCTTGTGCAGGAAGTGCAGAACGACCCGCGGTACCCATTCATGTTCGAGAGCATAGTCGACACGTCGCGCGCACATTCGCACGAGGTCATCCAACAGGCGTGCCGCATAGCGGCGGAAGATGACACCGCGTTTCTTGTCGCGGACTTTTCGGACAAGGCGTTTCTTGCGGCGCGGCCCATCGTCTACGATGCCGCCTTTCATAAACGCCGCTTCGCCATCCTCGACGTGAGCGAACTCTATCAAGAAGTCTTCGACAGAGTGCCGCTTACCCTTGTGCAGTATGAATGGATACTTTCTTGTGTAAATACGCCGCGCCTTTACAACATCTTGAAGCGGACGACGGATATCGTCGGCTCGCTCATTATCGGCCTTATAACACTGCCGCTCTATCCATTCATCGTTCTCGCAATAAAACTCGATGATGGCGGCCCCGTCCTCATTTCACAGGAACGCATCGGGCGATACGAGCAGCCTTTCAAGGTGTGGAAATTCCGCAGTATGACGGGGAACGACCAGGGCGAGTACGGCGTCGGCGGCAAAACCAAGCTCTCGGTCACGCGCGTCGGAAAATGGCTCCGGGCGTCGCGTCTCGATGAGCTTCCGCAGTTATGGAGCGTCATCATAGGAGACCTTTCGCTTGTGGGTCCTCGTCCCGAATTACCGGCACTGGCACGCGAATACAGCGCGCGCATTCCGTATTACAATGCGCGTCATCTTGCGACTCCCGGGCTCACGGGCTGGGCGCAGATAAAGCATGATAGAGACCCGCATCATGGAGCGGACATCGCCGAGACCAAACAGAAACTTTCTTATGACCTCTACTACCTCAAACATCGCTCGCTCTTCCTTGATTTGTTTATTATCCTTCAAACCATCCGCATCGTGTTAAGCGCACGTGGATCCTGATATGGCAAACAAGAAAATGATCGTGACTGGAGGCGCTGGATTTATCGGTTCACATATCGTCGACGCCCTTGTTGAAAGGGGCGATGAAGTGCACGTCGTTGATAATTTCGCCGCGGGGAAAATGGAAGACAGGCTTAACCCAAAAGCGACGTATCACGAAGTGGACATTCGGGAGTACGAAAAACTTGCTCCTATAGTGAAGGGCGCCTCCTACGTATTCCACGAAGCGGCGCTTCCGCGCGTGCAGTTCTCGATAGACCATCCGCTCGAGAGCTATTCCGTGAATGTCATGGGAACGGCAAGCGTGTTGCGTGCCGCACATCAAGGCGGCGTCGAGCGGGTCATCTACGCGAGTTCTGGCTCCGTCTATGGCGACCAGGAAAACATACCGGTTTCGGAGGACATGGAAGCGAAGCCCAACAGTCCGTACGGGTTGCAAAAATACATGGGAGAAATGCTGTGCCGTTCGTGGAGCGATGTCTACGGACTTGAAAGCGTGTGCCTGCGCTACTTTAACGCTTATGGTCCGCGTTTTAATTCGGAAGGGGCGTACGCGCAGGCGATAGGGAAATTCCTGAAACAGCGAAAAGAGGGCGCGCCTCTCACTATCTGGGGAGACGGCACGCACACCCGCGATTTCACGCACATGTCGGATGTCGTGAGTGCAAATTTGCTCGCGGCAACCTCAAAGAAAGTCGGGAAGGGTGAAGAGATCAACATCGGCACGGGTCGGGAAATATCGGTGAATGATATCGCACAACTCATAGGAGGTGCTACGGTGAACGAACATGAACGACGGGAGATTACACGTACCGCAGCAGACATCCGACGCGCAAAAGAATTGCTGGGCTGGGAACCGAAAAAGAAATTCGAGGACGGCATAGCAGAGTTGAAGAAACAATTCGGAATTTCATGATAATTGATGGACGAAAACTGGCGGAGAAGCTGTATCTGGAATTGGCAGAAAAGCGGAAGGAAATCCCGCGCGGATTGAAACTCGGCATTGTCGTCGTGGGAGAGAATCCGGTCATAGAGTCGTTCGTAAAAATAAAGACGCGCGCGGCAGAACGGCTCAACGTCGAAATGGTGCGCACTAATCTCCCGGAGACAAGTACAGAAGGAGAAATACTGAAAGCGGTCCAGACGTCTGCCGAAAACACTGAAGCGGTCATAGTACAGCTCCCGCTTCCCAAGGGGGTGAACGTGAATGCGGTCTTGTCTGTCGTACCGAGAGAAAAAGATGTGGACGCTCTTAACCCATCAGTACCTGAAGAAGAGCGCCCCGTGCATGCTCCGGTCGCACTCGCGGTCGTGGAGATTCTGAAGAGGAACGGTGTCGAGATAGCGGGGAAACGCACGGTCGTCGTAGGAGCCGGGAGGCTCGTCGGCGCGCCATCCGCGTGGCTTCTCAAGAATTTGGGCGCGAATGTTTCCATGTTCACGCTTGAGCGGGGTTCAATAGAGGATCTGAAAACTGCGGATATCGTTGTTTCCGGGGCGGGAAATCCGGGATTCATAAAACCGGAACACTTGAAAGTTGGCGTCGCGCTCATAGACGCAGGCACGAGCGAGCTCAACAAGAAAATACGCGGAGATGCCGATCCAGCGTGTGTAGAGAAAGCAGGCATTTTCACTCCTGTCCCGGGCGGCGTCGGTCCAGTCGCCGTCGCCATGATTTTCAGGAACCTGTTTGATTTAGTGCAAAAGCACGGGTAAACTGGGCAACCATGTGGAAAATACGACTTGCAGCACTCCTCATACTCGTCTTTGGCGCGACCCTTGGCTGGTTCGTGCAGAGTTCCCAGACGACCGGGTCCCGGCCTTTCAGGCTCGGCCTCGACCTCTCCGGAGGCACCCAGCTCGTGTATCGCGCAGAGCTTTCTGCCATCGAGACGGCGGACGTTTCTAGCTCGATGGAAGCACTTCGCGACACCATTGAACGCCGGGTGAACCTGTTCGGCGTATCAGAGCCTATCGTGCAAACCCAGCGGGGAGGGGCATTCGCGGGGGAGTCCGAAGAGCGCCTTCTTATCGAATTGCCGGGCGTCACGGATACCGATGAAGCCATCCGCCTTATCGGCCAAACACCGGTGCTTGAGTTCAGAATGTTGCGAGAAAACGTTGATGTTCCCGCAACAGGAGCACCGCTCTCGAATGCGAACCAACTCTTTCTTCCTGCCGCGATAACAGGAAAACATCTTTCAAGCGCGCAAATACAATTCAGCCAAAGCGTCGGAGGCGTTCCGAATGAGCCCGTGGTGGCTCTTAACTTCAACTCCGAGGGCGGCCGTATCTTTGCGGAGCTGACGCGGGATAATGTTGGAAAATACTTCGGTATATTCCTGGACGGTGTGCCGATATCGATTCCTGTTATTCAAGAGTCAATCCCGAACGGCACCGCGATAATTTCCGGAGGATTCACCCCCGAAGGAGCGAAAGAGCTTGCACGCAATCTGAACTTCGGCGCGCTCCCCGTTCCCATCGAACTTATCTCAACACAAACAGTCTCGGGAACGCTCGGCGCAGAGGCTGTAGCCCGCGGCATTAACGCGGCTCTTTGGGGCATCATCGCGGTCGTGCTTTTTATGATCCTCTGGTACAGGCTCCCGGGCCTTGTTGCGGTCGTGGCTCTATCGCTCTATGTGGTCGTCACACTCGCGCTTTTTCAATGGATTCCCGTGACGCTCACAGCGGCGGGTATTGCGGCCTTTATTCTTTCTATCGGCATGGCAGTCGATGCGAACGTGCTGATTTTCGAGCGTATGAAAGAAGAGTTGCGCGCAGGTAAAAAGACCAAAGATGCCATTCACGACGGATTCTCGCGCGCATGGCTTTCCATCCGCGATTCGAATATTTCTTCGATGATAACGGCGACCATCCTTTTCTGGTTCGGTACATCGCTTATCAAAGGGTTCGCGCTCGTGTTCGGACTCGGTGTTCTCGTTTCGATGCTCACCGCAATTACGGTGTCGCGCACGCTCATGTTCTCCCTTAATTTGAATGCCGAGAAGGGCGCATTCCGTTTCCTTTTCGGAAGCGGAGTAAGTA
Organism: Candidatus Parcubacteria bacterium; assembly: GCA_003599295.1. Taxonomy (GTDB): domain Bacteria; phylum Patescibacteriota; class Minisyncoccia; order Phycocordibacterales; family UBA2100; genus UBA10103. The sequence continues at coordinate 5,253 of QZJK01000003.1, read as the reverse complement.
AATGAAATAACTATGCTCGTCGTTGCAAACAGAAACAAGTTCTTCGCGCTCTCGGGGGCCCTGGTCCTGGCGGCGCTTGTGTCCATAACGGTATTTGGGTTGAAGCAGGGCACGGATTTCACGGGAGGCACGCTTATTCAGGCCACGTACGTGGACGGACGCCCTGCTCCGGAAGCCCTGTCTGCGGCACTTGATGAAGCGGGTTTTGCGGGATACTCGCTTCGTGAAGCGAATGAAAACGATTACATTCTGCGCGCGGCTAATCTCACCAACGATCAGCGTGAAAAGACCGAGGAAATTTTCTCGGTTGACGGCAAGTCCGCCACCATCGCTCAACTCACTGAAGTAGGCCCGACGATAGGGAAGGAGTTGCGCAACAAGGCGCTCGTCGCGATCGCGCTTGTGATGACCGCGATACTTTTCTTCATCGCGTTCGCATTCCGCAAAGTCTCGAAGCCGATATCTTCGTGGATATACGGTCTCATCGCGCTTGTGACCCTCGGGTTCGATGTGCTTATTCCAATCGGTTTCTATGCATTCCTCGGAGCTTTGACGGGAGCCCAAGTAGATACGCTGTTCGTGACGGCGGTGCTGACCGTCCTCGGATATTCCGTGCACGACACCATAGTCGTCTTCGACCGCACTCGCGAGAATCTGGCGCTAAATCAAGAAAAGAACCGCCGGGAAGATTTCGCAGAAACAGCGGGCCGTTCTCTTCAGCAGACCTTCGTTCGTTCGGTGACGACTTCTCTCACGACCGCTCTCGCGCTCACCGCACTGTTCCTTCTTGGCCCCGATTCCACGAAAGATTTCGCACTGACTCTCCTCGTCGGTATTGTCGCAGGTACGTATTCTTCAATATTCCTCGCAACACCGCTTTTAGTCGCCGTCGAGCGCTGGCGTGGACAAAAAGGGAAGTAAGAGTATAGTCATAGAACATATGAATTTCAGCGCGACATATTACTACACCTATCGAAGCCCCAGGGGGTAGTCTTACTGCTACGTAATCTTCAGCGAGACAGAAGCCCCCCAGAAGGGGCTTTTCAGTTGTGGTCTGGAATCTGTCTCCGAACTTGAAATAGCTTCCAGCTCGCAATAAGGCAGCTGGTCAGGGAAATAGATCTGAGGTTCTTTGGGAGAATGTGATGACCCCACTTGAATTTTTCAGGGATGCCCCATTCGGTTCGAAGGTTCGCTACGGACCCCATTATCCTGTCGTGACCGTTCACTTCATCGTCCGGAATGGGACGATGTATGCGCACGGCACCGAGGAGGAGACGAATCGCCAGGTGTTCTTGATCCTCGAAGGGCAGCGTCTCAGGGATGCAAATCGCGGCTATTTCGATTCGGTGGAAATCGTTGCGTAGTAAGAATGCCGCCGGACGGGTCCAACTCCCGTCCGGCGCAACTGTTTTCATACAAAAGGAACGGACGGCGGGCCTCTGGGGCGCGCCGTCCGAATATGTCAGGAGTGCAATACTGATTCAGCGATAAGTCGCGCCGAGTCGACGATGCTTTCTGCGACCACGCTGTGGCCGACGTGCATGCCGAGGACGCGACTCGTTCGACCGTTGTCCAGGTAACTCCTGGTAACAACGAGGTCGATGCGTCCACGTGTGAAAAGGCTCTGGTGACGCTTGAGCGCGTCACACGAACCAAGGCATACCATCCCTATGGTCTCGATCCTCGACTTCGCTGCCACAGTGAGCATCTGTTTCTCTCCTCGGAACTCCGAGTTCCCAAGTAAAAGAAGAAAGTGTGTTGCTCTCCTACAAACTGCTTCGAACTTGTCCGAATGAAAGAAAATGTCGTCTCGGAATTTCGAGACCGCTGCCTCGAGCCGCGTGAAGGCTCTGGTGAGCGCATCAATGTCTTTCACGTCGACGTTTTCCGGCGCCGCAAGAATGACGTGCGGCCTATCTTCTCGTCGCATCTAGTGTTCCTCCTCGATACAAGCTTGCGAAAGAACTCGCATTTTGAAAGAGCGTGCAAGCTCTTTCAGAAGCCTGCAGCAGTGTCCGCGGAATTGCGGCCTGCGATGTGAGTTCCTTGGGAGCGCGCATCGCGGGCTACAACGAGAAAGCCCCTCCTTGGGAGGGGCTTTTCCGTGTTTTGCTTTTTGTTATTTGAGCAACGACACAGCTACCCCTCTCCGGCTTCCAAAAAAGAAAAAGAAGTACCAGGTAGCCATCGAAATTCGACCATTGCTCATATGAAGCATCATAGGCATTGTGATTGTTCTGTCAAATACAAAAAGTTGAGGGCGCCGGCCACAAGCCGGCGCCCGAGAAGCGTTTTCTTCAGTCGTTCAAGTCAGAGCTGAACCATCCGCCGCCTCCGCGGCGGCGAGGACGTGGTACGCTCCCGAAGCCAATACCGCCCGTGGTCTTTTCAGGGATCAATGGCGGGGGAGTTGCTTTCGACGACTTCTCCTTTTTTCCAGCCGGTTTTTTCTCCGGCTCTTCATCGCTCCACAGGGGGTCGTTGCCAGCGCCTTCCCACATCACATCTCTCCTCGTCTGCGAAAGAACAGAAAGAGCTTGCGGGTGAGCTTTCTGTTCGGTTTCAAAACAAAAAACCCGCCCTCATCACGCAACAAAATTGCGTAATAAGGGCGGATTTCTTCCGCGGTGCCACCTTAATTTATCTCTTCGCCAGCTCCGTCGAAACGACACTGGCTATCTCTGTAACGGGAGCTCCCGGATTATCACTTGCGCGATAACCTCCTCACCAGGCCCAACCCCCGACAGTTCGGGGACCTAGTTCAACGGATTTCACTACTTCTACTGTATCAAGCAGCGGACAGTCGTCAACCAATAAAACAAGGGCCACGCGTCGCCGCGTGGCCCGACTCCTGCAATGCCCCATTTCCGTCAACGAGTCAAAAACTGCACTGATTGGCTGCAGTGCGGATGCAAGCCCCGAGTTTTTCGTCTTGTTTCTTGGTGAGCGGGACTTTATCGACGTACATCACCTCGCCACTTGGACAGACGAACTCGCGGATATTTTCAAATTCGTCATGCCGCCCTACGGCAACGATGAGCCACACTGCCTTCCGTGGATAATTTGAGCAGATTCGGAAGAGGTTGTAGCCGACGCCGTCAGTGATAACGACGAAACGCGACTTGTTTCGTGCTGCAGCCGTCACGAATGCTTCGAATTCTCCAACAGCGTTCTTCGTATGGGAGTGTATCGAAGCGATAGCGAGAGGATAGCGGCGGGTCCTCAAGGAATCAAGTCTCTCATTCGCTGCCCTTGTCAGTTCTTCCAGCATGCTCGTCTCTCCCTCGTACAGTACCCGTGCAGGTTGCGTCAAAGAACGTACAAGTTCTCTCACGGAACCTGCACTAGACCGACCTCGGTCTAGGGTTTGTTGCGGAAACTTCCGACGCAAACCCCAGAACGAAACCAGCCCCTCTTCTTCGAGGGGCTGGTTGTTGGTATTTGTTTGAAACTAGGCAACAGCCCCTCGGAGGATTGAGGAACCAATAATGATGCCCTGTGAGCCTATGATGCGCATGTCTCAAATATATCCACGGCTCATAAAGCGTCAAGTCCTTGACGAAATACCGGTGGTTCGTATGATGGCACTATGTCGAACAAGCAAAGTAATTTGGGTCTCCTTGGACTCCTCCTTACCACCTCGGGTGGAGGTTTTGCTTGTGTCTAGATCCTGAAGGAACCAGATACAAGGAGGCCCTCCACCAAGGAGGGCCTCTTCAGTTCTGCTCTTCTGCTCTTTTGTTCTTTTCAAGACGGGGCAGATTGTTTCAACCGGCCATGAGAGGAGGAATAATCCATGGCAACAACAGCAACAGCAACCGTCCGTGTTGACTATGACGGAAAGACTTATCTGGGGCGCGGTTCCGGAGAGAACCCATATGCCGCAATACAGGCGGCTGCAGCCGATATCAAGTTCCCGGAAATTCCGCCGCCCGATGTCGAACCCGAACAGAGGCCTCATCTCGTCGACGGCAATGGGAGCAAAGCCTCTCGTCCCCAGCACCGTCCGCGGCAGGTTGTTCTTCGCAGAGCGGGAGAAGACCCGGAGCGCCCGCATGAGCTCGTTGAGAGCCGACGGGTCTGACCGTCTCGGCCGGAGCGCATTGGCGCGCTCCGGCCTGAATTTTTATAGACTTGACGAGCTACGAGATACGAGTAGATTGAAACTATGAAGCATTGTGCTTCACAGCTCGCAGACGTCATTGTCGTCGTCGGGAAGTAGGCGGGGGCTTTGACGCGCGCAAGTTGAAACAAGCAAGCGAAAGAAAGCCCCACCGAGGGGCCTTTTGTTTGCAGGATGTTCATTTCGAACGAGGAGAGGAATAGGACAATGGTAGATATGCAGCGCAACCTTGAGGGTGCGGGCGTACGGGACAAGGCAGAAGTAATGAAAGTCGTCTCGCCGCCGCACCCACGCTATGACGAGCTTCGGCTCAAGGCGGGGAAAGACGCGGACGGAGCCTGGTGGTACTTCGAGCAGGTTTGCGGCGGCGATACCGACAATGGCGCTTGGCGCAAATATCGCGTCTGCAAGTCGCGGGAGGCCGAGAAGCTCAACGAGCTGGATCGTGCCGGCGTTCTGTTGCGGAAGCCCGATGAAGGGCCCGCCGGATGCACCATGGTCTATTACCAGTTTGCCTAAGAAGGGCACAACCCTTCTCGCTCACACATTCGGCCGCCGGTGCTTTGACGCCGGCGGCCACACTTTTTCCAGGCCCTGCTTGACAGAAAAGCCCCCGTGCCTATACTGTCTTGACCATCGCTCCTGATGGCTTGTCTGGGTGCCACTCGGCACCCTAAATACCGAACCGCCAGCAGGGCGGATGGAGCGGTGTGCCGAAACTTTTCTGTTATGGAAACTCTCGGAAGAACTTTGAAAACTGAATATCGTAGTTCGAATTCTGTAGTGGAATTCGAAAAGCAAAACCAAATAGATGGAATCAAATTCCATCTGGTAAGCACACAAGCAAGCAAGTAGTAAGTAAACAGTAATCCAAAGTAATAGAAGGAAGAAAAGATATACATTCTTTTGTTCCGTCCATCCTAAAAAGAGTTGATTAAATTCTTTACTGTGGCTAGCGAGGATTCGAAATAAGCGTTCGCGCTTAACTTCGCCCGAGCGAATACACGGGGATGACGAAAGTCATCTTAACTTAGAGTTTGATCCTAGCTCAGGGTGAACGCTGGCGGTATGGATAAGGCATGCAAGTCGAATGGGTTAGACCCATGGCAGACGAGGTAGTAACAGGT
>QZJK01000016.1 GCA_003599295.1 Candidatus Parcubacteria bacterium | reverse complement strand
GGTAACCCGGAGCAAATCCTTAAAAGCGGCGCCAGTTCGGATTGAGGTCTGCAACCCGACCTCATGAAGCCGGAATCGCTAGTAATCGTGGGTCAGCCATACCACGGTGAATACGTTCTCAAGCTTTGTACTCACCGCCCGTCAAGTCAGGGAAGTTGGGAGTGCCCGAAGCCGATCCTCGTGATCGTTCAAGGCAAACTCAATGACAAAGACTAAGTCGTAACAAGGCACGGGTAGCGGAAGCTGCTCGTGGATTCATTCAAAATTGAAAAGTTCACGCCCCGAGGGTAACCGAGGGAGTCGAGGACTGTTCGTCGATTTCTGCATCTCGATCGAGTGCAGAACGAGTAATCGCATTCAACTCAAAATGATGCGTGACACACCAGAAAGATGGTGGGAATGGACGGAACAAAAGAGTGTATAAAAATAGCTGTTAGCTTACAGCTTGTAGCTTGTAGTGAAATGCAGACACAAGACGCCCGAGAGGGCGGTTTTGTATTGCAACAGAAACCGCCTGACGGCGATTCCTGCGTCGTGTGAGGCGGTTAGTGGACGACGATTGGGATACCGGCTTGAAGAGCGGCCTCCTGGAGCCACTCGTCCCAAGCGTCTACCGACAGCGGACCATCAACGATTCTTCCGAATAGCTCACCGTCCAGGTTGAAATTCTCCACTGGCCCAGAAATCATCTGCGGCCAGCTTGCGTGGAGAACCAGGTATTCTATCGCGGTGACCTGTTCGAGCTTCCTCCGGGATGGCCTGTAGAAAAGGTAGGTCATCATGGCCATACCTCCCATTCGTTTTCGCTACCTCAACAGTTGCACCAGGCGGATACCTCGTCAAGTCAAAGGCTGTATAACAGAAACCGCCCGACGACACCAGAAGTGTGACGGGCGGTTTCTGTTTTGGTTTCGTGTGTTATTTCCGGCAGGTGTATTTGAGGTCGTAGTCTTGGCCGCCGAAGAATTTCTTTGCGAATTCCGCGACGACGTTCGGATCGTAGTACTTGCACGAGAAGACGTCCAAGTACACGGCGTTCGTCTGGTTCGCGAAGTGAGCGGAGATAAGCGAGGTTTCGATAAGTTGCATCATCGAATACCCAGCCACTCGCTCGTCTTCGCCGAAATTGACGACTACGCACTCACCGAAACGTTTCATCTCGATGAGATCACACAACTCGACCACAAACTGCTTAATCTTATCCGCAGAGCGGATAGTGTCGGGATTGCATCCGTGGATGTCAATCGCCGAGTGTAAACCCCAAGCGTCGACCAGCTGATACTCTTGTCGTATCGCTGCATCGGCAGATGTTGTTTCCATCTCTGATGTGCAGATTAGTTATTCTGACAATGAGGGCGTTACTCCTCTTGCGCCCGCGCTTACTGACCGAAGTGCCGTCGTGCACAATCCAGCCCGCTAGACGCAACAAAGAACAGCGACTCCGCAATAATACACATTTCTTGCGAAATGTACATAGTTCTGACGCAATATGTGCATAACCTATTACACGCTCGCTTAAAAAATTCCAGCCGGGCTCGCGTCTCGCGCGAGCCCGGCACCGGTCCCTCGCCCGTCAGCGAGGATGACGAAGCCCATGCACGTATTTTCGGCCGCCTTGAGCTGCCCGCTCAAGCGCTTCGCGCTCTGCTTCGTGCTGTGTGCGACGATCCCTCCGATTCTTTTGATGGGAGGAAATATTCCGTTCCCCATCTCCGTTTCCATTGCCAGATGAAGGCTTTTTTCCGCGTCGTTTCGCCATGGTTTTCCTCTGAGCGTTGATCCACGGCAGAAAGACCACCCGTCTTCTGCCTATTCTGGAACCTAGCATACAAGCCCCATTTTTGCTACCATCGCTGTGAAAAGCCCGAAGCTTTCAATTGCGAGCGTAGCCCCGGTGGATGATACCGTTTACGTACGCAGTGTTATGAAGAGTAAGCAGGTGGTATTTGATAAGCGAGCGTAGTTCAGTGGTAGAACGCTGTCCTGATAAGACAGAGGTCGAAGGTCCGATTCCTTCCGCTCGCACTGATTGAAGTAGTATGGCGCCGGGGTATTGGCCCGGCGCCGGCGCCGCAATTAGTTGCGGCGAAAATTTCCGGAAGCGTCGTCTGGTCGGCCCGTATTGTCGTGCCGTGCCAGTTTGATCAAGACCCATGTTCGCTTATCGCGAACCAGATGATGTTTCCCGTGGCCTTTCGGACGGGGAAACCTGCGTGACCTCATCGGCTGGATGTGCGGGTTGTGCAGCATGATCTTCCTCCCATTTGTCAGCCCTTCTTCGATAATAGGTATTATTAAGAAAGGTGCAACTTACGAATGTTCGTAGTTCGGCTCGGAAATGCGTATAATGCCCGGGTGAACTACAAAGTCATTGGCGGCAAAAAGCTCTCTGGTTCCGTTGAGACCAACACTTCGAAGAACGCTGCAGTGGTACTCCTTGCGGCGTCCCTCCTGAATCGCGGTACCACAATATTGAGGCGCATGCCAAAAATAGAGGAGGTAGAGCGCCTCATTGAGTTCATGGAATCCATTGGAGTTTCTGTTGTTAGAGATGAAGGCGAGACGCGCATTACACCGCCCGATACATTTGATTTCTCAGCTCCAAATGTTAAATCCGCAGAGCGAACACGTTCCATCGCGATGTTCATCGCGCCGCTTGCACACAGACTTAATTCATTTGATTTGCCGGCTCCCAGCGGATGCGATCTCGGAAAACGAAGTCTCGGTGCGCACATTGACGCACTTGCGAAGCTTGGCATACAGATCACCGGAAATGAAAAAGAGCATACGTATCACGTGGAAAGAAAAGAATTACGGTCCGCAGAAATCATTATGTACGAGGCCAGTGATACTGGCACGGAGAATGTCCTTATGGCCGCAGCGAGGATTCCAGGCGTGACAACGATTAAGTTCGCGAGCGCGAATTACATGGTGCAAGACCTCTGCTTTTTCCTTGAGAAAGCGGGAGTGAAAATCGAAGGTATCGGCACCTCAACGCTCATTGTGCATGGGGTGGAGGAAATAAATACTGATCTTGTTATGTCACCCGGAGAAGACCCTATCGAATCAATGTTCTTCATCGCGCTTGCCGCCACAACGCATTCGGAACTCACCATTACGCGGTGCCCGATAGACTTTCTTGAGCTTGAGCTCGCAACACTTGAGCACATGGGTTTGCGTGATACGCGTGGAGAAGCCTACATGGCAGAAAATGGACGAACAGTGTTACGAGACATCACCATACACCAATCGGATTTGGTTGCACCGCCCGAAAAAATCGCGCCGCGGCCGTATCCGGGTATCAACATTGATAACCTGCCATATTTCGTACCTGTCGCAACACAGGCGACAGGCGACACGCTCATTCACGATTGGGTCTACGAGATCCGCTCATCGTACTATCTGGAAATGTCGAAGCTCGGCGCAAATGTCGAAAAACTCGACCAGCACCGCGTCTTGGTGAAAGGCCCGACACCGCTTCACGGTGCGAATATCAAAGCGCCGTCGGCATTCCGCCCGGCCTCTATTCTTCTCATCGCCATGCTTGCCGCAGAAGGGGAATCCACGCTCTACGACGTGTATCCGATAAATCGCGGCTATGAACGCCTCCACGAACGTCTCACAAAGCTCGGAGCTTCTATCGAGGCGGTGGAATAACATGAAGCCGCGCATTATCGTCTTCGCGTCCGGCACCAAAGAGGGGGGCGGCTCAGGATTCGAGAACCTTGTTGAGGCCACGAAATCGGGCGTTTTGGACGCTGACATTGTCGCGGTAGTTTCCAGTAACGATTTCGGAGGCGTGCGCGAGCGTGCACAGCGGCTCGGTATCCCATTCGTGTATTTTTCCGGTTCGTATGACCCGGAACACTATCAAAGAGTTGTCGCAGATTCGGGAGCCGAGTGGATCGCGCTTTCCGGCTGGCTCAAACTTGTAAAAGGATTAGACCCGACGAAGACGTTCAATATCCATCCTGCTTTACTTTCACAACTCGGCGGGAGATTCGGCGGAGCGGGGATGTGGGGGCATCGCGTACACGAAGCGGTCAAAGCGGCGCTTGATGCGGGCGAAATCACGGAATCAGGATGTTCCATGCATTTCGTGACGGACGAATACGACCGCGGCCCCGTTTTTTTCGAACGCAAGGTGCCGCTTCGAAAAGGGATGTCGGTGGACGACATCGCGAAGGCAGTGGGTGTCGCAGAGCACGAATGGCAGCCGAAAATCACGAACATGGTCGTGCATGGCGACATACGTTGGGATGGTAAAGATCCAAAGACACTGGTAGTTCCTCCCGACTTAAAATAGAATAGCCAAGCCGGGTGCGTGGCGGAATTGGTATACGCGTACGGTTCAGAACCGTATCCCGCAAGGGTTGGGAGTTCGAGTCTCCCCGCACCCACTGTGATTCAAAATCCTGCGTTCAAAGCCATGTTTTTTGATAATGACGGGCTCTTGGTAAATACCGAGCCGCTGTATCTCCAAGCCGTTCAAGATGTGCTTGGGCCGCTCGGCATTGAAATCACACGCGAATGGTACATCCGCGAGAACTTGGGGAAAGGCACGAGCACTTTTCTCCTTGCAGAACAGACAGGATTACCGGAGGAGCGGATAAAAGAATTGCGGCTCGCGCGTAATGAGCGATACACCGAATTGCTGAAAAACGGAGTTCAGCCGCTGGATGGCGTACCCGAAGTTCTCGAACTATTGCACGGGAATTTCTTGATGGGGGTCGTTACCAGCAGCCGAAAGGATCATTTCAATACCATCATGGAGCTAACCGGTTTGCGGAAGTTTTTCAGTTTTTTCATCACCGGAAATGATGTGCAAAACACCAAACCGCATCCGGAGCCATATTTAACGGCGCTCGAGCACTCCGGATTCGAAAAAGAGCAGTGTTTGGTTCTCGAAGATGCGTACAGGGGAGTGCAAGCCGCAAAAGCTGCCGGGCTCACGTGCTATGCGATACCGGATGAACTGACGAGGGCGCACAACTTTTCTTCCGCCGATAAAGTGCTCACCAGTATCCGCGAATTGCCGGACCTCATTTTGCCCGTGAAGAGCGAAGTTTCTTGAACACTTTTAGTATCGGCGCATAGATGTCTTTTTTGGGAGGGATAGTGACCTTGTGCCACGTGGGCCTATCGGTGAATCGGATACCTTTCATACCGCGCAAGACGACGATGGGCGTTCGTTCACCTGCTTCGCCCATAAGAAGCACGGCTGTAGCCGCAAGCGCGTCGGGCACGTTTACTTGCGTGTATTCGAGCTTTCTTCCAAATACGTCTTTAGCCCCGCGTCGGTCTATGAGCGGTTCTAAGCCATAAAAGCCGGTCGAAATGCCGGAGACGCCCCAACGCAACGGCACCGTGTGGCTATCCGTCGCGACGACAGCGAGTTTCTTTAATCCGAACTTCTTTTTGAGATGCGCTCGAATTTCTTTTAACAATGCGTTCGTTCTCTTCGGCCACAAAATGTAGTAGCCGTTCCCGTTGCTCTCGTCGATGCCGGAGGAGGGAATGAGCGTTGAATCTTTGACAGTCAGAATAAAATCCCAGTACGCTTTCTTATCTTCAACGAACGCATCAGCTTCGCGCTTTACGAGCGCTTTTTTATTCACTCCTTTTTCTATCTTCACAGAGCGGCCCTGATGTATCGCCAGGACTTTCGACGTGATGAACACGACATCGCCTTCACGGAGGCGAGGAAGCGACTCATCGAGCACGCTGTAGATATCATCCTTCGGCGGAAGGATGCGTCGCGTCTTAACGGGGATGAATTCCATTACTGAACCGGTTTCTCCCTAAGAACTGTCAGAGCGTGTTTTTGCGTCACGGGAAACTTGAACGAGAATTGCAATTTCTCATTGAGGAACGCGAACGCGTTATTGACCGCAAGGTATGTTCCTGCGATGCCCGCCGCAAAGAGTAGACGCTCCATGATGACTATCGGAATGAGACTCGCCCATACGGCGGCCGGGATCGGAACGAACCATACCCACAAGGCACCGCCCACGGAGTGCGCCATGAACGTTGCGCCGAGCGCGCGTGCGAGAAGCCAGCGTTCCTGAAAGAAGTAGCAGATGATGGGGATTGTCCAGAAGAGAGAGAAGTACCAGACTTCGCGGCCGACCGGATGCGCGACGAACGCGATGATTGCGAGCGCTGGCACAAAAACGTTCAGCGGTAATTTGCGTGAGAAGTAAAGCGCGGCAAAGACGAGAGGGAGAATGCGGATAAGGGTACCCGCGTCATCGAAGTTGGCACCCTGTGTTACGAAGTTGAAGCCCTGCATAAGCAAGACCGCAAGAAGACCCGGTGCCGTGCCGAGAAATGCTCCCGCAATTGGCGCAAAGGTGTCAAAGAGCGTGAAGTTCACCGATGAGCCGACGAGTTGTGTGAGCGGCACTTGAAGCGCCAAGATTCCTGCAAATGTGAACCCTGCGAAGAACAGAAGTTTTTTAGTACTTTCTTTCATGGCGATTGATGCTGAAAAGGATAATGGCACCACTGTACCACACCGGTTTTCTAGCGGAAGAGTCTGCCAAGAAAGCGAGAAAGGAACGGGTACGTGAGAGCTGCGAAAAGGGCTGAGAACAAAAGGATAAGGGCAGGGATGAGATATGTTTCGAAGCCGTCCACGTCGCTTCCTGCAGCACCCGCGAGGGCAAGTTGGCTGTCGGCCAGAGATTCAGTTTCTTCCGTGGTATCGCTCGATCTCTCAAGAGGGTTTTGCTCGGCGCTCGTACCCGAGGCTTCGCTGATGTTCTCTTTCGTATCTATCACAGGTTCGGATCCTGGAGGAGAAGCGTTCGAAGGAGTCATCTCTGAGGTGGTGATTGCTAGCACCGGCTTCCCGAATGATTGCAGGATATCATTCCACGGCCTCCTGAATGCCGCCGGTATCGCATACGCGGTGGCCCATACTCGCGTATCGGAATCCGAGACTTTGGGCTCCATACCACCATCGTCCTGTTGGAAGATGCCCAAATACCCGGACGGCGTAACACCGCTTTTTTTCCACGCCTCGGATGTCTCTCCGAGCGCTCCGATAGCCTGCAAGACCCAACTCAGTGAGAAACTGTTTACACCGAATATTCCCGACTCGTTCTGATTACGGCGCAAAAATTCCTTTGCGCGCTCGATAATAGCGTCTTTCGAGAAAGGTTCTAACGCTTGGATAGCGGCGGCGGTCAGATCGATACTGTCTTCCCAAGAGCCATTCGTTTTTTGCTTCGAGAGGATAAAGGCGACTAGGGCATTCATCATCGGGTCTGCGTCAGAATATCCTGTATGAAGGAGAGGGAAGGTCGCGAAGATATCGTCGTTCACGAGCGACGGGTCTCCTATCTGCACACCATCGAACATGGCGACGAGTGCTTCGACCGGAGACCCCGGCGCTTCATATGGATTTATCCCGAGTGCTTCGAGTGCCATGATGTGCCGTGCCAGATCGGTTGCCGAGGAAGCTTCGACCGATACCTGTCCCACATACGCTCGCAATCTCTCGCGCGCGGCAAGACACGCATCGTTGCACTCATCGGTCTCCACACCGAAGGCAATTGCCGCCCAATCAGTCAGCATTAATGAGCCGAATGAGCCGTCCGCATGTTGTTGCGCAACAAGAAAATCAAACGCGTATTCCACACTGAATAGGCGTTCCTCGAGAAATTCTCCTGCCCCGCCGCCTCCGGAGAGCGGCGAGGTTTCGCTCACTGAGGCGAGGAGAGACCGAACGGAAAACTCAACGGGAGAGCCGATCTTTGTATTCGTGCTCCAATCTGTAAGCTGAAATGTGACGATGTCTTCCTCTGCTACTACAAGATCTGCGAGGCCTACGGAAGCTTCGACATTGTTGTGGGAGAGCGCCCAGAATTCAGTTTCTTCCGGCACGATGCCATTCAAGCTTTGGAGGAAAAGCCCGAAGGAGAAATTTTGGAGAGTGTAGGTACTCACGATGCCTTCAAGGCGTGCGGCTTCGAGAGCGCATATGCCAAGGTATTCTCCGGAGTAGGTATGCGGGACGCCGTCGGTATCGACGACTGTGCACTCGGATGGAAGATCGACCGAGGGCGGCGCGGCAAATGCCAGCGGAGCGAATATGAAAGAAAAAACGAGTACAGAAACAATGAAAAAACGCTTGGTCATATACCTTTTTGGTATCGCAACTCCACGATGTCGCCGGGGGAAACTTTCGCCGTCGACACGCCCTTTTCGGAGAGCGTATTATTAATAAAAAGGGTCCAGTAGTATCCGTCGCGGTTCTTGAGACCGCCTATGTCTTCAATAAAAAATCCAAGGCCGGAGAATTCGCGCACGGAAAAAGTAAATTCCACATTCGTTTCGGCATACGCTTCCATCGTTTGGAACACCGTTGTCTCCGATAGAACGGGGATTGTGTAGCTTTGTTTTTGAACAACGGGAACGTCGTTCGCCCCTGCATCCGAAACAGCGGAGGCTTCCGGTTGAGATTCTTTCAATGTCGCCACTGTTTCCTGGGTCTCGATCTTCTCATGCGGGGATCGCGATACTGCCTCCGAACGCCGGTCGGTCGCTTCCGGTCGCGGGGCGATAAGGTATGCAAAACCGGCGCCGAAGAGCGCGATGGCTACAAGTGTTATGAGAATTTTGTACGGGCGCATAAGGACAAACAAAAAACCCTGCGCCCGAGCAGAGTTTCCTCTCGACATTGGCGTGTACGCCAATCTCCTGCTCGGGATACTACTGCTGTTTGACGACCGGACTAACCTTTTCAGGTATTACCGTTGCGGCACAGTGCGGGAATCTAACCCGACTTCCACAAACAACAGGGACGTGCATTGTATGCCCGCCGTATTTCCGTGCAAGGTGGATAACGCATCAGGAAATCTTCGGAACCAAAGTCAATGCTATACCCCGTGAGATAGAGCTCGCGGGCTCGCTATCTCATGGGGTATATTTCGTGAATGATAGGCCTTTTTGACTCGGGTTCCGGAGGTCTCACCGTACTTGCCGCTCTTCGGAAACGCGCACCGAACGCCGACATCGTCTATTTTGGCGACATACAGAATGCCCCGTACGGCGAACGCGAGGCAAAAGAGCTTGTTCGTCTCACCGAGAGCGGAATGAAGCGGCTCTCTGAAGCGGGCGCGTCGGAAGTCGTCAGCGCATGCAACAGTGTGTCGCTCTCCGTTCTCATGGGTTCTGCCGGGCACGAGCGCATAATCGAAATGACTCGTCCAGTCGCACGCGCTCTTCGTGCGCACGCGGGCGGAACATTCCTCCTTATCGCAACTCCCGCAACTGTCCGCTCGGGCATATATCGCGATGCGATAGGAGTGTCAGTGCGTTTTGAAGAACTGCCCATTCCGGAGCTTGCCCCTGCCATTGAATTCGGCGCAGAGAAAGGCGAGATGCGCGGCATCATCAAAAAATCATTCCTTGAGCACGGTAAAAAGAATTACGATGGAATCATACTCGGATGCACGCACTATCCGTTCGCGCGAGAAGAAATCGAGAAGGAGGCACGAGACATGTTCGGCGCAACACTAGTCATTGATCCGGCGGAGGCGGTCGCAGAGGAGGCGACGCGGCGTTTCAGTATCGAAGGAAAGGGAACGATGCGGTTCCTCATCTCGAAAGATTCAGAAGTATTCCGGACCCGCGTTCGCGAGCTTTTTCCCGAGGCTCGGTATACGATAGAGGTGCTATGAGCGATGTTTGTGCGCCGTTCCGCGGCAAGAAAATAACCGTCATTGGCTTGGGACTCTTAGGAAGAGGTGTTGGCGACGTTGAATTTCTCTCGACGTGCGGGGCGGAGGTTTTGGTGACCGATAAGAAAACGGCCGAAGAACTTTCCGATTCCATGGCGCGCCTCAAAACATACCCGAATATTACGTTCCACCTCGGCGGGCACGATGAAAAGGATTTTACGAATTGCGACATAGTCATAAAAGCAGCCGGCGTTCCCCTCGACTCTCCATATATCGCAGCCGCAAAAACAGCTGGCGTACCCGTGCACATGTCCACCGCACTGTTCGCGAAACACGCGATCGAAGCGGGAGCGGTCGTTATCGGCATCACCGGTACGCGGGGAAAAACGACCGTCGCCCACATGCTTCACCACATTCTCCTTCGCGCAGGAAAGAGAACACATCTTGGCGGCAACATTCGAGGCGCATCAACGCTCGCGATGCTCCAAGATGTGCAGCAAGGCGACATGTGCGTTCTTGAGCTCGACTCATGGCAGCTGCAGGGATTCGGCGAACTTCAGATAAGCCCTCACGTCGCGGTCTTAACGACATTCATGCCGGACCACCTCAATTACTACGGGGGAGACATGAGCGCATACTTCGCCGATAAGGCTCATGTATTTTTGTACCAGGAGCCGGATGACATTTTCGTTCTCGGAGAGCAGGCCACAGGCGCTATCGAACAGTATGGCTACAAGAAAAAGATACGAGCACGCACCGTAGTTGCAGGAGCAAAAAATCTGCCGAAACAGTGGAAGCTTAAAGTTCCCGGCGAACACAACCGCTACAACGCTGGTCTTGCGGTAGCTGCGGCCGATGCGCTCGGCATCGATACGGAGACAATGTGCGAAGCGCTCGCGTCATTCGAGGGAGTAGAAGGCAGGCTGCAATTCGTGCGGGAGTTGAACGGAGTGAAAATCTACAACGACAACAACGCGACAACGCCGGAAGCGACAATTGCCGCTCTCAAAGCGCTCGAAGAAGGAAAAAAGAACATCATTTTGATACTGGGCGGCGCGGATAAAGGGCTCGACATGAGCAGGCTTGTATCCGAAATAAAAAAATCCTGCAAAAAAGTCGTGCTTCTCTCAGGCACGGGCACGGAAGCATTGAGGAAAGAATTTCAGGGTGCACCGGTCCAGGAGTCTCTTGAAGAAGCTATACTCGGTGCCGTGAAAATCGCTTCAGAGGGAGATGTTCTTCTATTCAGTCCTGCTTTCGCTTCGTTCGGCATGTTCAAGAATGAATACGACAGGAACGATCAATACATAGAGATAGTGAAGCGTCTTTAATCCGAAAAGCGCATCGTGCTACACTTTCGCAATGTTTTCGAGAGCAATCTGCGAACGGATTTTTTCTTTCCTCGGCCCGCGCGTGCTTCAGCGTCCGTTTCGGGTCGTGTTCGCGGACGGTACGAAATATCAGAATTATGAGGGCTCAAAAAATCCCGAGATAGAGATAGTCTTCAAAAACGCCAAGGGGCAGCGGCGCCTGATCTTAGAGGGGTATGTAGGTTTTTTTGAATCATATATCAATGGCGATATCGACCTGAACGGAGAAAATCCGGTACACTCGCTCACGCGTCTCGGGCTTGAATCGGGGCTTATGAAGAAATATGCCATTCCGAATCCCATCCTTCTCCTGAAACAGCTCTGGTGGGAGCGCAAAGTATCGAATCGTAGTTGGGAGCGAGCCCGCCTGAATGCGCTTGCGCACTACAATCTGCCCGGAGAATTTTTCAGAATAGTCCTCGGAAAGACGTACGGATATTGTGAAGGCTACTATCGCCATGGGTATGACGGCGACGACGACCAAGCGCAACATGACCGTTTCGAGCATGTATGCAGAAAACTTCTTCTGAAGCCCGGCGACAAGCTCGTCGAAGTGGGTTCCGGATGGGGATACATGTCGGTCTTGGCGACGGAAAAGTACGGAGCCGAAGTGGTGAATTACGGGATCGTACCGGAGCAGAACGCGGTCCTGGAGCGCATGATAAAAGAAAAAGGTTTGGAAAACCGCGCACGAGTCGTTGACCGCGACCACCGGGCGCTTATGGAGGAGCCGGAGAAGTACGATAAGTACGTGTCGCTCGGCGTCTACGAACACGCAGGACGATGGGAACTAGAGGATTGGATAAAAAGCATCAGCGTCGGTCTTAAGAAGGGCGGCATCGGTGTCCTCGCTTCTATGTTCAAAATGGATGATTCGTACACCGCATACCTCACGACGCGCTACATTTTCCCCGGCGGATATCTGCCGAGCTTGCCGCGCACGCTTGAACTTATGGATAAGTACAATCTAACAGTCCTCGATGCGGAGAATTTATGGCACCACTATCAGCTCGCCGTTCAATACTGGGCGAAGAATTTTCGCGAGAATTGGAATGCGATACATGCGCTGGACCCAAAGCGGTTCGATGAACGGTTCCGGCGCATTTGGACGATGTATTTGGAGGGATGCGGCGAAGCTTTCTCCGAAGATTGGGCGCGCTTGAACGTGTTCCACCTTACTTTCACAAAGGGTAGGCATCCGGATTACTATCCGGCCACGCGCGATTTTCTCTATACGAGTCGCTAAGTCAATGAGCTTTCGCGATACGGCCTCACGAAGAGAGCCTGCTTAAAAGAAGAGCGATACCTTTCTGCATGGCGCTCGTGGTCTCGGGGTCGTTCTTCAGGTCCGTGATGGTTTGAGACAACTGCTCATTCAGCCCGTTCTCATTGTCGAAGAGGTATGACGGAAATTCTCCGAATTGCGTGAAATATTCCGTGAAAATATTCTTTCGAACGACGGGATTATCGCTTGTCGCGGCCTTTTTCATTTCTTCGAAGTTGAATTTCGGGGGCTTCGGAGGTTTCTTCATATCCTCATGATACCCCGCTTTCGCGCACGCCGACAGTGCCCGTCCACACGGTTTTTTATCGAAGCAGAGATACTATGCATTGTGTAGGCGAAAATCAGGACACCCGTGTGACGGGCAGTGCCTATGATATGCTCGAAATATGATACGCGCGGAGCATATATATTTTGTCGGGATAGGCGGCATCGGGATGTCGGCGTTGGCCCAGCTTTTCAAACACAAGGGAAAGAGCGTTTCCGGTTCAGACAGGGAAGAGTCTCCGACGACCGCTCTGCTCGCAGAGAAAGGGATCAGCGTGTGCATCGGTCATGACCGGTGCAATATCCCGGCTGATACGGAACTCCTCATTTACAGCGATGCGGTCCCGGCGGACAACACAGAACGGGTCCGCGCGCGGGAGATGAACATCCCGCAGACGTCGTATTTCGAAGCGTTGGGGAAGGTGTCAGCCTCCATGCGGACCATCGCCGTCTCCGGGACTCATGGAAAAACGACGACGACAGGAATGCTTGCGGCGATACTCCAAGCGGCGGAGAAAGAACCTACCGCCATCGTCGGCTCCATTGTTTCCGATTTCGGCTCGAATTTTCTCCCCGGGAGCGGCGAGCTCTTAGTCGTCGAGGCGTGTGAATATCGGGAGCATCTGCTTGAACTTTCACCTGAAATCCTCGTTATCACGAATATCGAACTCGACCACACCGATTTTTTTCCGTCCCTGTCCGCTCTCCAGCAAACGTTCAGTGCGGCGGTCGAACGAGTGCCGGAGCACGGAGTTATCGTCGCGAATCCGTCGGACCCGGTAGTTGCGGCGGTACTTCTGAACGCGAAGGCGCCGATACTCGACTACACCAGCGCCACGGTGCCGAAGCTCGAACTTTTGGGAGAATTCAATGCGATGAATGCGCGCGCCGCCAAAGTGGCGGCGCGCGCGGCGTTCCCCCATTTGCAGGAAGAGTACACGGATAAAGCTCTCCTCAATTTCAAAGGCTCGTGGCGCCGCTTCGAATATAAAGGAGAAACCCCGAATGGTGCGTTAGTCTACGACGATTACGCACATCACCCGACCGCGGTCGAAAAAACCATTCTGGCGGCGCGGGAAAAATTCCCCGACAAGAGAATAGTCGTCGCGTTCCATCCGCATTTGTACAGCCGCACGAAATCGTTCCTGCATGAATTCGCAGCGGCGCTCGCGAAAGCGGACTTGGCACTTGTCGCGCCGATATACGCCGCGCGCGAGAAGCCGGACCCGGCCGTTTCCAATCACGCGCTCGCGAGCGCGG
>QZJK01000005.1 GCA_003599295.1 Candidatus Parcubacteria bacterium | reverse complement strand
GACCATCGCACCCGCCGCGCCGCGGCCGCGCACGCGTCGAACATCGCCGCGAAGCGAACCCGCGCCCCGCGGGCGCTCCCATCCCGCCTCCCGCGGAAGACACCGTTCGCATTATTCCTTTAGGCGGCGTCGAAGAGATCGGCCGCAACATGACTGCGATTGAATACGGCGGCGACATTTTCATTGTCGACTGCGGATTTCAATTCCGTGAGGAAGAAACGCCCGGCGTCGACTACATCTTGCCGAACACCGGCTACCTTGAGGAACGCCGCGACAAGATACGCGGAATGCTCATCACCCACGGTCACTTGGATCACATCGGCGGCATTCCCTACATCCTGGACCGCATCGGCAACCCGACGATATACACACGAAAGCTTACGGGCATGATGATTAAAAAGCGCCAAGAAGAATTCACACACATGGCGCAGGTGGTAATACGGGAAGTCGAGGAAGACGAGGTCTTGAAACTCGGCAACGCGACGGTGCGCTTCTTTGGCGTCACTCATACTGTTCCCGACGCGATGGGCATCATCTTCGAAACGCCGTGGGGCGATGTTGTGGTAACTGGCGACATCAAACTTGACCAGGACAACGGTGAACCGACAGAAGAAGAACACCAAGAGTTCTCGATATTCCGCGAGCGAAAAGTACTGGCACTTCTCATGGACTCGACGAACGTCTGGCAGCCGGGCTGGTCTATTTCGGAGCGCGTCGTGCACCGCACACTCGACGAGATTATCTCGCGACCGGCAAAGGGCAGGCTCATCGTGGGCACCTTCGCCTCGCAATTGGAGCGACTCATGCACATCGTCCGACTCGCGGAAAAGTACAATAAAAAGATAATCATCGACGGACGTTCGATGCGGACCAATATCGAGATAGTGCGCGAGCTAGGGCTTTTGAAGCACAAAGAAGATACCGTGGTCGCAGTCGAGAACATGAACCAGTATCCGCAGGAGAAGCTCATCATTCTCGCGACAGGGGCCCAAGGCGACGAGTTTGCTTCGCTCATGCGTATCGGCATGAAAACGCACAAGCACATACGTATCACGCCGAATGACACCATCGTCCTTTCCTCCTCCGTCATCCCCGGCAATGAGCGCGCGGTGCAAAAGTTGAAAGACGCACTCTCGCGCCAGGGCGCTCACATCATCACCTACCACACCTCCGACGTGCACGCCTCCGGCCACGGCAACCGTGAAGAGGCGGTATGGATTCATCGACAAATAAAGGAGAAATTCTTCATGCCGATGCACGGCTACCACTACATGCTTCGGGTGCACGCCGACCTTGCGGAAGAATTAGGCGTTAAGCCTGAAAACATCATCATGCCCGATAACGGTTCTATCATCGAAATTCAGGGCGGCGGTCAGAAAATCGTGAAGCTCCCTATGAAGGCGCCTTCGGAATTGCGCGTCGTCGAAGGCCACACTGTCTCCCAACTCTCCGACGTTCTTATGCGCGATAGAAAAGCGCTCGGTCAGGAAGGATTCTGCGTCGTTGTTGCGACCGTCGATCGCCGAAGCGGAAAGCTTCACAAATCGCCCGATATCATTTCGCGCGGGTTCGTCTATTTGCGTGATAACAAAGAATTGATGGACCAAACGCGCCTTATCATCCGAAAGAGCGTCGAGGGTTCGATGCGGAACCCGCGCGCCGCAGACTTAGACGCGGCTCGCGAAGATCTCGCCGAGTCTGTCTCTCGATTCCTCCTCCAGCGCACCCTAAAGCGGCCTATTGTGATTCCAGTCATCGTTAGTGTATAGTCGCCTTCGGCAAAGGTTTTGGAGGGTGTAATGTCCCAAAAACCGAAACGTAAGGCGAAAACGAAGAAAACGACTCCGAGCTGGAAAAAGACCGGCGGATTGTTCTCGCTTAGTCTGCTTTGTTCCGACCTGGCGGTCTACTTTGGATTCGAGTGGTGGACGTACCCGCTTGTCTTCATGGCTTTTTTCCTGTTTGTCGAATCCATCGGAAAGAAGTTTCTTGGGACCGGCACGGGCACTTCCATCTTTTACGGAGTATTCGGTGTGGTCACTGTCGTCATATTCAAAGTATGGATGCCCGACGACCTGTACCGATGGGAAGACATCGAGACGCCACTCAAGTGGATACTGCCCTAGGCGCCGACGTGCCTCATCGTCGGCGCCGCCTGTTATTACGTTACTCTTTTTTCGGCCACGAGTCCTTCGCGTACAAGCGAAGCAAGTGCGGTTTCGAACCTGTTTGAATATTTGGTCCTCACTTCAGCAAGAGGCAATTCTTTCGCTAGCGCTTTCAATATTGCCCCGCGGACTTGGCGGAGCGACCCCTCGAATTTTGATTGCTCCATATAGTGTGCGCTCTTCGCATTCACTCGCACGCCGGAAGCTTTTAAATGCGCACCATAATCCATCAAAGCCCCGTGCCATTCCCTCGGGTCCTGACCTTTCGCCGCCGCACGTGCTAACGGAACAATTTGCTCATCTCTTATTCTAGTCTTTTGCAAAACACTAGAATAGAAATGGTGGAAAAACGCGGTGCGAATGTTGGTCTCGATAAGTATTTCGGGTTCGTTGAATGCAAATACGCGCACGGCCTTGGCGGTATATTCTCCTACCCCGGGCAACGCCAGCAAAGTATCGAGGCTTTGCGGCATCTTCTCCGCGTGTTTAAGAACGATGTCTTTCGCTGCGTCATGCAGGAACTTCGCCCGCCTATTGTATCCGAGACCGCTCCAAACCTTGAGCACTTCGACAAGGGGCGCTTTTGCAAGCGCACGAACATTTGGGAATGCTTTCAAGAACTCCCGATACTTCCCTTCTACCCTAGACACTTGTGTTTGCTGAAGCATCACCTCCGACACCAGGATTTTGTACGGGTCGCGAGTTTGCCGCCACGGCAAGTCGTGCCTTCCTCCCCTCTCCCAATTCCTCCAAACCAGAGAGCGGAAGGAGGCGAGGCGGTGTTTTCCGAGAATCTGTGCAGACGCGCCGGCTCGGCCGGCCGAAGGCCGCGGCGCGTCGAACCTGAGGCCGCGCTCCGCGGGAGAGCGCGGCCGGGTTCGAGGAGAATGCCGCCTCGGCTCCGAACTAGAGCTCATACACCACATCCTTTCGCTCCACGACCACTTTCCACTTCTTTAATTTCGCGTAGCGGTAGAGCTTCATATTCGGATTGAAGCAGATGGGTCGCGCGACGAGCTCAAGCATCGGAATATCCGATTCCGTATCTCCCACCCCGATGGAATTCGCGAGTGAGAGTCCTTCTTTCTCGATGGCGCGGTGGATGATGTTCGATTTGTTGTAGATAAGGTGCGGGTCAACGACATTTCCCGTAAAGCAATCCTGCGGACCAATCTCATACATGGTGCCGTATGCCTTGTCGAACCCGAGCCGCGGGCAAAATTTGTCGAGCACCGTCTTTGGGGAATGCGACACGGCCAGAAGATAGTAATCCTTCTTTTTCAATTCCTTCAGAAGGTCGCGCGTGTAGCGATACGTGTGCTTCCACTGCTCGTTAACGACATCCTCGGCAGCATCAGCAAGAACACCGTAGTACACGCCTTTCAGGTGTTTTAGGAACGTATGGACGACCGCGTCTATATATTCCTGGTAATCGCCTTCGCGGTCGAGCCATCGTTCCTCCTCGCGGGCGAAAATCTGTCGCGCTTCTTTCGGGAACGCTTCGACTTCTATCAGTTTATTAACGACCTGTATCAAGAGGCTG
Organism: Candidatus Parcubacteria bacterium; assembly: GCA_003599295.1. Lineage (GTDB taxonomy): Bacteria > Patescibacteriota > Minisyncoccia > Phycocordibacterales > UBA2100 > UBA10103. The sequence continues at coordinate 11,070 of QZJK01000005.1, read as the reverse complement.
GAGCGGAATATCGTGCCGTCCACGTCGAATATCGCCAATCTCTGCTTCTTCTTCATGATTGCGTCTTCGAACCTCCGACTTTCTTTAAGATGTCGGACTGGAATGTATACGTTGTATTGGAAGTCGCAGCAAAACGCTCTTCTGCGAGATTCACGAGCTCCAGTACGAGCTCCATATTGGAAACACCCGCCTTCTTCCAGTTGTGGTGATAGAGGCTTCCGGGAAGCGTATTCACCTCGTTCACGTAGACGTCGTTCGTGTCAGCGTTGACGAGAAAATCCACGCGCGCGATGCCGGTACAGCCGAGCGTTTTATACACGCGCACGCCGAGGTCTTTTATCTTTTTCGTCATCTCGTCGCCGATATTCGCCGGAACCTCGCTGTATTGGGTATTAACACCGGAACCCCCTCCTTTTTTGCCGCCCTTGCCACCGGATAAATATTTGTCGCTGAAGTCGAAGAATTCGGTTTTGTTGAGGGGCCGTTCGCATTCCGCCGTCCGTGGTTCGTCATTTCCCATGATGGGAAGCGTTATTTCGAGCAAGGGTTCGATGCTCTCTTCCACCAAGACCTTGTCGTCATAATGCAAAGCGACTTCGATGGCGTTTTCCAATTCTTTATCATTCTTCACCTTTGCGATGCCGATGGAAGAACCGAGGTGCACGGGCTTCACGAAGTACGGCGCGCGGAGCGCTTTAATTTTTGCGAGAAGCGAATCCTTACCTTTTGCCCAATCGGCGCGGGTAAACCATGCGTAGGGCACGACCGGCATACCTTCCGCCGCGACGACTTGTTTTGTGAGGACCTTGTCCATCGCGACGGCCGACGCGAATATGTCGCATCCGACGAAGGGCACTCCCGCCATGCGCAACACGCCCATAAGGGAGCCGTCCTCGCCGTATGTCCCGTGCATTGAAGGGAATACGACATCGATATGAACGGATTTTGACAAAACGCCCGACCATACAAGATCGAGTCCTTTCTCGAACGAAAGCCGCACGGGTTTCTGTTTTGCAAGGTTCGTTTCATAGTCAGGGTCTTTAAAAAAACCGATGTCGTTCATCGCCTTGTCGGCGTACCACGTGCCCTCTTTCGTGATATAGACGGGCCACACATCGAATTGCCCGCTCGCAAGAAGCGAATCGATTATCGGCGTATGGGCGGTAATTATGGAGACGTCGTGTTCTGCACTTTTACCACCAAAAATGACCGCAATCGTCTTCATTCCTCCTATCGTACCCTAAGCGTATTGATCCGGCCAATCGTTCTGAACGAGTATCACGTCCCCTGGAAGCGCCAGGGCGCGGAGCGCGGATAGGCACGCCGGCATGTCTTCATACCAAAGAATGTCTCCCTTGAAACCGGCTTTCTTAAGGCCATTCTCGACGTGCGGCGTGACCGAATTTCTTATCAGGGCGACTTTCTCTATTCCAGCTTCGGCTATTTGTGCGCCGATTTGTTCATGCACCTCCCGAAGCCTCGGGCCGGCTTCGACTAATCCCGGTGTCACGTAGAATTTCCGTCCGGGAAGTGACGCGAGGAATGCGATGACGGCGCGTACGCCATCAGGATTCCCATTGTAGCTATCGTCGAGGAATGTGACGCCGTCCGCCCAATGCATGGGTTGTAATCGATGGGCAAACGGTCTTGTTTTTTCTAATCCCCGCCGTATCTCATCTCCCGAAAGCCCGAGACGAGATGCAATGTCAGCCGCGAGCGCGAGCGGCAGAAGCATATGAAGTCCCAGAAGCCCGGATGTTCCTTCTATTGTCCGCTTCCCGTCCGATATCGTGAAGGTCGTGCCGGAAAGACTTGTTCGCGCTTCTACTACGTTCCATGCGCCCGCTCCTTCGCGCGTATAGATGATATTGCCCTCCTTCGCCCGCGCGAGAGCGAGCGGGCTCTCGCCGTTCACGTACAGGCGGGTTGCATCAACATTTTCCGCGAGTTCGAATATGGTGTCCGCCGTCCGCTCAAGCGTCCTGAATTTCTCAAGATGCGCTTCGTTGACCCCCGTAACGATACCCCAGTCGGGCCCGACCGTGCGCGCGAGCTTCCGTACGTCGCCCGGATAATATTCGCCGAGCTCGAATATAAGAATATTCTCATCTCCTTTGAGGCCTTGTACGAACCGGGCGATGCCGAGCGGCGTATTGTGGCTATCCGCCGGAGCAGCTACTTTCTTTCCTTCGGAAAGTACGGTCTTCAAAATTTCCCGTGTGCTCGTTTTGCCGAAGCTTCCGGCGATGGCTATCTTGACCCCGTGATGCGCGGCAAGGCGCTTTCGCGCGCGCGCGACCATGAACCATTCGACGGGGCGCTGCAGGAGCCCCAATATGAATACCGCCGCAATAAGCGTTAACAGGATGATCAGTGGCGTCTCGAATAGTATTGCGAATGCAAGAAGATAACCCCAGAAACTCGATGCGTTCGAGAATATGAGAACGGCCAAAATGAGCGATAGGCCAAGCGCCGCCCACCCCGCCATAAAAAGCGCTATTGCTTTCGGCGTGAAGACAAGCCGCTTCCGTTTTTCGACAGTCCTGAAATCACGCGTACGTTCATGCCATTTGAAAAAATCCGCGATGTTATATTCGCTCGCCTGAAGCATGTAGACGAGACTGCGAACATATCGGGGATGGCGACGTGAAAACCAGTGATTCATACTGAAAGAAAGTTCCGAATGAGACCGGCGACTTCCTGCGCGCGCTCGCGATGAATTGAGTGCCCCGTACCAGAAATAATCTCGAGTCTTGAGCCTTTGATAAGTTCCGCGAAACGCTTTCCGTCGCTTAACGGGACCATATCGTCCTCCGTTCCCCACACGAGAAGCGTCGGAGCGGATATCTTCCGCGCGTCATCCTGCAAGTCCTCTCTAATGGTATTGAGATACACGCGCGAAAGCGGGCCCGCTGCGAAATAATCGCTTTTCAGGAGTTTATAGAGTTTCCGGCGCAATTGCGTGCGCCAGAAAACGAATGGCGGAATATAGAGAAAAACTTTCCCTATTTTCGCCAGCACCGTGAGTATCTGATTGCGCAATGTCCTGTGTTTCGCAATGCCGGCCGATGCAATGAGAATCAGTCGTGACGGCCGGAGAGTACCCTCTCCTGCACCTTTGATGGCTATGCGGCCTCCGAATGAGTGACCAATGAGCGTGTACGACGTAAGATTTATCTTCTCCGTAAAACTCTTTACGAACGCCACGTAATCCGCGACGTGCCAGTCGGAAGGCGGGGCCTCCGTCCCTCCTCCAAATCCGGGCAGATCAAGGCGCACGACGCGATAGTTCGAGACCAACCGCGACGCGAGTTCGTCAAAATTATGGAGCGTGTTCATCCAGCCCGGAAGGAACAAAAGGACCGGACCCTTTCCTTCGTCGGTGTACTCCGTTGCGATGTTGTTTACCAGTACCTTCATATCATCTTATTTTGGGCCATATGTTTGCCGCCCGAGGCCAAATCTGCGTTAGCGGATGCTTCGTGCAATCGTGCGGACGCGCCGGACATACGTAGCGGCCATAGAGCACCAGTCCATTATTAACATACTTCCAGTCTTTTTTCGGTATGAGTGCTTCCAAATCGTGCGATATCTTTTTGAGGTCGGTATTGCGGGAAAGCTCGAACCGCCGCGCGAATCGCTTCACATGAGTGTCCGTCGGTATCCCTTCCCACTCCTCATAGAGCTCGCCGAGAATGACGTGCGCCGTCTTGTAGCCGATACCGGGAAGAGCTATCAATGCAGTCGCCGTCTCGGGCACTCTGCCTTTGAAATCGCGTGCAACTATTTTCGCTGCCCCGAGGATCGCTTTTGTTTTATTCCGGAAGAACGGTATCGAGGAGATCTCTTTTTGAAAGACCGCGGGCTTCGCTTTCGCGAAATCTGACGCGGTTCTGTATTTCTTATATAGAGGTTCTGTGACCCGATTCACGACTTTATCCGTGCACTGCGCGGAAAGAATGACCGAAACGAGAAATTGAAAAGGTGTCCGATACGTAAGCTCACTTTTCGGCTTCGGATATGCTTTTTTGAGATACGCCACTATCTTCCGGGCTCGTTCTTTCCTGTCTTCTTCGCGATGCGACATCGGCGCATCGTAGCATGCGTGACGACTGGCCTACAAAAACATCTCGAGTTCCATAAGGGCTGATTCGAGATTCGCCTTAGCGCTTTTAGCGACCTTTATTTTCGCGTCGTTAAGCCGATCTACCTCTAGTTCTTTCTTGGCAGTCTCTAATCCGTCGCATGCATCCTTAACGGCAAGCAACGCCGCTCTTTCAGCCTCTTTGTCTACGTTCACTTTGTCTGATCCAGAGCTAGTGCCTCCAACACTCCCAAAGTACAGCCTAGAGTACCTTTCTTCGATGAGCGAACGCGTGCTTGTGATAAGGATAGCTATGTCTTGTAAAAGCATCGGTGCTTCCGGGAACTGCGCCACGTTATCCTGGCCTGAGAATCGTTCGACTCCCATAGCAAGTTATTCGCCGATATCGGAAACCGTTATCTGGAACGATACCGAATCATCATGTTCCGGAAGTCCGGAAGGATTATCCTTGATGAGAACGAGTGTCGCGGGACCGGAGTAATTTTCTATAGTGACAGGCGCCGAGAACGGGACGAATTCTTCCGTCATCCACTCGCCTTCGGCGGTCGCAAGACCGCGACCTACTACATTGCCTTCCGGGTCGCGCACTTCTACGGGGAACGACGCTTCGAAGTACCATACGCCGCGCGCTTCGCCCGTAACGAGAAATTCCTTCAAAACGGTAGCGCCGGGGAACGGCAACACGACTTTCACGTTTTCTGTGACGAATGGCGAACTGTTGCTTGCAGGCTTCGGCAATGCGATGAGTATGCCGCCGAGCACGACAACCGCGAGAAGAACTGCTATTGCGATGATGGTTTTCTTCTCCATATGATAATTATATCATACTTAGAGCCCCGCAATGACTTTCGCTATCTTCGCCGAATCATGGCGGGCGATGTCGGCTTCCGAGAAATAATCCCCTGTTATGATCTTTTTGGCGAATTCGGGTAGTTTGTTGTCGCACTGGATCGGGAACTTTTTCTCCTTCTCATATGCGGCAACGAGTTTCGGGTCCATCTTTGCAGTGTTGCATACGCACACGTCGAATTTCTCGAGGCCGCTGTAAGTGAGAAGTTCGCGCACCATGTCAGAGGCGGCAAAACCGTGGGTTTCCCCCCACTTGCTCATGAGGTTCGTGACGACGATTTTCTTGGCGCTACTTTCGCGTAGCGCCTCGGCCATGCCTTTTACCAGGAGATTCGGAATGATAGAGGTATAGGCATCGCCCGGCCCTATGATAAGAATGTCAGCGTCTCGTATCGCATCCTTCGTCTCCTCAAACAGCTTCGCAGGCGGGTCCAGAAATACTTTTTGAATGCGTACTTCTCCGTTGTGCTTCGGAATATCGATGTTCGTCTCCCCCACTATCTCTTCACCGTTCTCGAGGATGGCGTGCAGATCGGATTTGTCGAGCGATACGGGAAGCACTTTCCCTTTGATATTCAAAAGCTCCGAAGCCTTTCGTATACCTTCTATCTCGCTTCCGTACACGGAAGATAACGCCACAAGAAGCAGGTTGCCGAAGCTGTGGCCTTTGAGCGAGTTCCCGTTCTCGAACCGGAAATTAAAAAGTTCCCGTACTATTTCCGCGCGCTTACCCTCCGAGAGCGCCACCAAGCATCTTCGAACATCGCCCGGCGGAAGCACCCCGAACTCATCGCGAAGTGTTCCGGAAGAACCTCCGGAATCGAACATGGAAACGATAGCGGTGATATCGAGCGGAAATTCCTTGAGACCGCGCAGCACGGTATAGCTCCCCGTCCCGCCCCCGATAGTTACTACTTTCTTCATATAATCGCTGAACTCTATACCTTCATGAATGTACTGGCAATGAAGCTGATTTTAGCCTATTTTTACGCCAAATTTCCTCAATTCTTCAACGACCGCGGCTAGCGGCAGCCCTACAATGTTGTAGAAATCACCCTCTATCCGCGAGGCGAAACTTGCCCCGCCACCCTGTATCGCATAGCCGCCTGCGACGGTCATAGGCTCACCAGTTTGCACATATCGGCGTATCTCCTCGTCCGAGAGCTTTCGGAATTCGACGCCCGTGTTCACGGCCTTTGCTGCGATCCTGCCTGTTTTCGTATCCATGATGACGAATCCTGTTACGAGCACATGCCTCTTGCCACTCAATCGTCTCAGGGTTTTCCGCGCGTCGCTAGAGTTCTTCGGTTTTCCGATAATGCGTCCCCCAAACACTGCTACGGTATCGGCTCCGATAATGACCGCATTGGAATGGCGCGCCGCGACCGCTAGGACCTTCTCAAGTGCGAGACGTTTGACAAGTGCCTGCGGCGAAAGCTTGTGGCGTAAATTTTCCTTGTGCCCGCTCACTTCGACCTTGAAGTGCACGCCGGCGCGCTTTAAAAGCTCTTTCCGCCAGGGAGATGCCGACGCTAAGATGACGGTTTTCATTCCGGGAGTATTGCACGAGTGAAGATGTGTTGCTACTATGTAGGTACAACTGAATATCGTATCAAGAGCGCGGTGAGAGTTCTGGCTCAACGATCCGCCGGCAACCTGCAAGAAAATGTAAGGTGCCCCATCCAGCCCGTATGGGAAGATACTTTTACAAATAATCTCCCGTCGGGAGATTATTCAGTTTGAGACATGCTTCATTTACTGAACAGGTATACGACAGAAAGCGTAACGTCGGGACACCCGGACAAAGTGTGCGACCAGATATCGGATGCGATACTCGATGCGTGTTTCGAGCAAGACCCGTACTCACGCGTCGCGGTCGAGACTTTCGGTAGCCACGGAACGCTCATGATAGGCGGCGAGGTGACGACAAAAGCTCGCATTAATTATAAAAAGATAGCGGAGGACGTGTATCGCTCCATCGGATATACGGAAAAACTCAACATTTTGGTGAAGGTCGCGCAGCAATCGCCCGACATCGCGATGGGAGTCGACAAGGAAGGCGCAGGAGACCAAGGCATCATGTACGGCTACGCGACGAACGAAACGAAAGAGATGCTGCCCTTGGGAGTCGTGTTGTCGCACGCGCTCGCGCGACGCCTCGAAAAATTGCGCCGCGAAAAGAAATTGAAGTGGCTGAAGCCCGACGGAAAAACGCAAGTGACCATTTCCAAAGGCAAGGTCATAACCGCGCTGACCTCGACACAGCACGCGAAAAGCGTGTCGCAGGAAGAGATTCGCGAGAGCCTTATCAAACACTTGTTCACGCCAATCCTCGGCTCCGTGAAGCATATTGAAATACTGGTGAATCCGACCGGTAAATTCGAGGTCGGTGGTTTTTATGCCGATGCGGGTCTCACTGGAAGAAAAATCATGGTGGACACGTACGGCGGCCTTATCCCCCACGGCGGCGGCTGTTTCTCCGGAAAAGACCCATCGAAAGTAGACCGCTCTGCGGCATACATGTGCCGATTCGTGGCTAAGAATCTCGTCGCGAACGGCTACGGCAAGAAAGTCCTTGTCTCCGTCGCCTATGCTATCGGCCGCGCGGAGCCTGTCATGGTGGAAGCGTTCAACGAAACAGGAAAGAACCTCACGAGCATTGTGAACAAACATTACGACTTCCGCCCGCGCGCAATCATCGAGCGTCTCGACCTTCGCCGACCCATATACCAAGAAACAGCGGCCTACGGCCATTTCGGTGTCTCCGGCCGCCCGTGGGAAAAGGTAGAAAAAATCAGGTAATTTGCATCGGGCGCGCTCGATAGGTAGAGTGCGGGCTGGCCAAAAGAAGGGAGTGCGCACCATGGCACAGAGTCTTCGTCTTGCTGCAGCCGGGCTTCGCGCGGCAACCGAGTATACGCTCCGGGAGCGTTTCAAGCTCCCGGAGGACGGATCGGCGCTCATCGTCGAAATGAAATCCGTCACTACGGCATATCATGCTCAGCCGAGTGTTGGCGGTGCTTTCTTCGTCGACGCGTGCGTGCGGGGCGAAGACCGGCGGCGTTCGCTCGAGCTTTTGCCGGCAGATCTGCACGAGCTCTACCAAGTGGCTCGGGCAGATACGCGATTCGTCTACCTAGCGACCTACGTCAAGCACGGTCGTGGTGGAAAGAACGGCGAGGGCATCCTCATCGGTCAGGCAAAAGACGACAAGCACTACGTCATTGCGACTTGGGACGTGAACGGCATTGACCGCTGGCAGTTGCCCCCGGCGTCTGCGCCCCTCTCGTAGGATCACTTCGGTCTTTTACTTGCGCCGGCCCTCGCGGGCCGGCGCCAGCTTTTTTACAGAATTGGGAGAGTAGATTGGGAAAGTTTGATACGAGGAGCAGAAAGGTGTAATGTCCCGCGTAGACCGTGCACACGCATGGTCGGATGATGGAGGGAACTATGCCAGAGATCGAGTGCAAGGGCTTCGATGCCCATGGCGAGGAACGCAGTTCCCGCAGATGGATGGGCAAGTATCTCGACACCCATCAGACCCTCTTCTTCGCAATCGACGATGGAGGGAGAAAGACGCTCATGGGCGGAATACTAGCTGCCGGTGATCATCATATTCAGAACCCCGACGGCGTCTCCCATCTGAGCATTCGTGTCCTCGCCGGCAAGTTGATCCCGACCTTTGGCAAGGCCGTCTACGACGGCGATGGCTCAGTCCAGGTCGTGGGCGACCTCAAATGTCGCTGCGAAGGCCCTGTGGTCTTCAGTTGCCTGTCCAGTAGCTGAAATCGAACGCTGCCTGCCCGGGTCTTCTCGGGCAGGCCGCAACTTTAATGTGTTATTCAACAGTCACCGATTTAGCCAAATTGCGCGGACGGTCGACATCGAGACCTTTCTCTCTTGCGAAATAATAGGCGAATAGCTGGAGCGGAACGACATTCAGGATAGGGCTTAACATTTCAAGCGTTTTCGGCACATAAACCACGTCATCGGCAAGTTTGCCGATTTCCTTGTCGCCCTCATTCGCGAGCGCGATGACCGGGCCTTTGCGTGCTTTTAACTGCTCGATATTTGAGAGCATCTTGTCATACACGGAATCTTTGGGCGCAAGCGCAAATGTAGGAAAATTCTCGTCTATCATCGCGATGGGGCCGTGCTTCATCTCGCCCGCGCCATACCCTTCGGCATGTATGTACGATATTTCCTTCAATTTAATGGCTCCTTCAAGCGCAATGGGAAAATTATATTTGCGACCGATAAAAAGAAAATCCCGCGCGCCGGAGTACTTTTTAGCGAGTTTCTCTATCGCTTCCTTGCCGGAAAGTATCGCCGCCAGCTTTTTTGGGAGCGCTTTGAGTTCCTTCGCGATCTCTTTCCCTGTCTTCGCGGACATGCCGCGCTGTCGACCCAAAAATATCGTGAGGAGCGTAAGCGCCGTTAACTGCGAGACGAGTGCTTTCGTGGAAGCGACGCTCATCTCGGGACCCGCGTGATTGTAGACGCCTGCGTCCGTCTCACGCGCGATGGTAGAGCCGACCGCGTTCACGATGCCGAGGGTCAAAGCACCCTTTCGCTTCCCTTCCCGAATTGCCTCCAGAGTATCCGCGGTCTCTCCGGATTGAGAAATAGCGAGAACCGCCGTTCGTTGGTTCAAGACAGGGTGTCGGTAGCGGAACTCGCTGGCAAGTTCTACTTCGACGGGAATGCCTGCAAATTCCTCGAGCATGTATTCGCCGACGAGCCCCGCATAGTAGGCGGTCCCGCACGCAACGATAATGATGCGTTCTATCTTCGCGAGTTCTTTCGTGACGCTTTCCAATCCCCCTAGCTTTGCCATACCCTTCTCCGGAATAAGGCGGCCGCGGAGCGTGTTCTCGATGACCTCCGGACCTTCCATTATTTCCTTCAGCATGAAATGCTCGTAGCCGCCCTTTTGCGCTTCCTCAGGGCTCCAGTCCAATTCTTCCGGCGCACGCTTCACTAATTCTTTCGTGAGTTTATAGATGGTGTGTGATTTCGGCGTGAGTACCGCCATTTCTCCGTCGTTCAGAAAAACCACCTTTTTTGTGTGCTTAAGGATGGGAGATGGGTCGGATGCGATGAAATTCTCGTTCTTTCCGATGCCAAGCACGATGGGGCTTCCCATGCGCCCTGCGATAAGTTTTTCCGGCTCTCCCTTGTATTGAACAGCGACACCGTAGGTGCCGCGAACTTGATTGAGCGCTTTGAGCGTCGCTTTCTCGAAATTCTTTTCCTTTTTCATGTGCTCTTCGATGAGATGCGCGAGCACTTCGGTGTCGCTTTTTGATGCGAATGTGTGGCCTTTTTTCTCGAGCACCCCCTTCAGCTCTTTGAAATTCTCAATGATGCCGTTGTGCACGACCCAAATTTCGCCGCTTCCGGTGTGCGGGTGCGCGTTCACTTCCGTCGGCTCTCCATGCGTCGCCCAGCGGAGGTGCGCAATACCGCTCTTGCCCTCGTATTTTTTAGGCATCTTTTTGCGCAGCGCTCCGACAGCGCCGGGGGTTTTTACGACCCCGCTTTCCGGCGTATAAATGCCCGCTGAATCGTAGCCGCGATACTCAAGAGAAACGAGCCCTTCGAGAAGGAGGTTCCCCGCCTCTTTAGCGCCTGTATAGGCAAATATGCCGCACATACTCTATAGACGGCCACTCTAGCACATTTGTTTCAAATGCCCCACGTAAAAAGCCTTCATTGACAGCATATTTTAAGCAGTTTAAGCTCGAACGTAGGATGGGGATTAAGGAACCAGCCATGACAAACCCAAACCCGTATACGCCGGGCACTCCAAGATGGCGAATCTGGAATCTCGGCTTCGAAGATGGGTGCCGTGGTGATGAGCACCGCTACACACCCAAGAAAAGCCGAGTATATGACGCCGGCTGGCAGACAGGCATCAAACACTTCCGGAACGACATCCAGATAATCGCCAGAGGTCAGTTTGCACTTCACTCGAAGACGGCTGCCTGATCCTGATGCATTTGGTGCCCCGACGCGTAAGCGCGGGGCACCAACTATATTCAACTTCCAAGAATAAGATCCGCGATTCCGCGACGAAACATATTGATAGCGTCCCCATTTGGCGGGCGCTTCGG
>QZJK01000002.1 GCA_003599295.1 Candidatus Parcubacteria bacterium | reverse complement strand
CTTTTTGAGCTATCTTCCTTATTTCATACACGTTTTTGTGATAGACACTTTTGTTTGCGAAATTTTCGTCTATCTTCTCCCCAACCACATCTTTAGTTTCAAGCCATATATATTGTGATGCTTTGGGGTTGAAAAAAACAACATTATCTTCTAGGTCATACATGATGAGCCCGTCATTCAAACTTTGGATTATTGAAAGATTCTTCTGCTGCTCTGCCTTCAGCTCATTAAATGTTCGGATGTTTTTCACCGCCGTCGCCGCCTGATTAGCGGCAATTCTAGTCAGTCTCAGCTCAAACTGACTAAATGGGTGCGGGTGCTGATAGTAAATGCACATACCTCCCAACACTTCTCCTTGAGAAATAGTTGGTATGCATAAAAGCCCATAGACATTAAGTCTCACAACGCCCTTCATGAGGGGAGAGAAAGTCTTTGGTGACGTTTGACAATTGCTTGCTCCCCACGGTTTCCCTGTAGCAATTGCTCGGCCGATAAAGGCAGAGCCTAGCGGAATTGGAGAGGATCTTGTTTTGTCTATGAAAGCTTGGTCCATCCCATATGCAGCCGTAATGTAAGTGCCCTTTTTATCGGGGGTTATGTCCCAAAAATTCACCCATTTTGCTCCGATAGCTTTTCCAACTTTTGTAGCGATCTCTGTAAGAACACCATTCAAATCGGCCTCGACTACGAGCATTTGCGAAACTTCTTCCAAAGCCAGGAACATTTCCTGTTGTTTTCTATACTCAAGAAGTGAAGGAGCCTTTATGACCTGTTCTACCCCTGATTCAAGGGTCTGAACACCATATTTCGGACCAGTCGTCTTTTTTTCTTTAGGAGCAGCTAGAGTAAGGTCGACGATACGAGTGACGGCGTCATTTGCCGTAGTAATGACGGCAAAAGTTTTATCTGATGAGATATGTCCATCGACAATTCGAACACCTAATTCTATTTTAGAATCTGGTATGATCTTGAAACCCTTTATCCTTTTCGTTTTTGAGTTACATATTGGCTTAACTAACCAAACTCTTCCATCCGCTGAACCGATAAGGATGAGCTCCTCATCTTTTGATACATCACAAATAGAGGGGGGTACATCAAGTTTTATATCAAGGTCGGGACGTTTTTTGAATCCCGTAATATTCCTCGAAGCATCTTCGAGAATGTCGAAGACTTCGATGCGTTCGGATTCTGTTCCGACCAGCATGAGCTTGTTCTTGCGAGAAAAATCCATGCAGTAGGGCTGCCCGTCTAATTCGATGTCGAGTGCGGGAAGGGACTCTAGCTTAATCGCTGTATTGGTTTTTGCGTCTCGAAGAATTTTTGCCCCATGCATCTTGTAATCACTGCTCCCAAAAATAACAAGATCCTGCTCCTGCTCAATCAAACAGGCGTACACTTCTCCGCCAGTAAAAAAGCCGCTGTCCGGTATCTCCTTGAATTCAAGTTTCTTGTTCTTACTATTCTCTGAAATCGAGGCCAGTCTTAGCTTCTTGTCTGCCCCGCCAGTGCCATATACTACAAAAGAATTATCCGAGGAGATCTCGCAAGAATACGTCGGAAATCCGACTTTTATCTCGTTTTCGGCGCGAACTTCCATACCTAAAATCTCCCCATTTTTTGGGTCTCTCAGGATTTCAGCTAATCGGAGAGTCTCATCATCGTCAGTCCCAAAGACGGCAAAACGGCCATCTGAAGATATGTCTGCGCACCATGTCCACCCACCCACTTTTACGATGGTCTTCGCGATAACTTTCATGCTTTCCGGCTTCCCCGTCTTCTTATCAAAAACAATCTTTGCAATAGCGACCTTGTTTACACCCGCTACCAGTACAAAATTATTATCATCGGCGAGAGCACACGCCCAAGACCATTCACCCATTTGGATAACTGTTTTTGGGATGACGCGCATGAGTTATAGGTTTCGCAGACCTCTTTAATAGTTGGGTGAATTATAACACGTGGTTATTCCTACCCTGGGAGCCAGACAAGACGGTTTTGATACACTAAAAGGCCATGACCAAAAAAGGGCTCGCGGGAGGCACGGTGCACAAATTGCCGGAGGATTTGCGGAAGGTAATCCTTTCAACGCCCGCAGTAAAAGCGTTATGGGAAGATATTACACCGCTCGCCCGCAACGAATGGATTTGCTGGGTCATATCGGGGAAGCGTGCGGAGACGCGGGGTATCCGCATCGAAAAGGCGCTCTCAAAGCTAAAAGGCGGCATGCGCCGCCCCTGCTGCTGGGCCGGCTGTATCCATCGTTGAAATGGATATCCAGTGCCGATTCACCTATGCTGGAGCTTGTCGCGATAGATAATAGAGACGAGCGCGAAGCTCAAGATCAACAAGAGGAACCACGAGCCGAGCTTCCCGAGAGGCACGAGTTGCCAAGACTCTATCTGATTCGGATAGAGCCAGATGCGCGTAAAGGTGCCGATATTTTCGGCTATCCAGACGAAGATCGCGGTCAAGAGTGTCGTCATTAAAAGAGGCATGGTGCGCCGCTTTTGGTACACCTGATAATACACTTTGGTCTTCCAAAAAATGATAAAGACGTATGCGAACAGCAGATAGCGAATGTCGTAGAAAAAGTGATGCGTAAAGAAGTTGAGGTAGATAAGCACCGACACTATCCAAAAATGATGGTACGCCGGAAAACGTTCGAATGTGAGATTAAGAAACGTGAAGGCGCGCGACATGTAGCTCCCTACCGCCGAATACAGGAAACCGGAAAAGAGCGGCACGGTGGCGATGACGAAGAGCGCACTGCCCGCCGCCGGATACGTCCATGAGCCGATATCCGGATTCGTTTTGAATAATTCCATGCCGGTCGCTAAGAGGTGGAAGAGGAAAATGACGAAAAACTCTTTCGGCTGTTCAAAGCGGAAGATGAGGGCGCAGAGCTGAAATCCGACTGCAGCGATAAAGATAAAGTCATACCGGCTGATGAGCGGAACATCAACGACCTCCGTCACTAGAAATATTGAAAGAAGGAATACGCCAAAGTGGCTCGCCCGCAGGTTGGCAATGAAAAACTGCCACAGCTCGGCCAAGGCGCTTTGCATTCAGATATTATGCATCATGCACTAAGATGCGTTCGAACATTGGTACCCACAAAGCGCCGCGTTAAACGCGGCGCTTTGATTGCCAGGGGCGCTACCCTCGAGAACTGCGGATTGGATTACATCTCACAGTTGAGGACTGTGTTGTTGCCGCCACCCGCACTGCATGAATCGGAAGCACCGGCTCCGGCATTGAACTTATCGTTGCCGTTGCCCGCAGTGATGGAATCGTTCCCGCCATCAGTGGAGACATTGTTGTTCCCGCCACCGGCGTTCACGGTGTCGTTACCCGAGCCGGTCGTTATCTTATCGTTGCCGGCTCCAGTCGTGATGTTCTGTGTGCCATCTCCGGTCTGAACCGTATTGTTGCCGCCACCAGCGTCCACGGTGTGATCTCCATCTTTCGTGGTGATCTTATCGTTGCCGTTGCCCGTAGTGATGGTTCCGTTCCCATCGCCGGTTTCGATTGCATTGTTGCCGCCATCTGCGTCTATGGCGTAATCACCATTGCCGGTGGTGACTTTATCGTTGCCGTTGCCCGCGATGATGGTGGTGTCGCCGTTGCCAACCTCTACTTTGTTGTTGCCACCACCGGCGTCGATTGTCGAGTCGCCATTACCAAGGGTGACCTTATCATTGCCGTTGCCAAGGCAGATGATGTAGTTGCCATTCGGTCCACTGACCTTGTCGTTGCCGCCCTTCCCTACGAACATCGTGTTCGGAGCAAGTGTAACGTTGTTGTTACCAGGCGTGCCGTTTTGGAGCGTGTAGCCCGCAGGCGCAATCATAGGTGTTGCGCATGCATTAGTCGGAGGGCCCGGAGGAGTAGGCGGGGTGGAGCTGCAAGGCTCGTTCCAGACTATGACGTATTTGTCTGTTGTGATGTCCGTGAAGGACGGCGACCCCGTGGTCGTCGCGTTCAGTTGTGCCTGCGCAAGCGTGTCGCCCGTCGAATAGCCCGAGAGCATGAATTGCTGGCCGTTCGCACAATTGGGGCCGACCACGGATGTGCTTGTGTCTTCGTTGGTTGCATAATCTGAGCCTGAAGACATGTCCGAGGTCACGGCTTCATACGCGTTCAAGGTGTTGAAACCCGTGGTGCTCAAGTTATACGTTCCATTCCCCGCTCCCCCGAGATTCGTTGCATCCCAGTTTGATGCCATTGGGAAAGACGTGCTTGAGGCGTTCAGCGATGTCGCATGTTGTCCGCCAACGTATTTCACGATGGTGACCTTCACACCTGGCGCCGTAATCGCAATGTCGTTGTTGGTGATGGTGCAGGTCTTGTTATCTCCTGCGGCAAGTACTACGTTGCCGAGCACGTCACAGTCGCCGCCAATCGTTGCTGTGTACCCTGCCATATTCGTTTCCGAGACGATGTGAGTACCGGCAGTCGTTGTTGTCGCAACACCGGACGTGGTCGTTGCGTTATCGATGAAGAGCGCGAAGTCAGAAGTGGTCGCGGTGCCGCCGTTGTCGTTGATGACGAACTTAGTCACCGTGATTTTCGGCGTACAATCCTTGTTCCAAACAATGATGTACGCGTCGTTTGTGATGTTGGTCAAAGCAGGACTTGTGGTCGTTGCCGTGCTGGTTGCAGCGGAGGCGAATGAATCGCCTGTCGAGTAGCCGACCAGGGCGAACGGCTTGCCTTCCGCGCAACTTTCGCCGACAGAAGCGCCGCTCAGGACTTCGTTCGTGGAGTAATCAGCACCTGAACTCATGCTTGCGGTTTGTGCCTCGTACGTTGCCGGAGCAAGTGAGAATGAACCCGAGCCTGCGCCGATGTTATCGGCGTCCCAGCTCGACTGCATCGGGAAGGATAATCCTTCTGCATTCAGTGTCGTGGCGTGCACCCCGTCCACATATTTAGCGATACTTACAGTGACCGGGGGCGCGGGCGGAAATTCGTAGGTCGTGCTGTTGATGACAACGTTGTCAATGAGTGTGGTCATCTCACTGTCTCCACCAGTAGCTGCAGCACTCCACGAAGAGTCGTCGACGATACTTATGTTGCGGATGGTACCTGCGAGCACGTTTGCGGGAGCGGAAGCATAGGTTCCCAAGGGTCCACCAAGCTGGGTAAAGTCCCAGCGGCCTGCGTCCGCGTTGCCGATGAGGTTGCCGGTGTTCTGCCATCCTGTAGTGCAACCGGTAAAGCTTGGCGACGGACCAAGGTACACGAAGATGTTGCCGTTAGATACGGTGTCGCCATCGGTGTCTATCTGTATCTGAATGCGTGGAGAGCCGCCGCCGCAACTGTCATCGGTGACATTGAA
This sequence comes from Candidatus Parcubacteria bacterium, assembly GCA_003599295.1. Taxonomy (GTDB): domain Bacteria; phylum Patescibacteriota; class Minisyncoccia; order Phycocordibacterales; family UBA2100; genus UBA10103. Next base: position 9,870 of record QZJK01000002.1, on the reverse strand, counting down.
GTCAGCGCTAAGGGTCGTGAGCGAGGGAAATAGCAGTCCGACAGCATCGTCAAATCGCACGCCGCCGAAGCCGGGCAGTACACTGGCATCTGATCGTATCTGTACTGCGTTTCCCGGATTCCCGCCTCCGACTATCGATGCATCGTCGAAGAGCGTGCTTGCGGCAGAGACGATCTGCGTATTAGAGAATGCGAATAAAAGCGAGCAGGCAATAATCGTTGCTGCTGCAACTGAAAACGAGAATGTTCTGGTTCTGGTCATACATTGTTTTAATTCTTAACTTCTAAAAATGTTCCAACGCTGATAAACGTTATATCCCCCGCTTAGTTCTTAGAAGTGAGAGAAACGTTTTTTGATACTACGTTAGATATACTGAGTTTCTTGTGAACGAATCCGTGCGCATGATTTCATTATGATGTTAAGGAACCTTCACCTCAGCCAGAAACAAAATCCCCATCAATTCTCTATTCGCTCACAAATGTCGCATCAATCGTCGGCTCTATGCCACTTTCGACGAGCATACCGGTCACGGTGACAATATCGCCCACGCGAATCTCTGCAGAAGTCCCCTTTTCCCCTTTTGATGTGAAGAACTTCGTACCTGAGTTTTTGTTTACCGTCCATGTGAAATCCGCCAAACCCCAGGCCATTCCCACACGAATGGTGTTGTCTGAGGTCGAGATCACGCGCGCGCCACGCAGAAGCATAAGACCGTTGTTTGCGATGTGAACCTCAAGCATCGGCGCTTTTCTAGGCGGAATCGCTACTTCCGCCGCTTGTCCGGAACCCGAGAGATGCACCGTACCCGAAGAAACATTCCCCGTGTTGTTCGCATCCTGCTCCCGAGAGGAAGTCTGTGCGTACACTACATACAACAACAGGCCGGACAATAACAGCGAAACGATCGAGACTGCCGCGACGACGATTATTCTGTGCGAGAACTCGAAGATGTGCCGTGGAAGCACAAAGCTATTACCGTCGTAGCGACGGCGTGGATTGTGCGTGCTCATACGGTTTAACGCCGCACGGCTCTAACAATTGCGATAAGCGCGCATGCACCGAGGAGTGCAACGAGAAAACTGTAGAGATTAAAATCTCCTACCCCCCTCTCCCCAAAGAGACTCATGATGAATCCTCCGATCACGGCCCCTACGATGCCGATTATTACATTCATCACAATACCCTGTTGCGCATCTGTTTTCATGATGAGCGAAGCGATCCAACCGACTAATCCACCAAATATAATCCAAAGAATGACTCCCATACGTTATATTAATTATCTTTTAATTACTCTCCTGATCGTTTAATTTAACCGCGGCCTCGGGAGTCGAGACCGTCTTCCCCATGAGGAAGAGTCTGACGATACCCCACGCGAGCACTGCGTACACGAGCATTGCGAGTAGCGTCGTCCACTCAAACACATTGCCTGCAACTTGCGTCATACCGAAGACGTTAATGAACGGAGACGCAAACACGTGGGTTACTCCGTAAATGAGACTGGTAAATCCCGCCTCTGGGTTTGCACCAAGCAATTTCAATGCAAACCGAAACGCCAACGTCACTTCAATAAAGCCTAGGACGTACCATACGATCTGCGTACCTCGATACAGCGGCTTGGTGCTTGGAGAATTGAACGAGTCCATACCTGCTATTGCCTTGCCGTTCTGAACGAAAGCGTTGTGCCATTCACCGTGCCGAATTGATTTTGCGCGTTTAGGCGATAGTAGTACGTGGTATTCGCGTCGAGATTAGTGAGCGTGACTGCCGCGGGGCCATTCGTACTTCCGTTCCCCGCAGATGCGAGAGTCGTTACATTACCGAGATCTCTACTCTTTCCGTACTCAAACCAATACTGTGTTGTTGCACTGTTCGGATTAATCTCTCCGTTTAGAGTGGCCGTGCTTCTTGTTACACCACTCGCAGCCACTGTCTTAATGACGGGGACGCTTCCTACGGGCGCTGGTACACCCTCCGTTGTCTGAAATGAGTATTGACTACCCGCGGCCGTGCCGAATCTATTTTCAGAAACGAGACGGAAGAAGTAGGTCGTTTTCTTCGTAAGACCCGTGATATACGCGGGCGATGGTATTGGGGAGTAACCGGAACCGACGTTATGACTTGATGTTTTGCTTCCCAAGTTTGCGGTCGTCCCATACTCATACCAGTAATTTGTGAATGCGCCATTTGGAGTAACTGTGCCGACGACGACGACCGTCGTATCTGTGGGAGTAGCTGTGGATCCGGTTACCGCTCTCGGCGTTGACCCTGTAGCCGTATTGTCAGTATTGTCAGTCGAACCAGTAGGAGTTGAGGTCGCTGTTGTCGGAAACAGACCCTCGCCTAATCCACTATAAAAGAAAGCCCCAACTAGCAGTAGGAGCGCAAGCACACCTACGATGATCCCTGTTGTGTTGTTCATGAATATTTTTAAGCTATGAATATAATATGAAGTTAGTATACATAGAGCACATGAAGGATGAGTGAAGGCATTTACTCGTAGAGAAAATGTTTGAAGATGCGGTCCGAGTATTTTCTCGATCAAGAACGGATATTTGAAATGAGATTGGAAAGGTCACGCCTCAAAGAAGTGGGTACGGAACATATTCACGCGAAAATCATCTACTCGGGGGATACTAAGGAACTTTGGTCGAAATTTAGGGAAGCTACTAAACAATTTTCAAGATAAAAGTATGCGTAACAAAATAGTGTTGATGTGTACGGAGTGCAATTTCTGCGAGACCGTCTCTCAAGAGAAAGAGCTGATGAATAAGATCATTATGTGGAACCACATGAAAAATGCTCATCCTCGTATGGCGGAGACTATCACAAGGATGTACAAAACCGTTCCTAACAAACTTTACAATGTGCGTCCTGCATAACGCCATGCGGCGTGAAGGATTGTCATGCCTTCATGATTTCTTCATGGAAGTTCGGCCAGATAGGTATATGATGGTTATATGAGATTACTCATTGTAGAAGACGATATAGAGTTTGGTGAAAACCTCACGAGAACACTTCAAACAAACGGTTTTGCGACCGATTGGCTTAAGGACGGCGAGAAAGCGCGAAGTCGCATCCTGCTCTATCAGAAAGAGTACGACGCAATTATTCTTGACCTCAAATTACCCGGTATGGACGGAATGACCCTTACCAAGACGTTGCGAGAGCATGATGTCGCGACACCGATCATTGTTCTTACCGGTCGAGGTGAAACAGAATATAAGGTCGAGATGTTGAATTCCGGTGCGGATGATTATGTAGTAAAGCCTGTTTCTCTTTCGGAACTCATGGCTCGCATCGCATCCGTTTCAAGACGCGTCCCAACACAGCAAAGGAAGAGCGCACACGTCGTCGGAGATATCACGATAGATACTGCCGCTCACCGTGTGCATACCGGAAACACAGAAATTTCGCTGACGCTTAAAGAATACGCTCTGCTTGAATGTTTTGCTCGCCGACCCGGTGAGGTATTCACGCGCGAAGAACTTTGCAGCAAAGTGTGGGATTTTAATGCTGTTACTTTGAGCAATGTTCTTGATGTCCACATGAAGAACCTGCGTAAAAAGCTCCGATGCAGCAACAGTTCAGCGACCTTTGAGACAGTGCGTGGCATCGGGTATCGTTTCGTACAGTAGAAACTCCTATGAAAACCATCGTAGAGAAAGCCCCGGGAGATCCACTCGGCGATCCAAAGGATGGTCATATACTCACGCGAGCAATCATAGACACCATTCGAGAACCCCTCATCGTACTTGACGAGCAGTTGCGCATCATTGTTGCGAGCCGTTCCTTCTACAAAAAATTCCGCCAAACGTACGAAAATACACAGGGTAAAAAGTTCTACGATCTTGGAAATGGACAGTGGAACATTCCCAAACTCCGCACCCTCCTTGAAAATGTGATTCCTGAACACAAATCCGTCGAGGGGTATGAGGTTGATCACGATTTTCCTTTCCTCGGAGCGAGGACAATGCTTTTAAACGCTCGTGAAGTACGCTATAAGAACGGACGGAAAAAGATGCTTATTTCTATTCTCGATATCACTCACCAACGAAAGTTCCAGGAGGAGAAAGAGAAGTTGCTTGTCCAAAAAGATCTCCTCCTTCAAGAGATGCGTCATCGGGTAGCGAATAGTTTGCAGCTCATCGCTAGCATTCTTCTCTTGAAAGCGGAATCTGTCGATTCCGGAGAAAGTCGTTCTCATCTGAAGGATGCACATGAGCGCATCATGTCTATCGCGACAGCTCAACAACAGCTTGATCCGGTAGAGCTCGGTGAGCATGCTTCCGTTGAAAAATATCTCACGGCACTGTGTAAGAGCCTCTCTCGCTCAATGATCCGTCACCGCAAGCCGGTAAAACTCGAGGTCGTCGTAAGTAAAGGGACAGTTACTTCCGATGTGGCTGTGAGTCTTGGCCTTATAACAACAGAACTCGTCATTAACGCCTTAAAGCACGGATTCCCTGAGAAACGGCCGGGCAGAATCATCGTCACGTATACTTCCGCAAGGTCCGGCTGGGTACTAAGCGTCGAGGACAACGGCATTGGAAAATCAAAGAGTAAAAAAGCCCCTCAACCCGGCCTCGGAACCAGTATCATCGGTGCTCTTGCGAATCAGTTGCAGGCAATGATAAAAATACGGAGTTCACCCCTTGGAACAAAGGTGTCTCTTGTTCACAAGGCCCTATAAAACACGAACCTTATCTCTCAATCCGAGCTATCGATAAAAGAGACCGCCCCCGAACACATACAAGCTCCACTTCCTCAACCAAACATCGTAACTTTTCTCATATCGGAGACAAGTTGGACACTCTAAATACTGGTATACTGCCGGACATATGAACCACTACATTTGTACGGGCGGGTGCGGAGGCGAGTCGGCTACACCGGGCGTATGCCAGACAGATGATTGTCCGAAGAAGGGTCAGTCGTTAACGGAGTGCAATTGCGAGGACGGCACGCACGACACTGAAACGGCGGAAATTCCTGCAGAAAAAGACACGGAGTAGCTATGCTTAAAGCGGGTGTATTACTTTCGGGCGTGTATCTTGCCGCATCAGCCTATTTGATAGCGACGCAGAGACTTTTCGGAGAGAGCTTCATCGCGATTATCCTCGGACTTCCCTGGACACTCGCGCTCTCCTATTTCGAATTTTTCGGCGCCTCCGGGACGTTCGCGTACATGCTCCTGCTCACATCCATAGCGCTGAACGCATTCATTCTCTATAAAATTTGCTCATTGAGAAAAGCGGCATAGGAGGCTGACCGAATGACTCCTTGATGGAGCAGTGATTTCGAAACGACTCCGAAAGAATGCGGTTTTTGCAGCTTAAGAATACTATACGCCGGACATTGCGAGAGTCCGATTTGCTATACTGTCCCTATGCAGAAAATCGTCCCTCACTTATGGTTTGACAAGGAAGCGAAGGAAGCCGCCAATGCGTATGTCTCGATATTCGGCGGAAACTCAAAGGTCGGCACCATAACGACATTGACCGGCACACCTTCGGGCGACACCGACATCGTCCCCTTCACATTGTGGGGCTATGAATTCCTTTCCATCAGCGCGGGCCCGTATTTCAAACCGACACCCGCCATCTCGTTCATGGTGAATTTCGACCCATCGCAGGACAAGGACGCGGCAAAGAAGATTGACGAGGTGTGGGCAAGACTTTCCGAGGGCGGAGAGATCAAGATGGAAATCGGTGAGTACCCCTTCAGCAAACGCTACGGCTGGATTGAGGACAAGTACGGCTTTTCGTGGCAATTGATACTAACGAACCCCGAGGGTGAAGAGCGCCCGCGCATCATTCCGTCGCTCCTCTTTGTTACCGACAAATGCGAGGCGGCAGAAGAGGCGACGAATTTTTACCTCTCTGTCTTCAAGGACGCGAAGCGCGGCGCGCTCATGCGCTATCCGGGAGGTATGGAACCAAACAAGGAGGGCGCGGTCATGTTCACCGACTTCAAGCTCCTCGGCCAATGGTTCGCGGCAATGGACGGCAGTGCACGTATGCACAACTTCAATTTCAACGAAGCCGTATCCCTCATCGTACATTGCGACGACCAGAAAGAAATAGATTATTACTGGGAGAAGCTTTCCGCCGTGCCGGAATCGGAACAGTGCGGCTGGCTTAAGGACAAGTACGGCGTATCGTGGCAGATAGTGCCGACAACGATGAACGATATGATGGCAACAAAGGACGAGGTGGCCTTGAAACGCGTTACGGAAGCGTTCCTCAAGATGAAAAAATTCAACATCGCCGAACTCGAAAAAGCGTTCAAAGGCTGATGAAAATTCGTTATTATGTGTAAGAACCATTATAAGAGAGGTAAAAAAGAAATTACTGTATGAAAGGAGGATACGTCGATGGATTCGTGTTTCCGGTACCGAAGAAGAATTTCGGTGCTTACAAGAAAATGGCGAGTGAAGCCGCGAGGGTCTGGAAGAAATTCGGGGCGCTCGAATATTATGAATGTATGGGTGAGGATCTGAAGACGAAAGCTACAGGCGACATGGGAAAACCACGGTCGTTCGTTGAAATGTCGAAGGCAAAAGGCGGCGATACTGTATGGTTCTCGTTCATTGTGTACAAAAATAGAAAGCACCGCGACACCGTGAATAAGAATGTGATGGCATTCTTTGAAAAGAAGTATGCGAACGCCAAGGACATGTCTATGCCGTTCGATATGAAGCGCATGGCATACGGCGGCTTTAAGACGATAGTGAATTCGTAGGTGCAGGATGATCCGTCATCTTTGTCGACGATGCTGAAAACTCCTGGGCATGCTATGCTGGGGCCTCTCCTGCTTTTTCGGCAGGAGTACTTTATTACCGTATATGGACGGGCAAGATTTAACTAAAGGCGACATTCGCCGTCAGCTCTGGTCATTAGCATGGCCGATGATGTTATCGGTCTTTTTCTATACTCTCTACAATCTTGTCGATACATTCTGGGTGAGCAAAATCTCTCCCGAAGCGATAGCGGCGGTAAGCATCTCCCAGATAGCGCTGTTCATCATGATAGCGTTTGGTTTTGGGCTCACCGTCGGTTCCGGCGTCATCATGTCCATGCACATCGGTGCAAAAGACATTCCGGGCGCAGAACGGGTGCTCGGACAAGCGTTCGTGCTCGCTATTATTGCAGGGGTGTTCTTCACCATCGTTTCGCTCGTGTTCCGCGACTTTATCCTGACAGCGTCGGGCGCCTCCGGCGCCATTTTTGAGCCAGCCCTCGAATATTTCATCATTACCGCTGCGGGTTCAGTTCTCTTCTTCATACTGATGACCATCATGTTCATTTTCAATGCCCAAGGAGACACATTCACACTGACGAAACTTTTCGCGCTTTCGACGCTCATCAACTGCATCCTGGATCCCATCATGATATTTGGCTGGCTTGGATTCCCGGCGCTCGGCATTGCAGGTGCCGCCTACGCAACACTCATATCTCAAGCGGCCTTCATAGCTATTTCACTCCGCTCGCTTTCAAGCGCACATCGAATGGTGCGATTCCATGTTAAGAACCTCTCGTTCCAATGGGAATCGGTGAAGAAGGTCCTTAACATCGGCTTTCCCGCATCCATCACCGATTTAGTATTCCCTCTCGGGCTCGCTGCACTTACCTTCCTCGCATCCCTTACGTACCTCGAAGCCGGGGCCATCGCGTTCAGTTTGGGTTTCAGAATAGAATTTTTTGCGTTCCTGCCGGCCATCGGCTTCGGTTTCGGCGCGATGGCCATGATGGGACAGAACATCGGCGCGGGTAATATGCTCCGCGCACGCGAATCGTTCCAAAAAGCCCTCAAGTACAGCTTCTTCGGAGCGATGGGGGTCGGCGTTCTCGCCGCCCTCTTTGGAGGTTTTATCGTCGGCGCATTCACGAGCGACCCTGTTGTGACTGATTATACCTATTCATATCTCTGGACTGTCGCTCTCGTAAGTTATGGTTTTCTCGCCGCTATCATGGTGGAAGCCAGCGCGTTCCAGGCCATTGGCCGCTCATGGCCGGGCTTTTGGATCTTCTTCTTGCGCTCTGCAGTAATTACCACTCCTCTAGCGTACCTCTTTACGCAAGTGTTCCATCTGCCCATCATCTTTATGTGGTCCGCTATCGTCATCGGCAACATCGTGGCTGCCGTCGCAGGATACTTCTGGATACGGAACGTGCTCGACACCTATGACCCCGAAACGGCGCCCGTTCACGCGGATACACACCTTATTTCTTCGAACGACGTTTAAAAAATTCGACTTGCCGCAAACGCTTCTTCGCATCCCTCAGCGTCCTATACGTGCCGAATCGCCTGCCGGTCTTTTCCGAGAGCACTACGTATTTGCCGCGTATCTTTTTAATCATTGTTGTTTCATCAAACGGATAACCTCTGCATCTTCGATTTGGTCGAATCGGATGTAGTGAGCTCCGACCGCGCCTAGGAATTCTTCCGGCGGCTCGAGAACGATGAGTTCGTCCGCGTCCTTCAAGATCTCTTCCGCCGCCTCCGACGAAGAAACGGGGGTCGCGACTATCACACGCTTCGGCATATGTGCCTTCGCGACTTTCACGGCGAGCCGCATGGTAAGACCCGTGGCAACGCCGTCATCAACAATAATAGCCGTTTTCCCGGACATATTCGCGTGCGCTTTGCCACTTCGATAGACCCGACTCCGCCGCTTTGCTTCTTTCATTTGCTGTTCTGTTTCCGACGCGAGCCAATCCGGATCGACCAGCGCGGCTTCTTCTTCGTTCAATATCCGCGTTCCCTCCTCATCGACCGCGCCGAGCGCAAATTCAGGCGCGCTCGGATGCCCTATCTTCCGCACGGCGATGATGTCGAGAGGAAGTGATAAGGCGCGGGCTATGACCGCACCCAAAACGACCCCGCCGCGCGGGAGTGCAAGGACGAGCGCGTCCTTGCCGCGATGCTCCAACAATTGTTCTGCGAGCCGCTTCCCCGCTTCTTCCCTATCCGCGAACATAGAGCGGGGAAAATGTCGCTAGAGTATGTTTGAAAACCCGGGTTCCCGAGTCGAGATGTGCGTTTTTGAAAGGCGAGACGCGAGTCGGAGTCCGAAGTGTATCCGCAGATACATTGAGGACGAGACGATGCGTCGAAGCCCAAAAACGCGCATCGCAGACAGGGAGAGGTTTTCAAACATACTCTAATTGCATCCGTACGGATACATGTAGCTTCCGCAGCCGTAGTTGTAGGTATTCATGTACGGATAGCTATATCCGTAGTTGTAGTTGCCGTAATTGTACCCATAGTTGTAGTACGAGTATGGACTTCCGATCACCGTGAACGACAACGAATTACTTGTGCCGCGCCCGTTCGTTACGGTAACCGGGTAGACGCCCGGCGGCATACCGGGGACGGTCAGTGTCAGCGATGTGCCATTTGTTGAGCCTGCGCCGTACGCGACATTCGAGCCGAAGCGCACTGTGTTGTAGGTCGCTTCGAAGCCGCTGCCGTAGAGCGTCAGTGATGTGCCGGCGCTGCCGCTCGTGACAGATAGCGAATCAAGGCGCAGTGGAATAGTGTAGCCATACTGGTAGCCGGGATACGTGTATGGGTATTGGCTCGGATACTGATACGCGTATTGGTACGGGTACTGACTACCCGAGACGCCGCCGAGGTACCCGTAATTGCCGCAGGAGCGCTCGCGAATGGCATTGCGCGTCGCCCGATCGACGACACCCGATTGAATGAGCCCGCTCCCCGCTTGGAAGTTGCGCACCGCCGCTTCCGTCGCACGCCCGTAGTAGCCGGTGACCATCCAGCTTCCTGTTCCCGGATAGTTCTGACTGACGAGGAACTGTTGAAGCGAGGACACGTCGCTGCCCTTCGAACCGTGCGAGAGGTCGCTCGAAA
>QZJK01000012.1 GCA_003599295.1 Candidatus Parcubacteria bacterium | reverse complement strand
AAACAGCCGACGCGCGAGGTCCTCGCGGGAGTCATCGAAGATGTCGCGAAATCGGAAGGGTATTCGCTCGAGCGCTCCGCTTCGGAATTAATCGCGCTTCTCGCGGAAGGCTCATTCCGCGATGCGCTCTCCATTCTCCAGAAAGTGCTCGCCGTGTCCGACAATAAGAAGATCGAAGTCGCAGAAGTCGAGGCGGTATCGGGTGCCCCGCGCGGGGAAGTGGTGCGCGGCATCATTTCCGCCATCGCCAAAAAAGATGCTTCCTCTGCGCTCGCTTCGATTCGGAAAGCCATAGATGCGAATGTGGACCCGCGCGTGCTCGCGAAGCTCCTTATTCATCGCATGCGCGCGGTACTCCTTCTCCGTTTTGCGCCGGAGCTCTTGGATGCGCTCGCCGCGGAATTGACCGAAGCGGACCTCGCGCTTGCGAAAACGGTATCGAAAGAGCCCGGCGTCAACGCCGATACGCTCCGCGCTCTTCTTGACGCCTACGGCGTAATGGCGTATGCCGCCGTGCCGCACCTCCCGCTCGAACTTGCCGTTATTGAGATCTGCGCCGATTCAGGAAGCAAGTAGTTCTCGTTAGATATAGTGTCGCTATGGATATCGTACGTGAAGCCCGAAAACTGCTGTTGGAAAATCGCCGTGTGACGAGCGGCTGTCAATACACCGTCCCCTCGGGCGACCATTATCCCTACCAGTGGCTCTGGGATTCGTGTTTTCACGCCATCGTGCTCGCTAAGCTTGAGCCGGAGGCGGCGAAAGCGGAAGTACATTCACTTCTCTCAAAACAATTCACGAACGGCATGGTGCCGCACATCATCTATTGGACACCGGGTATTCTCCACTTATTCCGCTGGGGCGTCGAGGGAACGAGCTCGCTTACCCAGCCGCCCATGCTCGCGTATGCGGTTTTGCAGATACATCGCCAGCTTCCGGACGTTCCCTTCTTGCGATCAGTGTTCCCTCAGCTCATTTCGTACTACCATTTTCTCCTCACCGAGCGCGATCCGCACGGGCACGATCTCGTAAGCATCATCAACCCGGATGAATCAGGAGAGGATAATTCGCCCCGCTTCGATGTGCCGCTCGGCGTTTCTCCGGGAATCTCTCTGAAGGAGCATCTCGCGAAGCGGACGGAGCTCGTGGATAGGAATCGGGAATGCAGTTTCGACGCAGAACACTGTATGCGCGACTTTTTCTGGGTGAAAGACGTGCTCTTCAATACCGTTCTCGTGGAGAATTTGCGAGCGCTCGCGGAGATCGCAGCCGTCCTCAAAGAAGACGAATACCAGCGTTCGCTTACCCGAAGCGCGGAGGACATCGCGAGCGCGATGCGCGAGCGCATGTTCGAAGACGGAGTGTATTGGTCAACGATGGGCGCGGATTTCAAGAAATTGAAAGTCGCGACATGGGCGCATTTTGTGCCCCTTTTCGCGGGCCTCTATACGCAAGCCGAAGCGGAAACGCTCGTAGAAAAACACTTGAGAGATCCCGATTCATTTTATGCGCCATTTGGCATCCGGACGACGTCGAAGAAGGAAGCGGCGTATCGTTCCGCCGACGTGGATTTCTCGTGGCGCGGGGCGGTGTGGATGGCGCCGCATTGGTTCATCTACCGCGGACTCAAGCGATATGGATTCGTGAAAGAGGCGGAGGACATTCGTTCAAAAAGCATTATTCTTCTTGATCGGCACGGCTTCCGCGAATGCTTCAATCCGGAAACAGGCGAGCCGTTCGGCGCGCACGGCTTCACGTGGGGGACGCTCGCGCTTGATATGATGGAAGCATGAGAGTTGTATTTGATATCGGCGGGACTTCCATGCGCGCCGCATGCGCGACGGAGGGCGGCATCGGGGAAATCCAGAAAATAAAGACGCCGCAGGAGCCGTCGGAGGGGATAGGAGCGCTTGCGAAGCTTCTGCGTGAATGCGCGGGAAGTGAACCTATTGAAGCGACCGCCGGCGGCTTTCCGGGAGTCGTTGCGGACGGTGTTGTCTACAAAGCGCCGAACCTGCCCGGGTGGGATGGCGCGAAACTCGCGGCGGAACTATCTCAAACGCTTGGAGTGTCGGTCAGCGTGCATAATGACGCCGACCTTGCCGCGCTCGGCGAAGCGAGGTACGGCGCCGGCCGCGGGTTTCGCGTTGTCGCATACGCAGGCATCGGCACGGGCGTCGGATGCGGCCGCGTCGTCGACGGCCGCATAGACAGCGGCATGTACGATTTCGAGGCGGGGCATCAAATAGTAGACGCGGCCGCCGGGAAAGAATTGGAAGAACTTGTGTCGGGCCGCGCGTTCGAGAAACGTTTCGACGTCCATCCGAAAGAGGCACCCCGCGCGGGATACGAAGAGATGACGCCCGTTCTCGCGGCGGGAATATACAACATGATAGTGCACTGGTCGCCGGACGCCTTTCTTCTCGGCGGTTCGATGATGAACGAAGAGAACGGATACCGGCTCGGAGACATCGCCGCCGCGCTCACGCGGCTTATGAACATTTATCCGCGACTGCCCGAGCTCCGCATCGCAGAATTCAAGGACACTGCCGGTCTCTATGGTGCTCGCGCGCTACTGTAGGCGGTCAGCCACGAGCCAGACGCACGATCCACAGAAGCAGCACGGAACCGATCACGGCAACGATGAGGCTGTACAAGTTGAACCCGGTGATACCCGCGGAGCCGAACGAATTCATCACCACTCCTCCGATGACGGCGCCCACAACGCCGACCACAATATTGAGGAAGATGCCCTGCATCCCGTCCGTGCCCATAATGAGCGATGCTATCCACCCAGCGATGCCGCCGAGGATGAGAAACGCGATTAGTCCCATACTATGTATTATTATTTCTGCTAACACGGGAAAGTGTATAAGGTGTAAGTGATGATTTAATGAAGTCGCGACACCTCTTGAGTTATTTGTTATTCTCTGGTACGTATCCGATGTTTTTGGGGGATCGTCTAATGGTAGGACAGCAGCCTTTGGAGCTGTGAATCATGGTTCGAATCCATGTCCCCCAGTAAAAATGCGAAGCATCTTTTAGTGGGGGGCATGGATGGGGAGAGGGTCGGAGAACGGGAGTTCTCCGTGGAGGAAGGAATGGGAAAACCGTGGGTTTCCCAGGATTCATTGTCCCCCAGTAAATTGCCAGCACGGCAGCGCTCAAACACAGGCGGAAATCCTTGCCGGATACAAAATCGGAGTGCTCGCCCAATGGGTGCGCCGCGACGGGAAGCCGCTTCTTGTGTAAAAGCGACTCCCTGCGCTATACTCCCCCCGGACGTTTTATTAACATTAGCAGGTAAGAAACTCATTATGACTACTACACAGAACACTCTGTTAGCAGCGGTCGTGGGTGTCGCGACTCTCTCGATAGCGACATTTGCGCTCGCACTGCACTCGGCAGAACATTATTCATTCTTCGGTGACGCATCGTATGTAACGCCGGGCAACGCATCGGCGCGTGCGGTCAACATCCTATCTGATGCAACGGGTGCCGCATTCGGCGGCATCAGCTATGGTGTCGAAGCCGGTACGACCTTTGCCTCTCTCACGACTCTCTCGAGCGATTTCCGCATCGAGGCGGATGATACGTGCGTTGGCGGATCGCCCCGCGTCTCGATCGGCATCGACACGGACGGCGACAGCGACCGCGATGGAAGCATCTTCGTATACTTCGGCGTTGATTCGGCTGGCGCGGCCTGCACTCCGGGCACGTGGCAGAATACGGGTGATTTCCTTGAGGCGGGACGCCTCGTGGACACGTCGCAGCTTCCGAGCGGCACATTCTATGATCCGTACGCAAGCGCGCTCACGAAATACGGCAGCATGGGCGTGACCAGTATTTCGATCGTGACCGATTCGAGCTGGGCATCAGGTGACAGTGAGCACGCGGCAGACATCGACAACACGCTCATCAACTCGACGCTCTTCACGTATGAGGTCCCAGTCCCGACGGAGAAGGATCAGTGCAAAAAAGGCGGCTGGCAGAACTACGCTGACGATGAAGGGAACTCCTTCAAGAATCAAGGTCAGTGTGTGGCGTTCTTGATGCCTGCACCGAAAGGCGGGAACGGCGGAGACCCTTTGCCGAACTAGTTGTTTCTGAAAGGGTATATAAGCGGCGCGGGTACACCCGCGCCGCTTTGCATTCCGGCCTTATGTTGTTCCTGACTGCCGGTGGGTAGATAAACGCAAAGATATATGGGATGATTTTTGCATGTTCAGCGAAATGGGAGGTTCGGAGTCGTTCGAGAAACCTAAACGCTTCAAAAAGGGCGATTTAGTACAATTAACGAAGAGACTTGGAAGGGTGCCCATGGGAGATTACGAGGTCGGTATACCCTATATCGTCGTACACGTAGATCCGCCAAGCGCGACAGAGCCGTTTATATGGATCGCTCCCGTCGACACGCCACAGGAGGAAATGGATTCGTTTGATTCGGCAGCGCTCACGGGTGAAAAGGGGTATTCCGAAAAGTTCTTTCCGTGCAGGCCAGAAGAGCTGGAGCCAGTCATCCGCACCACCTTGCATTAATTGCCATGGTCAAAACATATAAAGTCCGCTCAAAAGTCGTCCGGTATCCCGGCATGGACGCGTGGTACTTCGCATACGTTGATAAGAAGCAATCTGCAGTGATAAAGGAAAAGCATGCGAAGAAGAAGCGGGGATTCGGTTCGGTCAAAGTAAAAGTGACACTCGGTAAAACGAAATGGAGCAGTTCCATATTTCCCGACAAGCAATCCGGCACCTATCTTTTGCCGCTGAAGGCCCAGGTTCGCCGAGCCGAGGGCGTCGACGATGGCGACACCATCAATTTCACACTCGATATTCAATGACGTCGGGTATACTGGCTCTGTGGCAAAAAAGGAATCACGGCAAGAGCTTCAAAAACTAGGCCTGGAAAACTAGAAAATTCGCCAGTTTCGGGTATACTGTCGGTCTATGGCAAAACGAGCAAGTCACGATATCCGGCCGAAAAAGTCGCGTTCGAAAAAGACGAAGAAACGCCTCGAAGCAAAGAAGAAAATGCTGGAGGCCAAAGGCTACAAGTGGTAGGCAAATGGTAGGCAAAATACGAGGGGAACCAGGCGGCTCTTCGCGTGTGTGCTTATGCTATTGACAATGCACACATACCTGGGGAAAGGCCCCACCGCTGTGGTATTGTAAGAGGACTAGCAGGTAACGCGTCAAAACAACATGAAGAAGAATACAATAGCCTCATCAATAGACGTACGCGCGCTCTGCGCCTCTTTTGTAGCCATATTTGCGGCAGTGGCGCTTGTATATGCTTTCCCTGCATACGCGCAGAGTGCCGACGCTGAGGGGTCGGCAGGAGCAGGGGCAAGTGGAAGCGCCGGCGGCGCACAGGTTGGTCTGGAGGTAAGTGCCGAGACGAGAGCGCAGGCAGGCACTGGCGGGGACGAGGGCGAGACGAATGAGGCGAAAGAAACCGACAAAGCAACACCGAAGCTCATGGAAGCGAGCGTGAAAGGAACGCAAGACGGCGATCCCGACCGCCCAATGGTTGAGGGACAGATATTTCAAAATAATCAAAGCGATATTGATTTCCTGCAGGGCAATGTCGTATCAGTGAGCGCCGTCGAAGTGCGCGGCTGGGACCCGAAGCAGAAGCAGGAATTCCTTGCGACGGTGAAAGCGCACGCACAGGTGCAATCCGGACAGGATCTTGAGAATTTCGCGACGGGCATCCTGTTGAAGGACGAGAACGTTGAAGAAATATCTTCCGATGAGGACAGCGTCGAGGTGCGCTACCGCGTGCCGGCGAAATTCCTGGGGATCTTCGAAACGTCCATACCCGTTATCGTGGTCGCCGAAAAAGCGCAGGGTGAATTAGGCGGCGGCGTTAAGGTCCGCTTCCCGTGGTACCGCGTCTTGTTCGGGATTGAGGAAGAAGTGTCCGAGACGTCGCTTGAGACTGACATCGGAGCGGAGGTCATTGCCGATCTGGATAGCGACGGCGCGCTCGATGTATCGGTGGCAGCGCGCATCTACACAGCGATAAGCAATGTCCTGAAAACCAAGCACGATACGGTCAAGAATTCGGTAGGCAACATTCGGTAAGCGATGCCGAGGATAACAGTCTATAGCGCGAAGGAATTCCGAGCCTGGCTCGCGAAGAATCACAAAAAAGAATCGAAGCTCGCGGTCGTCGTGCACAAAAGGCACACGGGGAAGGAGGCACCTACACACCGCGAGCTCATAGAAGAAGCGATTTGTTTCGGGTGGATTGATACGACGATAAAGCGGCTGGATGAAGATACGTTCTTGCGGCACTTTTCGCGGCGGAACGAAAAGAGTAAATGGAGCGACAACACGCTTTCCTACGCGGCGCGGCTCGTGAAAGAAGGGAAGATGAACCCGGAAGGATTGCGTTTCTACGAACTAGGCAAGGCAAAACCCACGCACGACCACGGCATTCCGAAGAATCCCGATATGCCGCTTGAGCTCAAACAGGCGCTCGCGAAGAATGCGAAGGCCAGAAAAATCATCGAGGCGTATTCGCCTTCGACCAAAAGAATGCTCTATCGCTGGGTACTGCGGGGGAAACAGCAGGCGACGCGGGAGAAACGCGTGAAGCAAATCATTGCCTCGACGGCGAAGGGTAGTCGGAATTTCTTCAGCCCCAACACTGCCGCACAGGGCTAAATATTGGTCGATTTTCAAACCTTGAAATTTGTGGGATAGTAAGTTCGAATCCCATCCGTTCCGCCAGATTGGCAACTTTGAACCGAAGTAGAATAAGGCTATTTCAACAAAGTTGCGATCGTAAATTATGAACCATCAAGATATCTTAAAAAAGGCAACAAAAGAGATTGAGTCCTTAAAAGGTCAAACTTTGGACGTTTTGGATATCAAAAAACCTCACAGCATTGCTTATGCCCAACATCTGGCAAAAGTAGTTTCTAAAATATCACCGCTTTTAGGTAATATGATTGAGTTTTCTATTGTGGAAAAACTTAATCAGGCAGAGTGGAAAGGTTTGGGCAAATGGGTAAGACAAGACCCTGGATTTCCTGATGCTATCTTCAAAGGAACTGTAAAGCCTACGCCTGGAATAGAGATTAAAACTTGGTTTCCTCTTGCCACGGAAATCACGGCACGATTTAAAGATAGTGTTCTTCACTTTGATAAGAATCAGACTAATGTGGCAGTTGTTGCTTGGCTCCCTGAGTTTTTAATCTACGGTAAGCCAAAAATAATTGATGTTTGGGTGGGTTCTGCAAAAAGTCTTGCGTTAGCAAGAGACAAACACTACCATCACCCGCCTGATTATTTGGTTTTTGAGCCAGAAGATACTTCCCTGAGGACTGTTAACCTGCAACAAACAAATACCAATGGTTTTAAATTCCAAGGCTCAGCTGAATTACTTAAGAAAGCTGAAAGAGATGTCAAAAAATGGGGCAAGGATGGAGCAGCTTTCAGTTCAACCCTCGATTACCAAAATAAAATTAAGGGTTTACTTGGAAAATACCCATATCGCCTTGATACAAACTTTGCAAAAATCGATAGGATAGAGCATCCCGATCTAGAAACTTTTAAGTTACGGGTATTAAATACTAAGGTTGATGGTAAAACTATTTTAGAATGGGCAAGAAGCGAATGGGGAAAGTTGCTAGACACTGATGCTACAGAATCTAAAGAGATTGCAAAAGATCTAATTTAGACTGACCAAAGTGGTTATCAAGCCTCTTTAATGCTTCCTGGTAAACTTCTTCGTCTATTTCACAAGCAAGCCCGCGTCGATTCAACTCGGCAGCTGAAATCATACCTGTACAAAGCCCTCCAAATGGTTCCCATATCAAATCATTAGAATCTGAAGAGGTTCGAATGATTAAGTTCATTAGTTTGAGGGGTTTTTGGTTTAAATGAAGAGATTTTGAGCCGTTTCTTAATCTTTCCTTTCCGTTTACTGTCGGTTCATGCCATACGTTAGTAATGCCATGACTAAAGTTAAATTTAGCTCGATAGGCCACCCATTCGTCTTTGGAGATAGGCTTCTTGCCGTCCACAGAGAAATAAGGCTTGCCTGTTTTCTTACCATGTAAATTGGCATATTGTTGTATTTTTTCAAATGCCTCGGCTGGAGGGAAATACCAAAGATTAGACAAGGTAAAGTACTTACGAGTTGCGGCATCCTTTACTCCGCAGGCTTCATTAGTTTTTGAAAACACTAATCCTGTCCTCTTCCATTCATACCTCAACCACTCTTTCATGCTCATTTTCTTTCCCTCAATTTCAAAAGTAGGGTCTTTCGTGTATTGAACACATACCTCTGTTACGACAGGAAACTTTCTTATACTCTTTCCATTCACATTGCCCGCGATATGACCGATACCCTTATTCCAAACATGGCAATTACGATATCTCCAACCATGCTTAACGAGTATCGGATGGACTGTTGCCCAGCCGACCTCAGTATTCCAAAACCATAGCGTTGTTTGAGGAGTTGCCTTTTCTGACCATTTTTTTATGTGCGGTTCATACCAATCCCCCAAACCCTCATGCGTAGGAGGGTCTCCAGGAAAGCCACTAATCCCATAAGGTCCATCTGAGATAATTGCAGTGGGATTTTCCCATTTATCATAAAATTCCAAGGCATCACCGTGGAGTATCTTAATCTGATTTTTGGTCGGTACTTTTTTATACGAGGTAGAAACTTCTTCATCTTCCTTTTTCTCCCCACCTTTAATCGTATGTACTTGTTCCTCGGGCTGTTTGATGATATCTACAACCACTCCCTGAATAGTAAGCTGAGAAGGATGGACGTATCTTGGTTGCAGATCTGAATTGGCCGGCTGTAGTTTTATCTGCCCTTTCTCTCTGTAGTATTTTTTTAGAGTCGCTTCGCTCTGATCTATGAGTGCAACAATTTTCTGACCATTTTCAGCAGTTGACTGGTTTCTGACAATAACCACATCGCCGTCATTTATGTTCTCTTCAATCATGCTTGTACCTGACACACGAAGAGCATAGACCTCGCCTCCTTTCGGCATTTTTGATTTTGGAATAGCTATCGTCTCTCTTTCTTGAATTGCCTCAATTGGCTCTCCAGCAGCAATGGTTCCCAAAAAAGGAATCATTATTAAGGGCTCGTCGGCAGAAATACTAATGCCACGTGCTTTATTTTCTACTTTATCCAAGTATCCACTATCTAGCAGTTTACTAACATGGAAATGAGCAGTAGAAACAGAAGCGAGCTTAAAATGCCTTTGTATCTCCTCTAAAGAAGGGGCATACCCCTTTTTCTTCGAGGACCCTTTTATGAAGTCGAGGACTTCTTTTTGACGTTTTGTGAGCATAGACTTGACTTGGTTTTGGTGCTTAAAGTATAATAGAAAGAAAATAGAAAATCAACGTCGACTTATCCACAATTAATTTTTAAACATTATGCCCAAGTACATTAGAAACGCAGGTAAACAATGGACCTCCCAAGAAGAGAAGAAGCTTGTTCAATTAGCAAAAGAAAATACTCCGACCAGAGTAATAGGTTTAAAGCTTGGAAGGCCAGTTGGAGGAGTGAGAGGAAAGGCTCACGAGTTAGATATCAGTTTACGGCCAACAAACCAGTCTCCATATAATCGTAGAAAAACTGGATAAATTTATGAACGAAATTATTTGCCCACACTGTAAAAAAGCTTTTAAAGTCGACGAGGCTGGATTTGCCGATATTCTAAAGCAAGTCCGCGATCATGAGTTTGAAAAAGAACTCCATGAGCGCGAGGAAATGCTCAAAAAAGATAAAGAAAATGCCGTCAAGCTCGCCGAGGCAAATATTACAAACACACTGCAAAAAGACCTTGCAAAGAAAGAAGCCGAACTAGTTGAACTTAAGGCAAAAAAGGACCGCGAGCTGGCCGAGCTTGATGCGAAGAAAGAATCGGAGCTGGCCGAAATGAAATCAAAAATAAATAACGCGGATCTTGAGAAAAAGCTCGCGGTTACCGAAGCGGTCAATAAAATCGAGAAGCAGCGTGATGAGCTCGCTGGCGAGCTGAAGAGCAAGGATGGCGAGAAAGAACTGCTTGAGAAATCTCTGAAAGAAAAGTACGCCACCGAGCTCAAGACGAAGGACGACATCATCAAGATGAAGGATGAGGAGATTGCTCTTCGCAAAGATATGAAGGTGAAGCTCTCGACAAAGATGATAGGCGAAACGCTCGAACAGCATTGCGAAACCGAGTTCAACAAGCTCCGCGCAACCGGATTTCAGAACGCGTATTTCGAGAAAGATAACGACGCGGCAACCGGTAGCAAGGGCGACTACATATACCGAGAAACTGACGAAGCCGGGAACGAGATCATATCGATCATGTTCGAGATGAAAAACGAGGGCGACGAAACCGCGACCAAGAAAAAGAATGAGGATTTTTTACGTGAACTAGATAAGGATCGTGCTGAGAAAAAATGCGAGTATGCCGTCCTTGTTACGCTTTTGGAAGCTGAAAATGAGCTGTATAACACCGGTATTGTCGATGTGTCTCATAAATATCCCAAAATGTATGTGATTCGGCCGCAATTTTTTATTCCAATGATAACCCTACTGCGCAACGCATCAATGAACTCGCTCAAATACAAAGCTGAGCTTGCTGTCGTAAGAAACCAGAATATCGATATCACCAACTTCGAAGAAAACATTAATAAATTTAAAGAGGGCTTTGCAAAAAATTATCAACTTGCCTCTAGTCGATTTAAAACAGCTATTGATGAAATCGACAAAACTATTGACCATCTCCAGAAAACCAAGGATGCTCTCATGTCGTCTGAAAATAACCTCCGTCTCGCAAATAATAAAGCAGAAGATTTGACAATTAAAAGACTAACCCGCGGCAATCCCACAATGGCAGCTAAATTCGCAGAGCTTCCTGATACTCAGGCAGAATAATCCACCTCGTTCTTGTCTTTACCTGACTTGGGTTTCGGCACCTCAAACCTCCTCGGATTGGTCTTATACATCGCTCGGAGCTTTTCGATTTTCGGGCCAATAATTGCAAACGTCCGTTCAAACGAGGGGAGATCGGTTCCGCGGGATTACCAAGTTTGAACCGTGATATCCTTGAGCCATGAACAAACTCATCTTTGCATTGCTCGCAGTCGGCGTCCTTGCAGGTGGATTTCTTGTTTTGAATTCGAATATCTATCAAGAGGAGCAACCTACCCAGTCAGGGGAGCCCGAAAATACAGACGCAATGTTTGTGATCGAGGAGGAGACCGTTACGCTCGAAGACGGTGAAGCTGCTGTTTCGTCTCCACCCTCTGCCCCTCCCTCCCAAAAATCGGCAACGCAGGAACAACATTCTGCTCCTCAAATCGCGAGCACGCAGGGAAATCCTGACGAACCGCCTTTGAAATTAAAGGGCATCGGCGTGAATTTCGAGGATTTCAAATTCACAAAAGAGAATCTTCAATTCAACCGGCTTTTTGTGGGCTATGGATTCGTCATTCCCGCCGGGCAATCAGCCTCGGGCCAGGCTAAAGCAAATCCGCAACCGACGTTTATCGTGCCCTTGGGGACGCCCGTGCGCTCGCTCGTAGACGGCGTCGTCGCTGCCATACCAACGCTCTGGAGCGGCGATTACTCCGTCCAGGTCACCGCAGACGGAAAGATGCAACGATGGGCCTATGAAATGGAACACATCATGAATCCCACGGTCGCCGTGGGCGACCGGGTCACCGCCGGACAGATAGTGGGCGAGGTAAGCACGTTCTACAACGGCGCTCCTCCCGGATACGGGGCCGTAGAGATAGGAATTTTGAAAGGCGGCCAAGTACCCGAGCACTTGTGCCCGTTTGCGTATTTTGACGATTCAGTGCGAGAGGAGATGTTCGAAAAGATGGAAACCCTTTTCCAATCATGGGAAGACTACATAGGAGACCAGACCTTGTATACCGACACCCAAATTCCCGGGTGCCTCACTCTCGAACCGATAGAAGGATAAAGGCGCCAGAACGGGCAAGTATCGTTCGGCTGTGCTCCCGAATTCCGTTTGTGGTAGGCTAATGGCATGAACAAACTCATCTTTGCGTTGCTCGTGGTCATAATTCTTGTCGGCGGGTTCTTTGTGCTGAATTCGTATATGTATCAGGAGAAACAAGGCCCCACGGATCATAAAAATGCAACCTATGTGATAGAGGGCGAGCCCGTGACGCTCGTTGATGGGGTAGCGGAAACTGAAGCGGCGCCGGGGAGCACATCGAAAACAATCACGCGATATTTCGGAAATGAAGTGAAAGGGGACCTGAACGGCGACATGATAAACGACCTCGCGTTCATCCTCACGCAAGAGACTGGAGGAAGCGGCACCTTTTACTACGTCGTCGGTGCAATCCAGAACGCGGACAACACGTATGAGGGCACGCACGCAGTACTTCTTGGCGACAGAATCGCTCCCCAGACGACAGAGATGAGCCGGAACCCGAACCATAAGAATGTCATCGTCGTGAATTATGCCGACAGGGCGCCCGGCGAGCCTATGACCGCGCAACCAAGCGTGGGAAAAAGCATCTGGCTCAAACTTGACCCGGCGACGATGCAATTCGGAGAGGTGGTGCAGAATTTCGAAGGTGAGGCGGATCCTTCACGCATGACGCTCGATATGAAAACGTGGAACTGGGTCTCGACGCTCTACAACGATGGACGCGAGATCTTGCCGAAAAAGGCCGGCGCATTCACGCTCACGTTCGAAAATGACGGGCGATTCAGCGCGACGACCGATTGCAACGGCGTCGGCGGGACGTACACGGCAGAAAACGGCAGGATCACGTTCTCGGACATGATGTCTACACTGATGTTTTGCGAAGGCTCGCAAGAAGGGGAATTCACGCACATGCTCACGAACACCAGCGGCTACCTCTTCACCTCGCGCGGCGAACTCATTCTCGAGCTGAAATTCGACGGCGGCACCGTCACGTTCCGCTAATTCCAACTCTATGGAGGAATTACAGCCAACGCCGCACGGCCTGGAAAAAGGACAACGTGAGCAGGGGCCGGAACTCCAGATCGTTCCGCACGAACCGGAGGTACGGAGAATCCCGCCGGATATGACAAACGTGAATGTTGACGATTTTCTCAAGAAACAAAGGCAGAAGGATAAGAAAAGAGACGAAGAGCCAACGATTCAGTGATGTATGGTAACTGCGGTGACGGCAGGTGAGGTAACGATGAGGCTTCGCCCTCGGAAAGATGGTCGAGGTTCAGTCGTTTTTCGGTAATCCGGTTCAGAACCCGAAGAGGACCGCGACGATGGAGAATACCGCTGCGAGCAGGTTCGTAGCAGGGATGCCGGACACCGGCTCGCTCATCGGAGCTTCGGGCGGTGGCTGGTAGCTTTCTTCTGTTGGATAACTCTCGCCTCCTGTGGGATATCCATCGCTCGGTGGCGGATAGTAGGTACCGTCTGGCGGAGGGACAAATGTCCCATCTGGCGGAGGCGGCGGCTGAAATTGTTGGAATTCGCCCTCTGCACCTTGGTACTGTTCACGGTACTGAAGCTCCATTTGCTGTCTGTCCTCGAACGATCCCGACTGCATACCCTCCGGCAATTCGCCCTGCGGGCCTTGCATCATCGATCCAAATTGTTCGGGATTCTCTTGGAAGAGCCGGTGGCATTCCTCGGGAGTCGTGCAGGGGAGACCGGGCGGTATTTCGAACTCGCGCATCTCTATCGCGCGCTCTTGTCCGAAATCGCGGCCATCGCCTTCTGGCGGCCCAAATCCTTGGCACTCGTCCGGATGCTCGGTGCAATAGCGTCTGCATTCCTCGGGGCCGGTACACCCGCCGGGACCGCTGAATTCGCGGAATTCACCGGGAGGACCGCTAAACCCTTCAGGGCCGCCCCCCATACCGCTTTCCATGAATTGGCGCATGCGCGCCGCCTCCTCTTCGGGGATGAGGCCATTCTCTACGGCGAACTCGAAGCACGCGCTCCTATGCGCAGGGTCCTCGCAGTAGGTCTGGCATTCTCTGCCGCGGCATCCGCCTGGCCCCACCGCATTCATGAGCCTGCGGGCTTTTTCGGCCTCTTCGGGCTCTATGAATCCTTGTTCCTCGGCAAAACGAAGACATTCGTCGGCATGGTCGGGATTTTCGCAGTACGACCTGCACGCTATTCCCTTGCACCCGCCGGGACCCCCTTCCGCCATCATCTTTCTCGCACGTTCAAGATCGGCAGGTGACATGAGGTCATGCTCCGCGGCGAACGCGAGACATCGTTCCATGTTGCCCTCGTCCTCGCAAAACGAGTGGCACTCCTCGAACGTCCGGCACCCGCCGGGGCCGCCTTGCTCTTCGACGATGCGCATCGCGCGGTCCTCATCAATTTTGGGCTCCTCCACATCGATACGAGGACCGGGCGGTGTAAGGCCGTTCTCCTTCGCGAACGCATAGCATTCTTCTCGATGTTCCGATTGAGAGCAGTACCGGCGGCACTCGCTTCCCATGCATCCGCCGGGTCCGGTTTGTCCTGCGAACTTTCTCGCGGTAGCTGCTTCCTCCGTCGTCATAAGGCCGCGCGCTTCGGCGAATGACACACAAGAGAGCGCGTTTCCTGGCGTGTCACAATATGTTTTACATTCTTCTTTGGAATTGCACCCGCCGAGCTCGGCGATGGGGAAGGTAATATTCGGTTCTTGCGCGAACGCGACCCCTGCGAGAAGCACAATGCCTGTAAGGAAAGTGCCGAGCGCGATGGTTTTTGTCATAGTGAGATGTGCGAGCATTATTCGAACGGATTCAATCGAACATCCTCAAAGGGATTCGTTTGGATTTCGCCAACGACGTCAGCGTTCGCCGCGGCATTTGCAGCCTCTTGTTCGGCTATCTCGTTCATTGACTCTACAGTGAGGTATGAGCCAAGAGCGTATCCGCCGATACCACCGGCCACGAGCCCGATGAGAAGTCCTGTAAGGAGTTTTTGATTGTCCATAGTATGTAAGAGCGCCAAACCCAATAATGCTTTCAGTGTACGTCCATCTCGTCTCGTGGTTTGGCATTGTGTTGATAAGTGGAGAACGATCCGGAGAGTCCCGTTCGCGGAGCGCAAACCGGAGAATAGGGAAGTGTTAGCATGCCCTCGTGCTCATAGACGAGATAACAGCTTGTCGGAAGTGAGGAAACGGTGTGGTACAGTGAACGGGTCGAATGAGGGTTTTAAACATTATAATGTGTGTATAAATACAGCAGTATGCAAAATAAAATTATTTGGGTAGTTGTTGCGGTCATCGTTCTCGGAGGGATTTATTGGTTCATGAATCAAGAGCCTGCTTCACAGCCCGCTCCGGAAGCTTCGGAGCCTGTGATCGTTACCCTAAGCGCCCAAAATGATTCGGGCATGTCGGGGACAGCAACGCTTACAGATATGGACGGAAGCACTCTGGTGGTGCTTGTTCTCGCGGGTGCTCCAGCAGGCATAGCACAGCCGGCGCACATTCACACGGGCTCATGCGCGGAAATAGGAGGAGTGGTGTATCCGCTCACGTTCCCCGTCAACGGCGTTTCTGAAACGACGCTCGGCGTTTCGCTCGAGACAATTCTTGCGCAGCTTCCGCTTGCGCTCAACGTCCACAAATCTGCCGAAGAGGTGAGCGTATACGTTGCCTGCGGCGACCTGACGCAGTAGGTACAGATTCCTTGCGGCGCCAGCCCCGAATTCATAATGTGTTAGCATGCGGCCCTGCCCCGCAGTAGAATTTCGGCTTGATTATGTTCTATGTCTATGTGCTTGAGAACGCGGAAGGTGATACATATGTTGGCTATTCTTCGGATTTGAAGAAACGATTGGCCGAACATAATCGAGGTCATACACGCTCGACCAGTAAACACACATGGCGCTGTATATACTATGAGGCCTGTCTCCAGCCGGAAGATGCGCGCCGCCGTGAAAAATACTTCAAAACGACTGACGGCAGACGAGCCCTCCGAAGTCGTCTCAAAGTGCATTTTTATCAGCGGCGCCAGCCGAAATCACACTGACGGGGTATGCTTATCGATGAAATAACAATGACGCTCCGCGCGGGGAAAGGCGGGCGCGGGGCGGTCGCATTCAATAAAGTGAAGCTGATGCAGGGACCGACGGGCGCCGACGGCGGCCGCGGCGCCTCTATTTATTTCGAGGGCGTCGCGGATATCAACGCACTGAAGCCATTCACAGGCCGCAAGGAGGTGCAGGCGAAGAACGGCAGGGACGGCCGCGGGCAATTTCTGGACGGCGCCGACGGAGAAGATCTCATACTCAAGGTGCCGACGGGCACGAGCGTCGTGAACACGGAAAGCGGCTACACGCGCGAGATAACGCGCGTGGGCGAGCGGATACTTGCCGCGGGCGGGGGCAAAGGCGGCCGCGGTAATTTCAAATTCCGCTCCTCGACCAACACGTCGCCGAAAGAATTCGAAGGAGGCACGGAGGGCGACACGGCAACCTATCGGCTCGAATTGCGGCTCATCGCGGACGTCGGGCTCGTCGGATTGCCGAACGCGGGCAAATCGAGTCTCTTGAATGAACTCACCGCAGCCTCCGCACAGGTAGGCGATTACCCATTCACAACGCTCGAACCGAACCTCGGCGCCTACTACGGGCTCATCATCGCCGACATTCCGGGTCTCATCGAAGGGGCTTCGGAAGGGAAGGGGCTCGGGGTAAAATTCCTGAAGCACATCGAGCGCACGAAGACGCTCTTTCATCTCGTCTCCGCCGACTCGGACGATGTGGTGCGCGATTACAATGTAATCCGAAAAGAGCTCGCGAAATTCAGCCCCGCGCTCGGCGAAAAAAGCGAACGCGTCTTTCTCTCGAAATGCGACATAGTGCCGGGTACAGCGGTCAGGGAAAAGCTCGCGGCGCTCAAGAAAAAGAAGATAGACGCGCTTCCCATATCGGTACTCGACGAGAATTCACTCGCGGGCGTGAAGAAGATCCTGAACGACATCAAAGACGCGGAAGGCATCGGCACGAAATGATAGAATATGCCGATGCGCATCACATTGCAGACGAACAAGGGCGACATTACTATCGAACTTTTAGAAAAGGACGCACCGAAGACGGTCGCGAATTTCGCGAAATTGGCGCGCGCGGGATTTTATGACGGGACGAAATTCCATCGCGTCATCAAGGGCTTCATGATCCAGGGCGGCGACCCGCAGACGAAAGATGACGCACTCGCCGCGCGCTGGGGGACGGGCGGCCCGGGCTACCAATTTGAAGACGAGATACACGCGAACAATAGAAATAACGCGGGCACGCTCGCGATGGCGAATGCCGGTCCGAACACCAACGGAAGCCAATTTTTCATCAACACCGCCAACAATAATTTCCTGGACGGAAAGCACACGGTCTTCGGCAAAGTCGTCTTGGGGTTAGACGTCGTCGGGGCGATAGAAGGATGCGAGACCTCCGAGGACGACAGGCCGGTCGAGCCGATGGTCATCGAGCACGTTCTGGTCGAGTAGTAGAGCCAAGTGTATTCTGGAGCCTATAACAACTCATTAAAAACGTATGATCGCACACGCAAACATCGCCGTCAGGAACTACGACACGGCCAAAGAATTTTATCGGAAGGCGCTTAAAACCGTCGGCTACGAATTCACGCAGGACCATCCAGAGTGGAAAGCGGGCGGATACATGGAGGACGGACAAACGAGTTTTTGGATAGGCGAGAAGGAAACAGTAGTGCCCGGCCACGTCGCGTTTGAAGCGAAAGACAAGGCTTCGGTGGACAACTTTTTCAAAGAAGCGCTCGCCGCGGGCGGAAAGGACAACGGAGCACCAGGCTACCGCACCGACTACTGGGTCGGCTACTATGCGGCATTCGTCCTCGACCAGGACGGCAACAACATCGAGGCCGTCTGGTTCGATTACAGCAAAGAGAAGAAATAGGCGAAAGAGCGAGGAGTCGTTTGCATGCCTAACGCACACCCGCACGGATTTTTCGGTTGAACCGGCCACACATACTTGGTATGGTAAGAATACGGTAATTAGCCGTGCAATTTTTGCGCACGTGTCGAGGTTGTTTGCCGTCCATTGTTAGCTAATCGGGAGAACACAAACGCTATGATGAACGACACAAATCCAATGCCAGACCCAATGCCGACTCCTCCACCGCCTCCGCCGCCAAGTCCGATGCCCGGACCGGAGACTCCGAAAGAATAATCTCGGAGGGAAGAATCTGATCTGTTCAAACCCCCGCCTAGGCGGGGGTTTGGACGTGAAGGCCGGATCCTGCAGGAATAGCGCCGTAATAATTAAGAGCATGTCTGAAAACCCCACCCTGCCTGCGCGGCACACTTTTGGACTGCGACGCTTCGTCTCGGACTCACTGTAGCTTTGGCTACACCTCGTCCTCCGACTCGCGTCTCGTCTCAAAAAGTGTGCCTGCTCGGCTCGGGAACCCGGGTTTCCAAACATGCTCTAGGCATGTTCAAAATAGCGGAAGAGGAGCATAGTATAGGCATACCCCATGAGATAATCCCGCTGGAATGCTCCGCAGTGTATATGTTGCACGAGATAACCGGCCATTTCAATCAAATGTAGGATGCGCTTATCTCACGGGGCATATCGCCCGAGGGGCACCGAAATCCACTATGAAGAGAGCAAGGCAAACAAAAGGAGATAAAATGGAGGTTAGACGCGAGATGCACCTCACGCGCCCGCCGCGCCTCGAAGGAAAGGTGAAGGAGGCGATGATGCAGCCGGTGCGGAAGAAAAAGAAGCGCGCGGGGTAGTCTCGCTATTACCAGATAAGCGTAAAGGCGTATGGAAACGAGAAAACAGTCAGAACGTTCGTCTTATCAGCTCATCGTGGAAGTGTTTCGCTTCGGTTTGTTGTATGCGCTCGCGGCGGCTCTTCTTTTGTTTGCCGCTCCCGCGGTCGCAGAGGCGCAAGTCGCCACGACGCCCTATTGGTGCGGTTCGTACTACTCGTCGTCACCGTGCTCCACATACGGCTACGGCTATGGGAACTACCCCTCTTACAGCTATCAGTACTACTACCCGTACAATTATCAGCAGTACCCGTATTACTATCCGTATACGTACCCGCGGCCGACATGCGTGATAACGGTCTCGTACCCATACGCGCTCTACTATGGCTATTACAATCAGCCGGTGACGCTTTCGTGGTCGTCCATCAACGCGACATCCGCGTACATCTACCCGAACGTCGGTGCCGTATCCACTTCCGGCTCGACGACGGTCTATCCTTCCCAAGGCACGACCTACACTCTTACCGTGAACGGGCCGGGCGGCTCGAACACATGCCAGACGACGTACTACCAGCAAACTCCGTACTACCAGTACCCGTACAACTACTGGTACCCGCATTACTACTACGGGTATTAATCTCTTCGCGAAAGAACGCACAAGAGCCGCATAGTCGGTAGCGAACGAGACTGTCCACATTCGCGAGAGAAGTACCGCCAGATGCCGAATATCCGCGGTACTATTGGTGTTGAAGCTATGACCGAACCGCTTGCGGGAATCAAGGGGGAGCTAGCCGGATTGAAAAACAAGAAGGTCCTCATCGTCGAGGACGACAAGTTCCTTAGGTACCTTCTCACCATTAAGTTGGAACAACTGAAAGACAGAGGCGTGCAAGTGTTCACGACGGGAGATACGGAAGAAGCGCTTGAGACGGCGCGCAAAGTGAATCCCGACGTGATTTTTCTCGACATCGTCATGCCCGGGAAGAATGGGTACGAGTTCCTGAAAGAGCTTCGTGAAGAAATACAATTCAGAGAAACACCGGTTATTATTCTTTCTAATCTAACCAACCAGGATAATAACGGGCATATGAAAGGACTCAATGTATCCGCATATCTCGTCAAGGCCGATTTCGCTCTGAACGATCTTGTCGAAAAAGTGTCGGATATTCTGGCAAACGTGCAGAGCCCACAGCCCACAACCGCATGACGACCTTTGCAAGAAACAAGAAGAGCGGCCTCTCCGGAAGGAACGCGGATGCAGCGAAAGCCATCACGTGGCGCATTACCTCGAATCTCGTCATTGGCATCGTCGTGACCATTATTACCGTTTCCGGCGCCATCTA
>QZJK01000017.1 GCA_003599295.1 Candidatus Parcubacteria bacterium | reverse complement strand
AGGTGGCACGCGTAGGTCTCGCAGTAATGCGTGATACCGTTCTTATCGGCGAGATAAAAAATGTAGCCGTTATCGATGGGCGTGATGGCCGCAAGAATTGCGTCGAGCGACGGACTTCCGATGGGTCCGGGCGGAAGCCCCTTATGGACGTATGTGTTGTATGGGTCATCGCTGTCGGAAAGATCCGCTTTCGTCAGATCGAAGGTTCCCTTCCCGAGCGAATACAAAAATGCCGCATCAACCTGAAGAAGCATATTCTGTGAAAGACGCCTCCAGAGCACGCCCGCTATTAAACGTCTATCTCTGGCATTATGCGCTTCGCGTTCGAGAAGTGAGGCCATAATGACGACGTCTTCAAGCGGCTTCCCGAATTCGGCAATTTCTTCCTCAAGGGTCGCGATGTGCGCGTCGAAGCTTTGCCGGAGCGTGCGCAGTACAAGGTCGTCGTTCGCGTTCGGCAGGAAAAAGTACGTGTCAGGGAAAAGGTAGCCTTCCATCGGCTCCGCAGCTCGTATGAATCGTTCGGTATTGAATCGCTGAAATTTTTCCGAAAACAGCTCCGCCATTTCTCTGACTGTGGCGCCTTCGGATACGCGAATGCGCATAGGCTCCAATCCGTATTCTCCTTTTGCGATGGCGCGCGCTACGTAAAACACGTTCCTCGGCTTATTAAAAAGATAGTCGCCGAAATGCACGTTTCGCTGATTCCCGGTCAAAAAGATGGTCGCTCGAAGTACGAAGGAGGAGCGCACGACACCTTCGCTCCGAAGGAGTTCGGCAATTTCCGAAAGCGACATTCCTTCCCTGACCTCAATGAGCGCGCCGGCGGGAAAATCCTGCGGGGGCCGTACGAAAAGAGTGTATGGGAGCAGAATGATGAACACTACTACGATAGCAACAACATACGCACGCTTATTAGTGCCCTGCTCCGAACGGCGAAGGAGCTGCCCTAGCACGTGCTGTCCCTGATTGAGGATGCGCTCAACAAATCGTTTATACGGTTCCATGGGAAAAGCAGATGGTACCAAATCCCCCCTTACTTGGGGAGGTTCGGCGGAGGTTCGGCCTTGGTCGCTGGAATGCGCTCAAGCCCGGGCGCGGTGATGGCGGTCGAAGGCGGATGCCACATCGTCGCGATGGGCTCCGTTGACATCATATTGTGCGGAAGAACCCACGGCGTGTAAAAGTGCGCGCGCCTCCGATACGCATCGAAAAAGCGCCTCGCTTGCGAGATCCAGCGCATATCCCAAAGGTCTTGCCATGGATAGTCGAACGGATTGTGCCAGCGGCGCGGACGCATTTGATTTCCCCACTGCGGATTCGCGATGGGGCGCCATATCCAGCGGATGCCGGTGTACTTTGATGCATGGAACAACTCCGGCGGCGCTATATAGACGCCGCGCGCACCGACGTTGAATGGGAGCTTTCCCATGTTTCTGTCTATCGCCTTTATCTGTTCTGTCTGGCGATACTGCGGAAGACGCAATCCTCGACGCCATGGCTCTTCCCGTTCTTCCTTGGTAGCACCTATGGCCTCCAAACGGATCTTCTCTATCTCATCGCTCAAAAGTTTTACATACCGGCTTGTCGTCTTGAACCACGAGCCCGCTCTCGTCTGGTCCCTCGACATCGTGATGACGAACTGTATCCACATCTGTTCGCCCGGCTGGAGACTGCTTAACAGTTCGAGCGGCTGTGCCAATGGGTCTACCTTGTATTCTTCCTTCGGATCCCTATCGAGTTCGAACTCAATATATGTGCGTAGTTGGTACGCATCATTTCTCGGCTCGTAGCGCCAATCGGTGCAGAAACATTCGTGGTTCTCCGGGTCGTATTGGAATTTGGAAGCGTAATCTTCCGCTTCGATGAGTTCCACTTCCGGATACTGTCCATAAAAAGCGGCTTCGACTATCGTTCTCCAGCTTTTTCTGGTCCATACATAAAAGTGGACCTCACCGCCGAAAGATGCAATTTCAAGAGAAAAGTATGGGCGTACCTGCCCCTGATACACGCGATTGAAGAACGTCGTTTCTCCGGAGTCCGTCCACATCTGCGCCAATACGGCTTCCATGGCACGCGGCGATTTCACGATATCCCGTGGGAACTTCACTTCAAGGAGGACTGGGGATTGAGTGGTGAGGTAATGCGCTCGCGCCCACCACATCCACGATTTCCATCCGCCGACGACGGCAGTTGGCAGTAGCCAGATAGGGAGAGTCCCTATTACCCATTCGAACGCGAAAAGCGGAAGGTCTGGGATAAGACGCCAAAGAACGCCAAGAAGGCCTATGAAAATAATACTTAACACGAGTCCTCGAGAAATCCCCCAGAATCCGCCTAGGAAATCATCGACGATTTCATGGAGATCGAACGTTTTCAGCATCCCCATGAGGTTCCTGAACACGTTCCCTTCAACGATACCCTCCTGGTCGTAGTTATCTATCACACGCTTATAATACGGCAAAAACGCGGCCTACATAGCCGCGCTTGTGGAACAATCGGCCAAAAGGTTACTTCGTGAGTGCGTACTTCCCGTCCGGCATGCGTGTGAACATCCCGCCTTGGAGATTGACCGCGATGGTCGCGTCTTTCACATAGCGCTCGCGTTTGACGCGTTCGATGATCTCTTCGCGTGAAAGCGGTCCTTCGCGAGCAAGGACGCTTCGGATGACATCGCGTACGACGCCCGGCTCATAGCCCCACTCTTTGAGAGCGTAGAGACCGCGTCCGACGAGGACGAACCGGCTGTCTTTGATGAGCTCGTTGTGCGTTGTCGCCGGATGCGCCATTTTTCCGAACAGTTTTTCTATCGCCTTCGCGACTTCGACGAAGTGCATGGGAGAGCCGTGGCGCTTCAGCGCGAGGTATGCAAAGTCGCGCGTGTTCTTGATGCGCACGTGTGGTGATTCCACCCTGCCCCACTCGCCGAGCGGATTCTTGCCTACCTTTTTCGAAATGAGGAGCCAGTGATGAAGCACATCCCCCGGACGGTTCTTTACGCCCTCTTGTTTGAGGTGCTTCGCGAAAAGCTCCAAGAACTCTTCTTCAGGAGTAAGGCGCGTCGGCTCGATGGCCTCATAAAGATTCGAGAGTGCGCGTTCGACAGCTTCTGCAAGTTCCTTTTCGACGTGCCAGCGCGTCTTGAAGTGCATATCTTCGCGCTTGTCATTGAAATGGTGCGAAACGGTGAGCAGGAATACGATGTGGTTGCGTTCCGAATCGTTTTTCGGGACCTTCGCCAAGACCGTCTCTTCGGCAACGACGCCTCCAAGAGCGTGGATGGCCCGCTTCAAATCTTCCCAAGCGGCGGCATGCGCTTTGTAGGCTTCAGATTCGCGTACGGCACCAAGACTGTGATGCTCTATTTGTCGGATACGTTCACGGGTGATGCCGTATTCTTTGCCGATGGCATCCAAGGTGCGCTGTTCAGACTTCGTAGAGAGGCCGAAACGGTCGGTGAGCACTTTTCTGGAGCGTTCAGGAAGCCCTGCGAGGAGTTCTTTGGTTACTGTTTTTGGGCTAAATGACAACATACTACCTGGATTTGACTATCACAATATACCGTGTCTTACCTTATATCAACTGCAAGACCAAGTGTCAATCCCCAGGCTCGTTATCAAGGTCAGGCAGTGAGTTTACCCTATACCTTTCCGCTTTGCGAGCCCCGGCCGCCTATCCCCTTTTCCACACGAAAGGCACATTCTTCGCCTGTCTGCGGATGAATACTGCAAATGCCGGCGTGGTAGTATCTACGTATGGCGCTCCCCGAAAAAAAGAAGCTCCCCAACGATAGAAATTCGGCTCCAAAAGAAGGATCGCCTTCTCCGATACAGTTTTCGCGCGTCGTCCGGGTCCCCCCGCAGGATGTGGATATGGAGCGCGCACTTCTCGGCTCCCTCATGCTCAGTCAGAACGCGATGTATGAGGTCGCGGACCTCGTCGGCGTCGATTCTTTTTATGCGGGAAAACACCGCACCATTTTCGATGCTATGCTCTCGCTTCATGCGAAGGGCGAGCCGATCGATGTCGTCACCGTTTCAAGCAAACTGAAGGAACGGAAATTGCTCGCTGAGGTGGGGGGTGCGGCATACCTTTCGGAGCTCGCGGGTGCGGCTGCAAGCCCTGGCAGTTCGCGGCACTATGCACAGAACGTGCAGGCGAAGTATGTTCTTCGCTCTCTTATCGAAGCCGCGGCAAAAATAGGCGAACTTGGTTTTGAAGAAGACCGTGAGATAGAAGAAGTCTTGGACGAAGCGCAGGCCGCCATCTTTTCCGTTTCTCAAGCACCGATGCTTCGCAATTTCAGTTCCATCAAAGAGGAGCTGACAGAAGCGTGGGATCGTCTTGAGCATCTGCAAAAACACGAAGCGACCCTGCGCGGCGTACCTTCAGGATTTTCCCAGCTCGACAATCTGCTCGCGGGTTTCCAAAAATCCGACCTCATTCTTCTTGCCGCGCGGCCGAGTATGGGCAAGACCGCGCTCGCACTCGACATTGCTCGACAAACGGCAACAAAGCACGGCACGGCCGTCGGCATGTTCTCGCTCGAGATGAGTTCACAGCAATTGGTAGACCGTATGCTTGCCGCGCAAGCAGGGGTCAACTCTTGGAAGCTGCGGACCGGAAAGATAAAAAGCGAAGAAGAATTCGACCGCCTGCAGGAGGGCATGGGCATTCTTTCGGAAGCGCCCATCTACATAGACGACAAAGCCTCATCGACGGTGCTTCAAATGCGCTCTGTCGCTCGGCGTCTCAAGATCGAAAAAGGGCTGGGGCTCATTGTCATCGATTATCTGCAGCTTATTACTCCTACACACTCTCGCGGCGGCGACTCGATGGTCCAGCAGATAACGGAGATATCCCGCTCTCTGAAGGCGATGGCGCGCGAACTCGATGTGCCGGTATTGGCGCTTTCCCAGCTTTCCCGCGCTGTCGAGCAGCGCCGCGGCCGCCCCCGTCTTTCCGACCTGCGCGATTCGGGTTCACTGGAGCAGGATGCAGATGTGGTCATGTTCATACACCGCGATGATAAGATGAACGAGAATTCCGACCGCCCCGGCGTTGCCGAGATACTTATCGAAAAACACCGCAACGGCCCTACCGGAAAAGTCGAACTGCATTTTGACGAAGAAAAGACCACCTTCCGCTCCATCGAAAAGAGCGATTTCGGCGACTTTACGCCGGAGGCGGAAGTCAGTGATTCACCGTTCTAATGGCGCGGTATGGATGCCATTCCGCGCCTCGCCTCTCTTTTTGAACGCTTCCCCGGCATCGGCCCACGACAGGCCGAGCGATTCGTGCAATTTCTTCTACGCTCCTCACCTTCGCTTCGGCGGGAACTTGTCACCGCTATCGAGAGTTTGGGCGGCTCGGTGCGCCAATGCGTGGAATGCATGCGCTACTTTTCCGGACGCGAAAAGGCGTGTTCAATATGCACGAATAAAGAGCGTGATGCGGGCTCGCTCATTGTTGTGGCGTCGGATGCCGATTTCGCGGCGCTTGAGGCAAGCAGCGTGTATCGTGGAAAGTATTTCGTGCTCGGCGGGACCATCTCACTTGCGAAGGATATGACGAACGGCCTGCGCATAAAACAATTATTGTCTTCCGTACCCTCGCGAGTGAAGGCCGGGCTTCAAGAAGTCATTCTGGCTTTCCCTGCGAACCCCGAGGGTGATGCTACGGCTACTCATGTTCGTGAAGAATTACTTGCTCTTACGGCAGGAAAAGCTCTACGCATCACATCGCTCGGCAGAGGTCTTTCGACCGGAAGCGAACTCGAATATGCGGATGCAAGCACTCTCAAAAACGCGTTCGAGAGCCGACGTTGACAGTATCCGTCATTCTCCCGCAGGATACATAAGCACATCCAAGCCACAACCTAGAAAGGGGGCTTGCATGAACTGGAATGTTCTTTGGTGGGAATTGCTCAAGTTGACTTCCGCGCTCTTTCTGATCGTCATTGCTTTGTTCCTTCTGGCGATCGTACCGATGCATCCCGGAAACGAGCTCATGGTGATGCGACTCGATTCAACTCCAGCGACCGTGTGGTGCGAGAATGGCCGTCTTTACCACAATAGGTTCGTAGAGCGTGGAGGAAGACCGCGATACGCGCAAGTGCCGATCGGTCGCGCCATGATCGTGTATCTCGAGAACATGCCTGTGGTCCTACTTTGCACAGCATGAGTAAGGACGCTCGCGAGAACTCATGGTACGATCCGACATTAGGCACGATGCTATTGAAAGCGCCCCCGGTGGGGGCGCTGTCTTTTTTATGGAAGCGCTGTGATGCGCACCTTTGTGAACGGTTGCCGGTGTCCTTTCTTTTTGAAATAACGGCTCTTTTGACGATAGCGGATGACGGTTACTTTGGGAGCGCGACCCTCTTCGATGAGTTCGGCAGAAACCTTAGCGCCCGAGAGGTACGGGTTCCCCACCTTGGTCTCACTGCCGTCGTCCGTGAGAAGCACTTTGTCGAATGTGATTTTCCCTCCCTTTTCGACAGGCAATTTTTCAATATCCAAAACACTGTCCTGCGTGACTAGGTACTGCTTCCCGCCCGTCTCGATTATCGCGATTTTGGCCATATAGTTAGTCGCGGAACTATAGCGGAAATCATCGACTTGTGCAACACTGTTTTTTGCTCTTCAGAAAGGAGGAGACGATGTTCGTTGACGAAAAGAGGATGGGTGAACCGCAAGGTCCGCGGCGGGAGCGATCTATGCGCCACCGCGAGCCGATGCTCTTGGGCCTTATTTCCGCAGGGTTCACGTTTGAAATTGCGGGCTTCGGCGCACGATGGATATCGCAGGAAGCTATCGCCGACGTCTATTTTAGACTAGGCCGTATAAGCACCTTCTTCGCGGTTCTCGTCGTTATCACCATGACCGTCGACTATCTCTGTGACGAAAAACGGGCCGGCTAACGGTCTTCGAAGCGGGCCGCGCCCTCAATGGACGCGCCCCGCTTTCTTATTCGGAGGTAATCGGCTTTTCGAGAAGCGGCGATTCAAGCTTCGCCGACTCACCCGTGATACGCAGCACATCTTTATCTATCTTTCCAAGCTCCTTTGAGCCGGTGTTGAAGTGATTTACGGTCGTTGAAAGCGAATTGCCGAGTTTTTTGTAGTAATCCTGATATGCGTTGAGGTGCCGGCCCAGCGCTTCGACATTCTTCGCGATGTCTTTCGCCGTTTCCTCTATTTTAAATGCCTTGAAGCCGTAGAGCACGGACTGAAGGTACGCCGCAAATGTCGTTGGCGACACGATGATGACCTTTTTCTCGTTATATGCGTAGTCTATTAGATTGCGTGTGTTCACTTTTACAGAACCCACTTCGTTGATGAGGAGGTCGTAGTAGATGGCTTCCGCGGGTATGTACATGAACGCGAACGGGAGCGTCCCGTCTTTCGGTCGCACGTATTTCGCGCATTCATCAATGCGGAGCTTGAGGTCGTTCTTGAATTGCTTTTCCAACTCTTCGCGTTGTCTGTCATCCACGGCATTCACGAGCCGCTGGTAGTTATCGAGCGAGAATTTTGCATCTATCGGAATAATCCCCTCTTTCGTTTCAATAATCGCGTCCACGGTGTCGCCTCCCGGAAATTCATATTGCATTTTGTATTGGCCGGGCGGGAGAATGTTGGAGAGGATGAGTTCAAGCGATGCTTCGCCGAGATTCCCCCGCTGTTTTTGATGCTTCAACACCTTCTCGAGATTCGCGAGCTGTTCGGCGATGCCCATGAAGCGCGTGGTCGCCTCGTTCGTTTTCGTCTGCTCCCGCGCGACCTCGGTCAATTGCTTGGCGACGAGATCGCGAATATCGCTTGCGAGCCGCTGGGATTCACCGAACTGTGCGCGCATGCTCTCGAACATCCTATTCGTCCCCTCCCCGAGTTTGGAATCCAGCGTTTTCGCAAGCTCCTGCATTTGCCCCTGAAGAAGGACCAGCCCCTGCGTATCCTGCGGCTGATTCCTCCTCCATAGAAAATACCCAAGAAGTGCAAGGTTTGCGACGAGAAGAACGATGATGAGCCACTCCATAACAATCATCTTATCAAACTGCGAGTATTGACACACGTCGAAGCGAGGGCAAGACTGCCGTTAGAGAGGAGGTGATCCGAATGTTCGAACTTCAGATAATGGCAATCGTCGCTTTTCTAGGAGTGGGCGACGCAGTCAAACTCACCCCGAAAAGTGAGACGCTCTATGTCGAAAAGGTGGCATGCGAAAAAGCGCTCGACACCTTCAAGCAGTTGGTGGAGACCGCAGCAAGAATGATCACCTTTAAAGGAGGTCTTCTCGGCTACAGCATCTCTTACGCAGGCGGCTGCAGAGAAAATCAGGAGATAGAGGCGTATGAGCGACTTTGACGGTGGTGCGCCGCCGGCTCGCGATATCCGTATGCGAGCCGGCGGCCGATGTTTTTATGTACCTAACTTTCTTCCTCCAATTATCCCCAGTGCAATCCACACGAAATCCCCTCTTGAAATCCATACAATCTTCATTCTGTGTTGATACATTGTCCGCCAGTCGCGCGCCTATAAAAAGCAGCTCTTTGAACGGGGCGCGTTCGTTCGG
Source organism: Candidatus Parcubacteria bacterium (assembly GCA_003599295.1). Taxonomy (GTDB): domain Bacteria; phylum Patescibacteriota; class Minisyncoccia; order Phycocordibacterales; family UBA2100; genus UBA10103. The sequence continues at coordinate 15,321 of QZJK01000017.1, read as the reverse complement.
CGGAGAGGGCCCATGATGGTCTACAAAAGACCTGTCGGGATCCTTATGACGTTCGCCTCCTTCCTCATGGTCGGCGCAATCGTCTTCGGGATCCTATGAATCTGCTCGGGGGCATTTCTCAAAAGAACGTAACAAGTGTCGTCGCGAACGGGTATCGCGACGACACTGTCATATCCGCTCCTTTACCGTTCATCGTTTTCTATTTATTATTGCCCGATGCTTACACAACAAATACGTACTGACATGACCGCGGCAATGAAGGCACGCGATTCAGTGAAAGTGGACACCCTCCGCGGAGCTCTTTCGGCGTTCACGAACGAACTTGTGGCCAAGGGGAAGAAGCCGACGGAAGAGATAGACGATAAGGATGCAGTTACCGTGTTGAAGCGGCTCGCAAAGCAGAGAAAGGAGGCGGCCGAGAGCTATGAAAAAGGCGGCCGTGCCGAGCTTGCGGAAAAAGAGAAAACCGAGCTGAAAATAATCGAAGAATATTTGCCGCAAATGGCGAGCCGCGAAGACGTCGAAAAAGTCGTGCGCGCAAAGTTAAGCGGAGTTGATGTGGCTGATAAAGCCGCCGCGGGCAAACTCGTCGGAGCGGTTATGAAAGAATTCGCAGGCACCGCGGACGGCACGATGGTGAAAGAAGTCATTGACCAGCTGATGAAATAGTTGCGAAATTGGATTTTTTGTTGCATAATCTCGCCAGTTCAGAGTTCAAAATAAACGATATCGCGGCAGAGGAGGCAAAACCATGTCGCTACCTGACAAGGTGGCGATAGCGACTGTTTCCGCTATCGCCTATTCAAGACTGAAGCGTAACGACCGAGGACGCATTGAATGGGCGTCCATCCCGTACGTGGTCACGGTGTTCTTCGAGAAGAAGGAGCGCGTCCAGGATCTCGGTGAAAGGATCCGCTATACGCTCCAGGAACGGGGCATCGCGCGAAAAAGCCGCGACATGTACGCGTCGTGGGCACGCTTGCTCCGAAAAGTCGACGAACTTGGCGTACCGGCGGCGGAAAATGTGTTCGACGAGATCCCTGACGAGGAGCTCGAAGCGGCGATGGAACATGTGCGCCGCGACGAGCGATACACTGTGCTCTTCGCACCTCAAAGCGAGATCCGGTTCGACTTCTTCGCGTTTCGCGCGATGGTGCATGAAGTGCAGAAACGCCGTACGCCGCGTATGAAGCTCATGCTCTTATGCGGCACCGTAGTGCGTGAGTTCGTGCCCGATACCGACGCACCGCGCCGGCTTCTCGGGCAGGCGTACAAGAGTGCGTTCTCGTTCTTGTACCACAAGCGTAAGGAGCACCCGAGTAAGAGAGTTCCCCAGCCGGAAACGGAGCACCCGATGGCTCCGAGTCCACAGTATCGACTCGTCTAACCGGAGGCCACCATGACGAGAAAACTGGAACCCTGGGACAAGCTGTCCCGCGAAAAGCAAAATTTCTACCTGGAAGTGCTCTGGAACGACGGCTACACAGAGTCTGCTATCGCAAAGTTCCTGCAGACGACGAAGGGCATCATTGTCCGGCGGCGAGCTACGCTCAAGCTCGCAAACACGCCCGAGCGCAAGAAACGCGGCGTGAAGGACTCCATCGAGCCCGGCCGCTTCTGGGACCTTGTCGAGCTTGACGACATCCGCAAGCGTGAAGCACGCGGTGAGAAACTCGTCTTTGACGAGTTCAAGTAGCTGAACCTGCTCGCATGTTCGAACCCGAGGCGGACGCCACGCGCGTCCGCCTCTTTGTTTTGACAATGAATCGCCACGGCTTATGCGTCCACTCCTGCGCGTAATGCACTCCGATGCGCGGCGTTGTGAGGATGTCCTTTTTCGACACGCTCACTCCCCTATCCTCTATCCAAAGTCTGCTTTTTTTCGAGAGCGGCAATGTATTCAACTGTTTATCGATATGCAAGGCCTTCGTCAGTCGCGCGGGCCCATTGATGCCTTCGACTCCGCGTATCAACACAGCGGCAGGATACTCTTCCTTGCCGCACACGATGTTCAGCATCCAGTGCATGCCATAGGTGAAATACATGTATATTGTCCCCGGCTTCCCGAACATCGGAGTGTTCCGCGGTGTTTTGCCACGGCTTGCGTGCGATGCCTTATCGTCGAAACCGTCGTAGGCTTCGGTTTCCGTTATCATCAGCGCGACGATTTTTCCGCCGCTCTTCCTGACAAGGAACTTTCCGAGTAATTCCTTCGCGACCGTTATCGTCGGCCTATCGAAAAAGCCTTGAGGAAGGGGCTTGCGCAGCATCGCGACAGTATGCGGCAGCTCACGAGGTCCGAGCAAGAAAAACAGAGTATCCTGCGGCCAGCGCGGCGGCCACAATAGCCGCCCCAAATGCGACGACAAGAGGTGTTGCGAATACGAAGCCAGCCACCAACCCAACGAGGGCAATGCGTCCGAGCGCAAGCGCCAGTTCCTTAAGGGCCGTACTTTCATCCAAGAATGAACCTCTGTCGGCGGCTTGCTCGAATGAAAAAGGGTCGGTAAGAGTGCCGCGAGGCGTATGCCCGGAATACGCATATGAATCCGCAACAATAATGCCGAGCGGCGTGCCTGCCGCCAAACGGCCCGCCCATCCTGAAACCGCCAACATGACGTGGACTGCGGGAGAATATTGAGCGCCCATTGTGGGGAGATATCTCTTATAGAGCACGCGGAAAAGCATGACGATGAGGAGCGTGACTGTGAATATGATGCCGAGCATCATATACGACCATCCGACAATGAGGAACACCGCGAGAGGCCAGATAAGGAAAAGGGTGGCGCCTTGCACTCCGTCAAGGAAAGACATCCAGAAAAGTCTTCGGTTGCGCACCCCTAAAAGTTCTCGGAACGTCTCAAGATACGAGAATGAGAATCGTTCGCGAATATCCGGAACGAGAAAGAGCGGAAGTGCCGATACCCCCGCAAAAAGCGCGGCACCGAAAAGGAGACGGAGCGGAGCGTATGCCTCCAAAACGAGCGTCGCTCCCGCAAACGCGGGCATCAGTGCAAGCAGTATCTCGAACAACGCGCGACCGCGGGGCCTCGCCTTCTCCGTATCGGCGCGGTTCAAGGCATAGGGAATGAAATACAGCGCTCGGTATGCGCCAAGGAATATCGCGAACGCGCCTATGCCCCACGCCGCGGACGCGTAATCAAAAAATCCTCCGAGTGTCGCGCCCAACATGACAAAGCCTCCGGCTGCAAGCGTTGCAGCCCAGATAAGCATTCGGCGCGTGCCGCGAACGAGATGTGCGGCAGCTATCGGCGTGAGGATGATAGTGATGGCGTGAGAAAGCGCATACATGAGAAGCGTCCCGACAAGCGCCCGTGGGAGGGATGTTGAGACAATAAAAAAGTATTCGAAGACGAATATCCATCCGAAAACGTTCCCGATCGCGAGTCCTGAACGGAGCAAAAAGCGGTGCGCGTGAAATACGGCTTCGCTCCGTTCCGGAACGCTCGAACTATCCGAGAGACCCATATTCTGGTTCAGTATGTTTCCGGAGGGCGTGACGGAAAGCGCCGGAATCGGAGGTACGGTGCGAAAAGCGGCGCGACGACGACGACCGCGTACCCGAACCACACGTTGAGATCGAAGTAGAGCTGCCAGCCGGTATACGGAACACTGAACACGCCGTCGAGGAGCGCCATCATGATTCCCCACGCCAAAGAATACGGGAGGATATCGGACCATGAATTAAGTCTGAGCGATGCGCCGGCTATCGCTGCAATGGCAATGAGCACAAGAAGCGCTGTCGCACGAGGTGCCATGCCTGAAATGAACCCGTAGGTGACAAAACCGGACCACAGCAAGAACATGAGCGCGTATATGACGACGCCCCATCCGAGCAGTGCTCCGTATTTCATCCCCCTATTATGCCTCTCTTGCAGAGAATTAGTGCGCGCCCTTGTGGATAGTTCCTCGCGAATCGTCTGGAACAGTAGGAATGCTTCACTGTCCTAACCGGACCGGAATCACGTTCAAGAGCTGTTCGGGTAGGATATTGCCGGTGCTCGAAGCGTTTTCACGGGAAGCATCTTCGCTCGAAGGATCCTCATCGCGTGAACCTTCATTATTATCGTCTTCGTCTTGTCGGTCGGCAGCTTTGCCTCCCTCATTACCGGTATTCCTGTCTTCGGCATTTTTATCATCGTTCTTGTCATCCTGTGTTTGCTTCGAATCGTCTTTGCCGAAATTGCCAAATTTTAAACGGCTGCGCACATCCTGTTCCAGTTTCTCCTGTTTCAATGCACGGATGACTCCCTGGAATTTGGTGAATGCCTCGCCGTACTGTCCGACTTCAAATGCCGCGGAACCTTCGTCGAACGCCTCAACCGCTGGGTCGGCGGTCAATGCTCCCGCCGCATCTTCGGCGACCGAAACGGCCATCATCATGGTCATTGTCTCCGCTTGAGGAGCGGCTTTCGCTGCAACGGGACCTGACGTACGGCGTTCTGAAACCTCGAGCTCGACGATGCGTTTCTTTTCGGAAGCCGCTTTCTCAGTGTCCCCATCTATTTTTTTTGCGATAACTTTCTCTACCGCCATGCGAGCCCCTTCGACTTTTTGGACACGCAGAGCGACCTTCCTTTGTATCGGAGAAAGCTCTGCTTCCGCTTCCGGAAGCGCTGCCGAAAGATCGGCGAGCACAGAGGCGTGCACCTTGAGAGACGCTTCGAGGTCGGATTGCACATCCGCCACGGTCTTGATGTCTTCGTCCTTTTCGGTCAGAACGGTTGTTTTCGCTTCAAATGCTTCAATATGTTCCTCGAACTTCGACTCTATCTCGACGCTCACTGCCGAAGAAAGGCGTCCTTCCGAAGCAAGCACTTCCGCCTCTTCGAGGCGGCGGACTGCGAGCGTTGCGCTCACGGATGCCTTCGCTTCAGGTGAGAGTGCAAGCGCGCTTGTGATGGGCTCGTTCACGCGCGTTTTGATCGTGTAGAGAATGTCGCCTGGAAGCGCGTCTGCGGCTGCGTATGACGTGCCGCCTCCGACAAGAAATATGATAAGGAAACCGGCCAGCGCGGGACGCGCGTACCAGACACTTGCTCTTCCGTAGGTGAATGTAATGGCGAATCGCTCAAAAGCAGAGAGCTCGACCGGGTGTTCGGCCATAAAGAGACGCAGGCGCGCACGCATCTCCGCGCGCTCCTCATGCGAAAGCGAGTCGCTCCGCATTTTTTTGAATGTGTGTTCAAATTGTTCGTTCATACAGCTTTTTGTTTGTCGCGTTCATTCCATAGTTGCCGCAATTGCTTCACGCCGCGGTGTATCCGCACGGACACGACGTTCTCCGAGACGCCTAAAATCGCCGATATCTCACCGGGACTTAATTCATCGATGAATCGCATAGCTATGACCGATGAGTACGTCTCATCAAGCGACGACAGAAGCTGCAACGCGTCGCCTATCTCCTCGCGGACTTCAAGTGCGATCTCCTGGGGCTCATCCGCTATTTCAAATCCCTCTTCCTCGTACATGACGTCGAGCGATACGGAGCGTTTTTTGCGCATCGTATCTACTATGGCGTTATTGAGCGTACGGTAGAGGAACGCCCGCAGGTGCTCCACTTTCTTCCCTTCCGCTAGATAAGCCCAGGTGCGAGTGAATGTTTCTTGCACGATGTCCTTTGCAAGGTCCCTGTCCCTGACACGCGCGACGCAATGCCGAAAAAGCGCGTCCGCGTTCGCGTCATAGGCAGCAAGAAAACTCTTTTCCATTTCAAGCGCACGCTTAGGTTTCTGCAGCTCCATAGATGTAGACGCTCGACAAAAGGCTATCTTACCCTGTTTCGCGGACCTTTGGAATGCAAAAAGCCTCGGCATTTTGCCGAGGCTTTTTGCGAGATTTGGAATTACCAGTTCCTTCCGCCTCCGCGGCCACCTCCGTAGCCGCCTCCACCTCCACCGCCTCCACCGCGGAAATCGCGGCGAGGTCGTTCCTCCATCGGGCGCGCCTCGTTCACTGTGAGCGTGCGTCCGCCGAAGTCCTTACCATTCCACTGTTCGATCGCCTTCTGTGCTTCCTCGTCGGAAGACATCTCGACGAAACCGAAACCCTTCGAGCGGCCGCTCATCTTGTCCATGATGATGACGGCGCTCTCTACGGCTCCTGCTTGCGCGAAGGCGTCCTTCAGTTCAGCGTCGGTCGTGCTGTAAGGCAACCCACCGACGTATAGCTTCTTAGCCATGCTGTTTGTTGTGTATTCCGTTAAACTGATGTAATCAACCTTTCCCTGCTTTCCTACGGTTTCCACAACCTACGGCGCACGGAAACTTACATTCGCAAACAGGGTACCACCGGCGTAGAGGTTGTCAACGGCTTGGAACTTGCATCGGTATACATATGGCAGTGTATACTGTGCGCACTTATGGCAGAGAAGAATGGGTCCGTCTTCTCGAACGTCGCACTCGAATTCGTGCGCGTTACCGAAGTGGGTGCCATCGCGGCAGCACGCTGGATAGGAATGGGCGACGGTAAAGCGGCAGACCAGGCATCTGTGGACGCGATGCGCGAGTATTTCAATAAAATAGATTTTCGCGGGGAAATTGTCATCGGCGAAGGCGCGAAAGACGAAGCGGCGGAATTGTATGTTGGGGAGAAATTGGGGAGCGGCAACGGCCCCCTCTTCGAGATAGCGATAGACCCGCTTGAATGCACTGATTCCGTAGCGAATGGCCGGCCGAACGCGATTTCCGTCATCGCGACGGGTCCGGAGGGTTCCCTCTACCGCGCTGCGGATTCTTACATGGAAAAACTCGCCGTCGGACGCGCGGCAGCACAAGTTATCGATATCGATGCTCCGGTCAAAGACAACATCACGAAAGTGGCAAAAGCGCTCGGCAAGGATGTCGCGGAGGTGACGGTCGCCATTCTCGACCGCGACCGACACGAAAAACTCATCGGAGAAGTCCGCGCCGCCGGAGCGCGCGTGCAGTTATTCACCGATGGCGACGTCGCAATGGCCATAGCGACTTGTCTCCGTGATTCCCCCATCGATGTCCTTATGGGCATCGGCGGGAGCGCCGAAGCGGTCATTTCAGCCGCAGCGCTTCGCACATTGAACGGGGAGATTATCTGCCGTTGGAAGCCGAAGGATGAAAAGCACATCAAGCGCCTGAACGACGCGGGAGTGACGGATTTCTCGAAAATCCTTCGCACCAATGACCTCGCGCGCGGCGACAACATTAGCTTCACGGCAACTGGCGTCATTACTGGCCCCCTTGTTGAAGGCGTGACGTTCATTCCGGAAGCGATAACGACTCACTCCATCGTTATGTCGACCGACCCGAAAGCTGTTCGCTTCATTAAAACCCGCCATATTAATGAGTAATTATTAGTAAATCTATATCGTATGGACTTGAATGTACTAAAAGACACAGCAAAAAAGATGGTCGCGCTCGGCAAGGGCATTATCGCGGCTGACGAAAGCTCTGGAACTATAAAAAAGCGCTTTGACGCTGTTGGCGTCCAGGATTCTGAAGAGAATCGGCGGCACTATCGGCAAACCATACTTACCGCCGAAGGGCTCGAAGAGTTCATCAGCGGCATCATCCTGTATGACGAAACCATCCGGCAAAAGACGGATGATGGTACGCCCTTTCCCGAATTGCTTGCGAAGAAAGGCATTCTCCCGGGCATCAAAGTGGATGCGGGTGCGAAAGATCTGGCGCTTCACCCAGGTGAAAAAGTGACCGAGGGGCTCGACGGCCTTCGCGAACGCCTAGCGGAATATTCAAAATTTGGTGCGAAATTCGCCAAGTGGCGCGCAGTCATCACCATCGGGCAAGGCCTACCGACTGAAGCATGCATTGATGCCAATGCACACGCGATGGCGCGCTACTCCGCGCTTTGTCAAGAAGCAGATATTGTCCCGATGGTGGAACCGGAAGTCTTGATTGACGGCGACCACTCAATAGAGCGTTGCAACGAAGTGACAGAGCAGACGCTTGAGGAAACGTTCGAGGAGTTGAAAGAAGCGGGTGTCGCACCGGAAGGCACCATCTTGAAGACGAGTATGGTCATCGCGGGCAAGAAGGCGGCGAAACAGTCGTCGGTGGATGAGGTCGCGGAAGCGACCGTTCGCGTGCTTAAGGCGAAGGTTCCGAAAGAGTTGGCCGGTATCGTCTTCCTCTCCGGAGGCCAGGGCGATGAACAGGCAACCGCGCACCTCAACAAAATGAATCAAATGGGCAAGTATTCTTGGCCACTCTCTTTTTCCTACGCGCGTGCGATTCAAAATCCGGTCATGAAAATCTGGGCGGAAAATCCGAAAGCGAACGCCGCGAAAGCACAGGCGGCGCTTCTCTTCCGCTCCAAAATGAACGCCCTCGCGACACTTGGAAAATACTCGGACGAGATGGAAAAGGAGCGTCCGTACTAGGTATACATCACTGCCCCGATGACGGTGATCCTCCCGCGTCATTCCCATCTCCGATGTCACTTCCACTTGGAAGTGTTACATCTATATTCGTTCCGGGTTGTTCGCCCTGCGCGGGAGCTGCCGGCCGTGTGTTCATAAACCATATTACGCCGATGATAACGAGGAGCACGATAGCGACAAGCGCCACCGCCGAAACAGCTGAACTCGAATTATTGGTCTCATTCATAATCGTTTTTAATGAAAAATTATAATGAGATGACTCTATAACTTCATGAATGAATCCTGGATGAAGAGAACGAACTGCCAATACGTACTGACCTACACAACCCCGAACCTCTTACCGACCAACGTGAACTTCTCGACCGCTTTTTCGATATCCTCTTTCGTGTGCGCTGCGGAGACTTGGACTCGGATGCGTGCTTTCCCCTTCGGGACGACGGGGAATGCGAATCCGATGACGTAAATTCCCTCGTCAAAAAGCGCTTTCGCCATTTCAACGGCCTTTTTCTCGTCGCCAAGCATGATGGGCGTTATCGGGTGCTGTGCGTCGGAAACAGTAAATCCGTTCTTTTTCATAAGTTCGCGGAAGAGTTTTGTATTCGCCCACAAACGCTCGCGATATTCGGGATGTGATTTGAGGTAATCAATTAGCCAGAGCGAGGCGCCCGTCACTGCCGTATCAAGCGAGTTCGAGAATAGGTAGGTACGCGAACGATTGCGAAGATAATCAGCGGCCTCTTTTCGCGTTGCCGTAAATGCACCGCCCGCGCCTCCGAGCGCTTTTCCGAACGTGCCTGTGACGAAATCAACTCTGTCCGCGACGCCACACTCTTCCGGAGTTCCCCCGCCATTCTTTCCCATGACGCCGACGGCGTGCGCGTCGTCCACCATAACAAGCGCTTCATACTTGTCTGCCAAGTCGCAAATTTCTTTGAGCGGCGCAATGTCACCGTCCATGCTGAACACACCGTCCGTCGCTATTACCTTGAGTCTCTTGCTTCTTGTTTCTTGGAGCTTAGATTCCAGGTCATTCATATCCATATGCTTGAACACGTGCCGCTCGGATTTCGTAAGCCGCACAGCATCAATAATGGACGCATGGTTCAACTCGTCGCTGATGATTGCGTCCTGGTCCGTAAAGAACGTCTGAAAGAGACCGACATTCGCCATGAAGCACGAGGAATATAGAACAGCGTCCTCCGTACCTACAAGTTCTGCGACGGAACGTTCCAGATCTTTGTGTATCGTCTGCGTCCCGCAAATAAAGCGTACCGATGCGAGCCCGTAGCCCCACTTTTTGACCGCTTCCTCGGAGGCCTTTTCCATCAACTCCGTTCCGGAGAGCCCCAAGTAGTTGTTCGCGCAAAAATTGAGGTACTTTTTTCCGCCGACGGTTATCTCCCGCCCCTGCGGCGATTCGAGCACTCGCTCCACTTTATATGTTCCGTTCTCTTTCGCGGCTGCTAATTCTTGTTCAAGAATGGGCTTGAGACTTTTGTACATGGAATAGAGGCTAGCACGGCTCTATAAATAATCAATTAAGTTTTATGACGTATAATTGCCTCTATTGCACTAGTAATGTATATATGACGTCGGAAGAAATATTCGGTAAGAACCGAGAGATTCGTCAACCAGGAGTAGACGTTATGCGCGAGAATAACCCTGAAATGCAGGCCCTTTTCGCCACTATGCGCAGCATCGGCACTGGAATCCTGGCTGCGGCGTTGGATAAGGTGCAACGGGAAAAGGAGGAAGATCCTTCTGCCGGCATCTTCGTCGCGAAATTGGACGTTCCCGCCATCGACATCGGCGGCCAGTCGTACGCGTTCTACGGCGCCCGTGTATTGGGAAAAACTGCAGCGGGTAATCAGCCGTTTGTAACACCGCATCGTCATTTGATCGGTGACGAGCCCTATCTGTTCAGGGAAGGAACCGGCGAAATGAATTTCGGTCGGGTGTCCGAATCGGGCGATGCCGTGGTCTGGAACAAACCCGTTGTAGTCAACGTCGGCGACGAATTCCTTATCCGTCAGGGTGAGGTCCATTCGTTCCGGAACCTCGGGAATGAATCGGTCGACTTCTTCTTCTCGTGTCCAGAGAGTCATCTCCAGGACCACAGCGAGACCAACCCCAAGGGCGACCGGTACATCGTCAAGGACCTCAAGAACGGCGTGCCTCCTCACTTCAACGGCTAGACGTCATCGAGCAACACCACGGCTCGACGTCTGATGCTCGCCATCAGCGGCTCGCCTGTTTTAGGTGAGCCGCTCAACTTATCCGTTCACTTTGAAAACTATCTTCGGATGCTCGTCCATCGACTTCTCGAAACTTTCCGGCGTGAACTTCGCGAAATCCAAGATGGTCCCCTTTCCGCCTTTCAATATTACATTCCATATGGCATCTTGAATGCCGTTCGATTTGTCGGAGAGCATGCGCTGGGCTATCTGCCACGTCTTGAATATTTCGCGGCCGATAACGCCGTGGATGGTAAGGCCGCGGACGACTATTTGCCGCGAGAAATCAGGAATGGTCATGTCACCATCCTTGATGCCGAACGCGATGACGTGCCCGCCGCGGCGTGTCGCTTGGATACAGTTATTGAAAGAAGCTGGCGCGCCCGCCATTTCCATCGAAACGTCTACGCCTTTTCCATACGTGAGTTCCATGATGCGCGCTATCGCGTCCTTGTCGGCTTCCCATTCGTTTTTCTTGTTCGTCTTCTTGATTTGAATCGTTTCGTGCGCGCCGAGCTCCTTCGCCATTTTGAGATTCGCTTCGTTCACGTCGACAGCGATTACTTTCGCTGCGCCGAATCGACGAAGAAGCAAAATGGCGAACATGCCGATAGCACCCGCTCCGAATACCGCAACTCGCTGACCGCGAAAATCCACTTTGGTCGTCGCATGTACTGCGTTCCCGAAAGGGTCGTAAATGGCTGCTATCTCGGGCCGTACACGCCGTTCATCCACCGCCCATAAATTCCTCGCAGGGACTTTAACGTATTCCGCGAAAATACCGTCTATGGAAATGCCCAATATTGCTTCGTTCATGCAGACATGGCCTTCGCCGATGCGGCACTGGTAGCATCGTCCGCACGTCACATGCGAGTCGCCGGATACGAGACTCCCCTTCTCGATCTTAACGGGATTCTTCTCGTCCGGATCGTGATAAAGGCGCGAAACCATCGAGCCGACTTCGACTATCTCGCCGACGAACTCGTGCCCCGTGATGCGGAGCGTTTTCTTTTCGCGCTTGAGCGAATCGAGCGCCATATCTTTGAAGGCGCGGCGATACCACAAACCTCGGTCGGAGCCGCATACGCCCGCATAGCGCATTTTGATTATGACGGACAGAGCGTCTTCAGGATTCTTCTTCTCGTCCAATACCGGCATCGGGACTTCTCGCATCACGAAGCCCCGGCTCTTATCCCAACCATCCTCTTTGGAGTCGAAAGTTAGGGCTTTAATGGTGTTTTTGGATGCCATACTATGTTGACGAGGGATTATTTATACAGCTTACCAGATTCATTCGAAAATTGTGGACCGTACCGGATTCGAACCGGTCACCCCCACATTGCAAATGTGGTGCTCTACCAAATGAGCTAACGGCCCCTGCAAGCAGGTAAAAGGTATCAAAATAAGGCGTTTTCGCAATCCTTTCGGGATTTTGAGGCCTATCGCCGCGCGAGCATGATTGCGTGTTCCAAGAATTCGCGCGTCGAAGAGCCGACCGATTCGAGCATCGGCGGAAGCGCGGCTCCCGGATAAAGTCCGGGATTTGCATTCACTTCGAGGAGGCGCGGTCCCTGCCGGGTAATGATGATATCCGCTCGAGAGTAATGGCCGAGGCTCAGCACTCGGTGCGCCGCGCGCGCGACGTCGGCGATGGCTTGTTTAAGCGCGTGTGAAAAAGGACTTGGCACGAGATGCTTGATAAGGCCTTCATCATGATGTTGAAATGCCAGGTGTTTATGTCCATCCGGAAATGTCACGTGCGCTGGCGGGAGCGCATACAGCTGTTCGCCTCGGAAATCCTCGATAACGCCGACAGTCGCCTCTTCGCCGAGCAAATATTCTTCAACAAGAACCGCGCCATAAGTATCAAGAAGGTCGCCGAGCGCATCCGGTAATTCCAGAATGGTCGGAACGAACAGAATGCCGCTCCCCGCTCCTTCCATCGGCGGCTTCACGATGTAGGGAGGCCCGAACTGCGAGAAAACCGCGCGCGCCATCTCGCCGGTGTCCATCGGATTCTCAAGAGAGAACCCGACGCCGCGAGGAATAGGAATTCCCCCCTTTCTGAAAAGTTCACGAGCTCGTATCTTATTGAGAGAAAGTGCGGCGGAAAGCGGACGTGAACCTGTATACGGGATGCCGGCGCGTTCGAGAAGCCTTTGCACCGTGCCATCCTCGCCGATGCCGCCGTGAAGCGCGTTCAAGACCACATCCACCTGCGCGAGCGCACGTACCGGTACCACCGGAATGCCCCGCACGTGCCACATGCCGGCCTTGTCTATAAAAATATCCTTCGTTTCGTAGCGCTCTTCCGGAAGCGCAGATAACATCGCAGCCCCCGTTTTCAGCGAGAGATTGTATTCGCTCGACGTCCCGCCGCGCAGTATCCCCACGACCGTGCGTGCCATAGGAAGAAGTATACCGTATTTCGTACGGCGTATAGCGTACGAATACCCACAAATAGAACTATGAGTAACTTTTCCGACGCAGACGTTTTTGATGCCATGTGATGCCAAACCTATGGGCTTCGTTGTTAGCCAAGAGTATATCTTTTTCGTATGCCTGAATTGTTCGTTCGTCGCCTATGAGGCGTTCGGGCTTGTGGAACTGGTTCTTCACAACGCCGACTACAGGAATGATGACGCCGGCACCTTGAAGCACGCGCTCTGCCGCGCGGACCTGTGCTTTGCCTCCGTCAATAGCGAAGACTCGCGGAAGCGGCCACTCGGCATGATTTAAGCGGCGCGATAACGCTTCTTTGAGTGCGGCCACGTCGTTATTGCCCACCGTGCGTATCTTGAATTTTCGATACGCCGCTTTTATCGGTTCCCCGTTCGAAACGACCGTCATGACCGCGACCGTTTCCGTACCTGCCGTATGTGCCACATCGAACGCCTCTATGCGCGTCCCGCCGCCCGTCGAGATCTTATTCTCCTTAATGAGCGATACGTCTCGTATGTGCTCAAGCGCGGAGACCTGCCGTCGGAACTCTTCTGCTTTTTCGAAATCTTCTCGCTTCGCCGCCGCTTTCATTTCGCGCGCAAGCCGCCGTTTCAATCCTTTGAAATTCCCCGAGAAGAGTTCTTGGATACTTCGTACCGTCTGCAAATACTCTTCCCTCGTTACGTCACCCGAACACACACCCGGGCAAAGCCCTATTTGCCTGTTGAAGCATGGTTTCCCTATCCCCGGCGTACAAGAATCGCGATACGGGAATATCCGCCGCACCATCTTAAGCGCCTCTTTCAATTGTCCGCCATGAGGATATGGGCCGAACACGTGCCGTACATCACTCTTTTTCCAATTCTGGAATAATTCGCGGCCACGTACAAGAAGAATGCGCGGAAAATCCTCTTTCGTTATAACGACATAGTTCCAGCTCTTGTTGTCTTTTTGCTCCGTGTTGAACGGCGGTTCATGGTGTTTGATGAGATTCGCTTCGAGAATAAGCGCTTCAAGCACGGAATCGGTCGCTTGCCACGAAAGCGTGTTCGCGGTTTCCACCATGCCGGCTATCGCCGGCGAACGAGCCTCGACGAGGTCCTTGGAAAAATAACTACGCACCCTGTCCCGAAGCGACGCCGCCTTGCCGACGTAGAGAATGTTCTTCCCTTTTTTAAAAAAATAGACCCCCGGGCTGTCCGGAAGCGCGTATCGCCCTAAATTCCCCCTTTTCATGAGCGGAGTATACGTATTTCGAGAGGATTTGACGAGTAAAGCATATCTGCTATACTCTTATTTTAATGTCCCCTTGTAGAGAAGTACTGAACGACACCCGCCCGGGTGTATTTTCTTGCCCCGCTTTTTCGCCCGCCTTTCGCGGGTTTTTTTCTAACTGGCTATGAAGCTCATATTAAAAGACGGTACGAAGTTCGAGGGAAAAAGTTTTGGCGCGAAGAAAGATATCGCGGGAGAAGTCGTTTTCAATACCGGCATGGTCGGGTATGTAGAAACACTTACCGACCCGTCGTATGCCGGACAAATTCTCGTATGCACCTATCCCCTAATCGGCAATTACGGCGTTCCGGAAAAACGCTTATTCGAATCGGAGAAAATCCAGGTGGCGGGACTTGTGGTTTCCGAATACAGCGAGAACTATTCGCACGAGAGCGCTAAACAATCGCTAGGCGAATGGCTCAAAAAATCAGGCGTACCGGCGATTACAGGCGTCGATACCCGCGCGCTCACGAAGAAGCTCCGCGAACACGGAGTCATGCTTGGCCAACTCGTTCATTCCGGCACAGGTAAAAAGTTCGTTGACCCGAACAAAGAGAACTTGGTCGCGCGCGTCAGCGTCAAAAAGAAAAAGGTCTACGGGAAAGGGCGTCCGCGTATCATCGCGATCGACTGCGGCATGAAAGAGAACATTGTGCGCTCGCTGGTTTCGCGCGGCGCGACCGTCATTCGCGTGCCATGGGATTATAATTTCACCAAAGAAAAATATGACGGCCTTTTCATATCGAACGGCCCCGGCGACCCGGTAATGTGTAGCAAGACGATAGAACATATTAAAAAAGCGTTCGAGATCGGAAAACCGATATTGGGGATCTGCCTCGGGAATCAGCTCCTCGCGCTTGCCGCGGGCACCCGCACCTACAAGCTGAAATACGGGCACCGTTCGCAGAATCAGCCCTGTCTCGAGTCCGGCACGAAGCGGTGCTACATCACGTCGCAAAATCACGGCTACGCCGT
>QZJK01000004.1 GCA_003599295.1 Candidatus Parcubacteria bacterium | reverse complement strand
AAGTGCGTGTAGCCCGCGTCTTGCGCGACGACCTCCGCGTAATTGCCTGCGGAGCGCGCTATCTTTCCGCCGCCTCCCGGCTTCAATTCGATGTTGTAGACGAAGGTTCCCACGGGGATCTTTCCGAGAGGGAGGCGGTTCCCCCGCTCGATAGGCGCGGTTTCGGAAACGACGAAGGTGTCGCCGACCGCCATCTGCCGCGGAACAAGAATGTAGCGCTTCGCACCGTCTCGATAAATGGCGAGTGCGATGAAGGCGCTCCGCGTCGGGTCGTATTCGATGGAAGCGATGCGCGCGGGAACGTTCTTTTTGTCGAAATAGAAATCGACGACGCGGAATCGGCGCTTATGCCCGCCGCCCTTGTGGCGCATGGTGATGCGCCCGAAAGAGTTCCGTCCGGCCATTGCTTTCTTGCCGCGAACAAGCGGCTTGTGCGGTTTCGCCCCGGAAAGAAGCTTCCGGTATTCAATGCGGCTCATGCCGCGCATCCCTGGAGTTACTGGTTTAAGATTTTTCATACAAATAGATTATGAGATGGTTATCGTTTCGCCTTTTTTGAGATACACATATGCCTTCTTTCCGCCGTGCTGGACGCCGACGCGGCCCGTTCGGGAATTCCGGCGGCGCTTTGAAGGAATGGTGACGACTCGGACCATGCGAGGCTTCACTTTGTATACGGCAGAAACGGCCTCGGCGATGCTTCGCTTGGTCGCGCTCGGCGCGACGTCGAAAAGATACGCGCTCTGTCCTCCTGCCATCGTCCCCTTTTCGGTAATGCGCGGATTACGAAGGACGGATGCCACTGAGTGAGCGATCGAAGCCGCGTTCACCGCTTTCGGCGCGGGCACCTCCGCCTTCTTTTCCGTATTCTGTTTTCTGCTGAAGAATGCCATAGATTATTTTGCAGCTTTCGCTTTCGTCCGCATGCGGCCCTCTATTGCTTTGATGGCGCTCGCGGGATCTTCGATGATGATGTACGTGTTCCCGAGAAGCGAAACGGGGTTTAAATTGCGCGCCTCGACGCTCGTGACGTTCCCGATATTTCGGAAGCTCTTGTGCGCAGCATCCGAGTTTCCCGGGAGCGCGATGAGCGCAGCGTTCTTCTTTTTTGCCGACAATTTCTCAAAACCGCCCTTCGAAAGCGCGTTCAAGGCTTTTTTAGCGTCAGCCGTTTTCGGAGACTTGAAGCCGAACGAATCAATAAGGATGACCTCGTTGTCGCGCAGTTTCCGCGAGAGCGCCATGAAAAGCGCTTTCGCACGCATCTTGCGCGGAATGGCGCGCGCGTAGTTCTTCTCGCTGCGCGGACCATGCGTCACGCCGCCGCCTCTCCAGATGGGGCTTCTGATGGAACCGTGGCGAGCACGGCCGGTCCCCTTCTGGCGCCACGGCTTTTTGCCGCCGCCGCGCACATCGCCGCGGAATTTCGTGTGTGCGACGGGGGTGCGCGCGTTCGCCTGCATCGAGGTCACGACTTGGTACATGAGCGAATCATTCCACGGCACGTTGAACACGCTTTCCGGGAGCAGGATGGTGCCCGTCTTCTTTCCCTGTGTGTTGTAAATTGGTGCTTCCATAAATATGTTAGCCGCGTATCTCGACAAGCGTTCCCGGTTTCCCCGGTATCGCTCCTGAAATGATGAGTGTGCTTGCCGCCGCATCAACCTTGAGTATCCGAAGGTTCTTGACCGTTACGCGGTCGCCTCCCATGCGGCCTGCCATGCGCATGCCTTTGGCGACTCGTCCGCCTGCGCGGCCCGCGCCGCCGATAGAACCAGGAGCGCGCTCCTTGTTCTTCTGGCCGTGACTGCGAGGTCCGCCGTGGAATCCGTGCCGCTTCACGACACCTTGGAATCCTTTTCCTTTCGAAATGGCTGATACCGCAACGACATCTCCGGGCGCGAATACGCTCACGTCCAAGGTGTCGCCGCGCTTCGTTTCTCCGGAAACAGGGGCTTCTCGGAGGTGGCGGAAAAGCGGCAAATCTTTGAGATGTCCTTTCAGTGGCTTATTTGCTCTTTTTTCCTTGCGGAGTCCGAAGCCCACCTGTACCGATGCATAGCCGTCCTTTTCAATTGTTTTCACCTGCGTGACACCGATAGGACCTGCGTTCACGATGGTACCGGGAAAGACGACGCCGCGTTCGTCGAACACTTGGGTCATCCGGCCTTTAGTGCCGAGCATGAATTTCACTCCGTTAGAAGTTTTTTCTGCCATACGTTGAAATTAAAAACGCGCCTCAATGGCGCGGCTCTAAGCTGCGAACCATTGGTCCCTGTAGGGACGTAGCGTGGGGGCAGTATATACAGTTCCCACGAGATTGCAAATCTCGCGCGAAAATGGGGGGCAATGAGAGCGCCTGCTACTGCCTTGGCAATTGTTGCTGGTCCAACTTTTCAGGATATTGGGGCATGCCGGGTATGGTCGAGCGTTCTTCGTGCGAGCGCGAGCCTCTGACTATCCAGCCGCCGACCGCGAGCACGACGAGCGCCGCGAGAAGGAGGCCGATGATGGTGAACAGATTGTTCCCGGAACCAAACGCATCGAAAAAGCCGCCCTGGCCGTCTGCTCGGCATGTCGCCGGGTCTATCTCGTTGCAGTCGTATGTGAGATACGCCTCGTCCACGAGCGCGTCTCCTTCATACAGGCGCGCGTCGAGGTTCACGACGTTGTAGGAGCGACTCGGCGTAAACGCATCCGCGACTCCCATCATGGCGCTCGTCACCTCGCCGGAATAGACGTACTCGTGTATGGTCTTGCCGGAATCATCGAGCAGTTTGAGCTCAAGCCGGCCGTTCGGCACCGAATTCAGGCCGATGTTATGCAAGCAGGAGAAGATCGTATTGGGCACTCCGCTCTGGAGCGGGAACGTCATTACGGAAGGAAAGTTGATGCGCGTGCGTTCTACCCCGTCGCGTGCCATGCGTATGTTGATGACCGATTGGGTATTGCCCCATTGAAGCGTGCCGACGAGAAGGTACACGGGATACTGGGTGTCGCGCACCGTGTACGCTACCGCAGTGGCTCCGCCGGCAGGGATAATCGCCGTATCCTGGCTTTCGGAAATGAGGTTTTCCAGCCGCCCGGCGTCCCAATTGTAGAGTTTCCATGACACGGGCACCCGTGCTTCTCTTCCTGTCGTATTCTGTATGGTCGCAATGACCGGGATAGCGGCAGTCGCGTCCACGTCGGGCGTAAAGGCCGCAAAATGATACTGCTCGCCGGCGACAGCCGTGCCGTTCTTGTCGAACCATACCCCGTCGTCTCGTTCTCCAGAGACAGTGAAGTTCGCCGTGTTCCCTACGATGTCATCCGTGAACGAAAGACCGAGGAGGTTGTATTTCTTTGAGGTGGTGAAGAACGTCGCAAGCTGATACTCGCCCGTCATGGCATAGCTTGGAATGTCCCAAGAGAACGCTATCGGGAACGAGGAGTGCGGAGGGAGCGCGATGCCCTCGCGTACGAAGAATTGATCGACGACATCGGGTCCATTCACACTTTGTTCCGAAGCATCTTTCGAGAAACGGAATATCTTTACGAAAATGGCGCCGTCCACTATCGGATACGGATTGTCGTTCGATATCGTGCCGACGAAGTTGATGGGGATGCCTGACACAGCGCCCGTCACGTCTGGAGTCACGTTCACCTGCACCGAACCGAACGTGTAATAGTCGAAACAGTTCACGGTGCCGACGGGTGGGGCCACGTCCGGAAGAGGCTCTGTGTCTACTTGCGCGCGAGAATAGCCCGGGGCAATCCATGCCAGCGCTATGAGCACCGCCGCTCCCACGAGCGCGATGGTTCTAAGATGTGTGCGTGTGCGTGCGGTCATACTATTGCTCGCTCCACTGCGGAAGGATGTTCACTGTCGCCGTATCGGTTACGAGCGCTTCGCTAAAGGTGTAGCACGAGAGTGTGAAGGTGGTTTGTTCGGTAATTGCTCCTGAAACTTTTCCGGAAACTGGCGATACGAGCGTGTCCCAGCCGACGCCGCCATCACCGTTCGTGCCCGTCACATCACAGTGCGCGACGTCTCCGGCAGACCAGAAGAGGCGGGTCGTTTCTCCCGAGCGAACGAGGCTCGGGACCGCGCGCAAATTCAGGTTCGCGATGACGCCGCCGGTTCCTCCGGTGTCGCCCGTGCCTCCTCCCCCGGTTCCTTCCTCTTGGCTCTCAATTCCCGGCTCGTCCGCGCAGGTGAATGAATAGGTCGTCCACGCGGAAGAAAGCCCGGATTCGTCAGTCGCTTGTACGCGGATGGAGTGATTGCCTCCCGTTGAGTATGTGCGCGAGACGGCGATAGAGGTGCCCGAAGCGACATACCCGCTCGAAGGAGCTATTTGGTCAACGAAACCGTCGCCGTTCCAGTCAATGTAGTAGCGTATCTGCTGCCCGTCCGGATCGGTCGATTGGATCGTGAGCCCGTATGAGGAGCCCGCGACGCATTGCGTCGAATCAGGGGAATCCCCTCCCGAGAGAGCACTGACGACCGGAGCGGACGGCGGCTGGCCGAGCGCGTAGGTGGATATGATGGAAAATGGGACTGATTGTGCAGGCACACTCAACTGGTATGGTCCCCCGTTCGAAGAGAGTATACCGAGCCCGGCGCCTTGCGGATAATCGCACCGTACAGGATTCGTCGTGCCCCTCCATTCATTTGCGGCGAGATACATGTTTCCATACGTGCTCGCGAAGTTCACCGTCGCATTCATGGCACCAGGACTGTTCGCGGTACAGGTGACGGTGCCGTCAGACGCTGGGGCGTCGCACGAGAAGGAACTTCCTGAAATGTTCGTAGAAATATTCTTTGTCGGAGGTTGCACGCTCAGTAGCCCGAACATGGCATCGTCATCATGCCGCTTAAAGAAATTCTCCGCGGTGCAGGCGTTTGTCGGATCAGGATTCCCTGCATTCGTTATCCATTCGCCGTACGGAGAGTCGTAGCGCCCGCCCGTGCCATACCAGTAGATATCGGGCCGCGCATGGGCGATGGGTTCAATGCGAACTCTCGACCCGATAGCAACGCCTGTTCCGCTCGGGATAACGACTCCGGTGTCCGCATTCACTATGCGGGCCTGATATTTGATGGTCGCAATAAAGTAATCGAGCCAGGTACCTTTATTGTTGAACCGGTATTCAAGTCTCGGCTGCTGGGGCGAGGTCCATACGACGCTTTCCGCTTGCGCGAAGCCAAGGCTCGCTACAAATGCGCTCGTCAGCAACACAGCTCCGAGCGATATAGCAACCACTGAGCGCGTCATATGGGATTAGCGGATGGCCACGCGGCCGGCGGCGGTATCATTCTGTGTCTATAGGAATTTATCATCGCCCAGATCAAGAACAGGAGGACGACAGAGGTGAGGAAAAATCCGATGGGGAGCGTGGGGTCATTTCCGGAAAAACCGAACGCTTCGTTGAGGACGCAGAGAAATGCGGGCACGTTGCCGCAACGAAGAGCGGTGGCCTCTTCCTCGGTCACGGGTGTTTCCGGACGCCAGACGATGTCGCCAAGGGTTACGCCATCCTGTCGCGCTTTTTCCGCGAGCTGCGCAGTCAGCGCATCAAGCTGCTCTTCGGAGAGCGCCGCCGAATTCGGGTCCGACATAATGATGGCCCGGATAGTCGTATCGAGTTCGTCTTTCGCGGACGCGAATGTCGGAAAAAGCGCGAGGAAAGCGAGCGAAAGCATTGCGATTGCAATCACTCGAGTACCGACAAAATACCGCTGGCTTCCTTCCATTACAGGTAATTGTACACCAGTAAAAACAAAGCGACCCTGGCCTTAGGCAGGGTCGCTTGTGCATAACGATTTTCCGGGGTTTTTCCCTTTACATCATCTTCACGTCTATAGAAACGCCCGAGGGAAGGTCAATGTTGGTCAGGGCCTCAATGACCTTCGGTGCCGGATTCAGGATATCTATCATGCGCTTGTGGATGCGCATCTCGAACTGCTCGCGCGAGTCTTTGTCGATGAAGGCGGCGCGGTTCACGGTGTACTTCTTGATGTCGATGGGAAGCGGCACCGGACCGACGACTTCCGCGTTGTAGCGGGCGGCAGTATCAATGATTTGCTTCACTGATTTATCGAGGATGCCGTGCTCATAGGCGCGGACCTTGATGCGCAGGCGATGCGCCGTGTCTGCCTTTTTGGCTCGGGGGGCGGGGGCAGCAGAAGCGTCAGCCGTCTTTTTAACGGTTTTGGCGCGGGAAACGCGCTTTTTTGCGGTCGCTTCAGCTGTCATAGAACCCGCAGAGTATGCACTAGAGAGCCCTAAAACGCAAATTAATACGGGGGCGAACAGGTCCAAAAAGAGCCGGCCACCCCGCGGGGTGGCCGACCGACCGAACTGCTCAAAAGCGCGAGCTAGATCCCGGCAGGCGTCATGGGGCGGACAAGATTGCCCTCTCCCGAGACGGTGAGGCCATGGTACTCCCACGTGCCCCAGATGGACCAATCGGGATTGCCGCGATAGCGCGGATCCGTCTCGTGCACGATGAAGTAGTTATATTTCCCGTTGTCGTCGTAACCGCTGCAATTGATGTTGTTCGTTATCCATCCGCTGTCGAGGAACGGGTCGTTCTCGAAGTTGCCGCGGTACTCCACCTGGTAATCGCAGGTCGTGAGCGTGTCTTGGTCGAGCGCATCGACGGAGCCGACCGTGCCGTTTATCCTGCCGTCGCCGAGGTCCCAGTACCAATCGTCGCTCGCGTCGTATGCATAGAGCGACGTGTACTTGCCGTTCACTGTTACGCCCGCATCGGGTATGCCGTTCGCATCACTGTCAATGCCGCGGGTGTTTTTGTCGAGCTGCTTTTGCTGACCGGGTACGACAGTGCCGGCTGAAGAAACTTGCACGAGCGCAAATACGGCAATACCGATGGCGATTAAAGCGAGGATGTACGCGATGTGATGGTGTTCTAATTTTGATGGATTGTTATCGGGCATATATAAAAATTAGGGCTTGTAAATAAGTATCTTTATTCTACTACCCCCGCGACGCCCCGAAACGAGTTATGCAGGTCGCTCTACGTGATTACGCCGATTTTTGGATGTATAAGTACTCAAACATTCCACTGTCCGGCTGCAATAAACCGGCTCTTTCGAGAGTGCAAAGAGCGCGGTACTCAAGCTTGAGTGTAAGAACCGTCGTTCGTGCAACCTATTCCTCTGGCTCCTCTATTTTTGAGGCATTCGGGCGACACGTCTTTCCGCAGCCCGCGCAGGTCTCGTCACCTGGCTTGCAGGTACTGTGCGGACCACAGTCGCAAAATTCTTCTTCCATAAGAGCCAACTGTTAGCGAGTAATACCCTTAATAATAATCCGTTCTGTCTGTAAAGCCAGCGGTTATTTCAAAAGTCCCCATAGAAACTCCCCGCCGCCTACCTCGCTAGAAAATTCGGGAGAAAAGGAATCGCCGCTAGGGGCGATTCCCCGAGCGGCGTTGGGACAGGTCTGGCTTGAACGGCAGCTCGAGCTGCCTCTCGAGAGGGCGACGGATGATTGCAAACTTGCGCTCTTCTCTCGCTTGATACCGCACCTGTTCAAATCGCTTCATTTGGAAAGGAAGCTTTTTGCGGTGGAAGTAGGCGTTGATGACCTCTTCCCCGTACTTCACGTTGTGACCCGCAAAAAGTTCTTTCCCGGGAAGCGCTTTGTTATTGTGCTTGTGCAAAAGCGTAATCGTTTGCAGATATACGCTGTCGGCGAAAGCATCGCGGAGCAACGACCACTCGTGTTCCTCGAGCATCGGCGGCACATACGGAGTTTGCCGTATCATCGGGCTCTCCCATCTCTATGACTAAACGGCAGTCTACTCTAGGGTCGTTATTTTTTGAAATCCCGCGATCAAAATTCGCGCGGCTCGATGATTTTTAAAATCCCTTGTGTGTTGAGATAAATTTTTTCTCCTTTTCGGTACTCTCACGCCCAAGGACGGCATTCCTGTGCGGGTATCGGCCGAAGCGGTCAATTATCCTTTTGTGCTTGAGCTCGTACCAGAATGTCCCCCAATTCCAAAGCGAAAGGAATAACCATACCGCTTTTTTGTGCACCTCGCGGGATTCGCTGTGCATGTACGGCATATAGAGAAAGTGGCGCATCTTGGGGGCAAGTTTTTTGTCAGCACCTACGCGCACAGCTTCTTCCGCGAGCGAGAGTGCGAGCGGGTCATGCTCGAACGCCTGCGAAGAACCGCGAAACATGTTGCGCGCGAATTGGTCCAACACGATTATTTCCGCGAGCCGGCCCTGTGGCTCTTTTCGCCAATACGCCGTTTCCCCTTTCGAGACTCGCCAATACGTATCGAGAAATCGCTCGCGGAGCCGCGTATCAAACGCCTCGTCTTTCATGAACCATTGTCGCGGCGAGCATTCCTCAAACCAAAATCGTATGACTTGTGTCCAATCCACGGGTATACCTTACCATCCCGCCGAATTCGAGAGATAAAGAGGTTTCTGGCACTTTTCTCTAGAGTATGTCTGGAAACCCGGGTTCCCGAGTCGAGGAATGCAGGTTCGAGGCGAGACGCGCCGGCGGAGAACGAGGCGTATCTGAAGATACGGCGAGTTCGAGCCGTTGCGTGTCGTAGCCCGAATATGCGTTCCGCAGACAGGGTGGGGTTTTCAGACATGCTCTAAAGCCAGCGACGGACCTTTTGCCTGTAGGATTCGTATGATGCGCCGAAGAAGCGCGCCATTTTTGCTTCTTCAAATGGGATGAACACGAAGTTCAAGATAAGAAATTGTGCCACCGGCGCGAGGTAGACCGGAAGACTCCCGAAAAAGAGCGCGGCGCCGAGCAAAGCCATCACCATGCCGAGATACATCGGGTTCCTGCTGAAGCGAAAGGGGCCATACGTGATAAGCACGCGATTCGTGGGAGAGGCGGGAAGGATTTCCGTTTTTTCCTTGCTAAAGAGGCTAGACGAAAAGAGCGTGAGCGCGAAACCTGCAGCAAATAGGATTCCGCCAGCGAGAGGATATGGAACATCGAAAATCCGAGCCGCAGGAACGAGATAATGCACGGCTACTCCGAGAAGTAGAAAGGTGAAGAACCAAATCGGCGGCAAAACTTTTAGTATGACCGAGCTCATAGAGCTAACATTCTATCAAATCCCCCGCCGCCTGCCCGGCCAGAGAAATCTCGGCACAAATCAGGCCATGCTGTTGGGTGTTCTATCGTGTTAATTCCCTCTTTAAAGTTTTTCAAGACGAAAACGTGCGTCTTTGAATTGAGACTTATTGACCATTGGCAATAAACCATTTTTTAGTAAAAAGCATTTTACACGTTCTTCTCGTTCATTTATAAGATCATGCGCTGATACAAATCCTGTTATCTCTTTAGCTTTGGAATGTTGTCGCATTTCTTGTATCAAAAAGGAGCCTACACCTTGCCTTCGATATTCCTCGAGCACATATAAATCCAAGAGTTCCGCAGCATTTTGAGAATTCATAGCATAGTGCAACCAGCCAGCGAGATTTCCTCCCGCGTCATAAACTTCAAGGTTATAAAGTAATCGCTCATCCTCTCGACAAGAATAGAACGGATGAGTAGCGATATACCATTTGCGATTTCGTAATTTAATCTTTCTTCTTGACTCAGTCACTATCACGCCTTGTATGAATACAGGACTACTAACAAAAGCGGTGATGAAGTACCTTTCAAGATAAATCATGGAAACCGTGCCCAATCCGTTGCGACCCCAATTCGACCAATTATTAGAATCAAAGACAAAAGAATCGGATTCGGAATCATAACTTAGAATATTAATGGTGTGGTCGAACTCACATTTCTTATCTTCCTCATCCGGCAAAGTGACCACTCCACTCAAATCAGAAAAAATGCTATTGAAAATTTGAATGTCCACCGAAATCGGCCGATATCGTAGTGCTTTAATAATTTCTCTCGGTGATAGTAGGCGCTCATAATGACTATTTCGAAAACGTCTGGCGATTGCCATTTGAGTGGAACTGTAATCAAAACTTCTGTAGTCCGCTTTATTTTTTGCTTCTAACTTGTGTTCATTAAGGAACGGCAACACGCCATAAGCTTTAACGGCTCGCTGGGCCCATAGGGTGGAACTACCCTCTGGTATACCGTCCATCTTTTTGACGGCGGCATTAACATACCTTGGGGAAAAGAATCCCATCGACCAACCATACTACCAAACTAAATTTCCGCCTGCCAAAAAGAAAACCCGCCTTTCGGCGGATTTCCTTTATACCTTATACCTCGTCCCTCTAAACCATTCCTACATCTTCGGCATCGGGAGGCACTCCATAATCTCAACCGATTCGCCCGGAAAAATCGTGAAGTGCGGATGATTCAGGAATAGCTTCGCCGCTTCCTCGTGTGATTCCGCTTGCACCACCGTCCATGCACCAAGCGCGTTCTTGGTATCTGCAATGCCGTTCTTGTCTATGCGCTTCGTCTTCCCCAGCGGCGAGCCCATATCTACGATTGCGTCTTTGTTGTCTGTCGCCCATTTGCTCCACTGCTCCATCCCCTTTTTCATTGTTGCGTCGTCGGGCTTCCATGCCATCATTTTCTCTGGTGTCCCGAGAAATATCGCCAAGAATGTTTTCATACGTTTTTTAATTAGGAACTACTAGTAGTTCGAAGAGTATACACTAAAAGATGAAGAGGGTCTGAACCTCGCCGGCGCTTGCCCTAAAGACCCGAATGTTGCAGACTTTCGCGAGAAAGGGAGGATCGCTCAATGCTCGGTATTCTTCTCAACATCGGAATTGGGATTTGCGCGCTTGGCCTCTTGTGGTCGCTGTTCCAAATCCAGCGCTACCGCTACATGCGGAAACTTTTATCCGAACTGCCGCCTATGCAGTGGTTCACATTCGACGAGGTCGTGTCCTCGTACGAGTGTCCGGCCTTCTTCGCGCGGATAGTGCTCTCGCACTTCGCGGACAAGAAAATCGCGGAGACGAAGATCGCTCACGAGACCCCGGACAAGGTAAAGCGATGGCTTCTCAGCGAGATATCCGTACGACCGTCCACGGCTCCGTATTACGAATATCGAATCCTCAAGAAGTATCCGCGGCGGCCACGGCGCGTTCGGCGCGAAGAGGTCAACGAAGCCGAGTGGAACGGTCTGCCCGTTCCCGCGTGATGCTCATCCGCCCCACAACGCGAAAGCTCCGGCCGCCAAGGCCGGAGCTTCCTGTTTCTGAAATCTCTTTCGAGACTTAAGCAACAATCTTTGTTACGACACCAGCGCCGACGGTCTTGCCGCCTTCGCGGATGGCGAAGCGCATCTGCTCTTCCATGGCGATGGGAGAAACGAGCTTCACTTTGAAGGTGACGGTGTCGCCCGGCATGACCATCTCCACTCCTTCCTTGAGAGTCACCTCGCCGGTGACGTCCGTCGTTCGGATGTAGAATTGCGGCTTGTAGCCGGTGAAGAACGGCGTGTGACGGCCTCCTTCCTCTTTGGTCAAGATGTAGACTTCCGATTCGAATTCCGTGTGCGGCTTGACGCTCCCCGGCTTCGCGAGGATCTGTCCGCGGTGCACGTCTTCTTTCTTCGTACCGCGCAGAAGCACTCCGGCGTTGTCGCCTGCTTGCCCCTGCTGGAGCGATTTGTTGAACATTTCGACACCGGTGACAGTCGTCTTTGCAGTGTCTTTGATGCCGATTATCTCGACTTCCTCGCCGACTTTGACGATTCCGCGGTCGATACGGCCCGTAACGACGGTGCCGCGTCCTTCAATTGAGAAGACGTCTTCGATAGCCATCATGAACGGCTTGTCGAGCTCGCGTACCGGCTCCGGAATGTATTCATCGAGCGCTTTGACGAGCTCCATGACTTTGTCGCTCCATTCGTTGCCTGCCTCCGGATTTTCAAGAGCCTTGAGGCCTGAACCGCGGATGACCGGTGTGTTCTTCCCGTCGAATTCGTACTTCGTGAGAAGGTCGCGGACTTCCTCTTCGACGAGGTCGACGAGGTCTTTGTCGTCCACTTGGTCGACTTTGTTGAGGAAGACGACTATTTTCGGCACACCGACCTGGCGTGCGAGAAGGATGTGTTCGCGTGTCTGGGGCATGACGCCGTCAGATGCCGCGACCACGAGGATGGCTCCGTCCATCTGGGCGGCACCCGTTATCATGTTCTTGATGTAGTCGGCGTGGCCCGGTGCGTCTACGTGAGCATAGTGGCGAGCCGGCGTCTCGTACTCGGAGTGCGAGAGCGAGATAGTGATACCGCGCGCTTTCTCTTCCGGCGCCTTGTCTATCTCGTCGACGCCTTTTGTTGTCGCCGAGTAGCCGTTCCCCGCTTTCGCGAGCACGCTCAAGATGGCCGCGGTAAGCGTTGTTTTGCCGTGGTCAACGTGCCCGATGGTGCCGACGTTCACGTGCGGCTTGGTTCGATTAAATTCTCCTGCCATACAAAATATTTCTATTATCTATTAATGTTTTTAATGCCAACGCGAGTGAGACTAGGGCCTCGGTGCTCCGGTATTTTTTGCTTTCCTGAACCATCGTTTAACGCGGGTCGCTACGCCGCACGAGGGAAAATTCGAGCAAAATAATACGCACGGAGCGTGCGTGTGCCCATACTAGCAAAAAGGGCCTACATGCGTCAAGGATTCGGGTTTTCCGCCGGTGCGGAGGGCAGGATGTGCTACCCTTTTTGCATGGGTGAGAAAATGCCGGAAGCCAATCAGGGCCGACGTGAAGGGCCGCCTGCCGACAGACGGGCCGAATTAAGCCGTGACGAGGAATACCTTCTCCCGCAAGTGCACGGCGCTCAAGAGGCAATAAAGTACGTATTCGGGGACGTACTCTTGAAACAACAGCTGAATGGAAAAGAGCAGGAGGAATTACTCGGACTCAAGACCCAACTCATGATAATAGAGCGACAGATGCAGACGAAGCCACCCAACCGTGCGACGGAAGAAGGTGTCGCCAAAACGATCAACGCAGCGAAACTTGCGCTTGCAAAGATCATTCCAAGGGAATTGCACATGTTCGACCTCGATGGTCCGCTGTCTTTCAAATGAAACCTGCCGCGTGCCCTTGGGGCACGCGGCAGGTTTTCGCTGCTAATTTTTTCTAAGCTTAGGTCTCCTCGAAGACGGGGATGATATTGACCGTTGCCTCGTCCGTGACCGTCGTGCCGTTGAAGGCGGTGCAGGTCAGGGTGTATGTCGTCGCTTCTTCGATGACACCGGATGTTCTCTCGCCCGAGGTGCCCTCCCACTCGTCGCCATTCGTGCCCGTTACAGTGCAGGCGGTCACTTCGCGCCCTGTCCACTTCACGACCGTCGTCCCGCCGGCGCGCACCAGTGCCGGCCGCGCGAAGATGTCGGCCGCTATCATGCTCTCGCGGAACTGCGTCAACTGCTCGAGTGAATTGACTTCAACGGCCTGATCCTGGAGCGTTGTGATGTCCGACTGGGTTGAGGTTATTTCCTGGTTGCTTGTTGTGCCACCTGTCCCGCCGGCACAACTCGTGCCTGGATTCCTTGTCGTGCGCGTCTCTTCAATTTGGCAGGCTGCCGATTGCGAGATGATAGTGCCAGTCTCGAATCCGCTGCTCCCTTTGCCGCTGCCGCTCCTGGCCTGCGAATAGCCTGTGTCACACGCGGTGCGAAGGTTCTCGTATTGGAGAATGTGCTGTGTCGTGCGCGTGCCGGTGTAGACCCTTTTCTCTATCTTCGTTACGGCGCAGGCCGCAGAGTCGTTCGTCTCTGAAACGACCGCCCATTCTCCCCAACTGCCATTCGCGCAGTCGCTTTCTGTCTCTATGATGCGCGTACAGATGTAGTCAGCATTCGCTCCCGCTCCCTGAATGATGAAAAAAGATGCCGCGATGGATGCGAGCGCCACGAGTATCGCGCCCCACACGATGAGTTTCTGTCCTCCTCCCGATCTCGGCTGGCTTGGCATCATGTTCATGCCTGCCGGTGTTGCAGTGTCCATAGTTTTTTAAGTTATGTATTGATAATTAATAATGTAGGAGTGTTCATTCAATCGTCGCGGACGGTATAAAAGATGGAGCGTATCGTTCCTTCAGTGTCGAGGACGCTTACGCCGACGTTGTCCCACACGCCTCGCCTTCTATCAAACACCCAAAAGGCAGGGAACCGCAATAGCTGATTGTTGATAAGGAACTCGCGGTCTATCTTGTATGGCTCTCCTATCGAGGCTGCGACGAGGAGTTGCATGTCCGCCTCCGTCAGCGGCTCGTATATCTGATCTTGATTGGTCCGGAGGGCTTCCATCTCGGCGATTTTGTAGGTAAGGACCATGGGCTTGCTCTTCAGGACATCGAGCTCGACGCCGTCTTCGGTGAAAAATTGTATGTACGGCATGCCGAATGTTTTCATGAGGTCGCCGGCATAGCCCAAGACCTGGTCAAACGTGTCCAAATTCGTGAGGCTTTCGGGTGCATTCCCTTTCGTAAATTCGTAGAGGTACACATCAATGGGGCCTTTCGTGTAGGGCTTCCCATCCTTCCCGACGATGGCGCCGGATGGGATCTCATAGGTGCTCTGCGGGGTTTTTATGATGAGCTTCCCGTCCGGCGCGAAGGAGTTGCCGGCGCCTGTCACCGTTTTCTCCGCATAATCCACGGTCACGATGTTGATGGGGCTCTCTATCGCGATGTCGCCGACAGCGAGCGCTTTGACGCCGCTCGTGAGCACGATGAGATTCGCGAACCCGTCGGAGAAATTCCGCTTGACCGCCCTGATGCGCAGTTTCTCGAGCTCTTTGACGCCCGTTTTGAACGAATAGAGGCCGTCGGCGTTCGTCTGCACGGCGCGGACTTCCGGCTTGCTGACTATCGCGACGGAGGCCCCCGAAACCGGAGCTCCGCGCCCGTCGACGACACGTCCGGAAATGGTGAGTGTCACGTCGCTTGCACAGCGGACATTGAAGCGCTCGCAGTTCTCGCGATTCAGGGCGTCGCGCTCCGTGTAGCGGCCGTCCAATTCATAGAGATAGCTCAATCGCAACAGATCATCAGAGGACGCCGTGCCGGAGCGCACCTTGCTTTCGAGCGTTTCTTCGAGCCCTATCGTCGTCGTGCCGCCCGTGCCAAAGGAATATACGAGGTTGTGGAACTGCAGGTTGCTGGACAATTCGGAGTCGGAAAGCACGCGCATGTTGGAACGGTTCGTAACCTGCGATTTCGCGACAAGACTCGCAAGATAACTCACTTCGGCATCGGAGAGATTTTTCGCGGCAAGCGCGTTCGGATCGAAGTAGAGGACATGCTCGTTCCCCTCTGCGTCAGTGTAGGTGTACCAGAAGCCGTTCGCGATATCGGCCTCGGTCACCCCCGCGATGTCGGAGAACGCATTCGAAAAACGAATACGATTTTCCGCGATGCGCGCGGCGATGTCTTCTTGCGTGCGTATCTCTTCAAAAAGCGCGAGGTAGCGGGAAAGGCCCCACGCGACACCGATGATAAGTATCAAAATCGCGAACAGGACAAGAAGGCCCGCCTTGCGGCGCGGTTCAGGCACCGGCTCGCCGTACCGCGGGGTTCCCTCCCGAGGAAATTGCTCCATCAGAAAAATAGTAGCACGCCCGTACGGAACGATGCCGAGGGATAGAGGGAAAAGTCCGCGCTACTTTCGCGAAGCTATGATCTCATCCTGCACGTTGCGGGGCACGATAGCGTAGTGCGAGAATTCGAGGTTGGGTACCGCGCGGCCTTCCGTGAGAGAGCGAAGCTGGGTCGTGTAGCCGAAGAGCTCCGAGAGCGGCACTTTCGCGACGACAACGCGCGCTTGGCCGCGCTCGCCGAGTGATTCTATCTGTCCACGCTTCGAGTTGATGGAGCCTGTCACATCGCCCATGAATTTTTCCGGGGTGACGACTTCAAGCTTCATTATCGGCTCGAGAAGCACGGGCTTTGCTTTCTGCATCGCCTCCTGCATCGCATTTATCGCCGCGAGCTTGAACGCGATCTCGGAAGAGTCGACGTCGTGGTAGGAACCGTCGTAGAGGTCAACGGAAATGTCGACGACAGGGAACCCTGCAAGAACGCCGCGCTCCATTGCTTCCTTGAGGCCCTTCTTTACTGGTTGGATGTATTCCTGCGGAATAACGCCTCCTTTGATGTTGTTGACGAATTCGAAATGGTCTTCGCGGTCGACGTTGTTCTTTACCTTCTTGCCTTCATCGACCGGCTCGAGTGGCTTCACGCGGATCTTCACGTGGCCGTACTGGCCGCGACCGCCCGTCTGCTTGATGTGCTTGTATTCGACGTCAGCCGTGCCTTGTATCGTCTCGCGATATGCGACTTGCGGCTTCCCGGTCGTCGCTTCGACGCCGAATTCGCGCTTCATACGGTCGACGATGATTTCCAAGTGCAATTCGCCCATGCCTGAAATGATGGTCTCCATCGTCTCCGGATCGGATTTGACGCGGAACGTCGGGTCTTCGTCGGAGAGACGCGAGAGCGCGACGCCCAACTTCTCCTGATCGGCCTTCGTCTTCGGTTCGACGCGCATTGAAACGACTGGCTCGGGGAATACGATTGATTCGAGTGCTATCGGATGTTCAGGGTCGCAGAGCGTGTGGCCGATCTTCACTTCCTTCAAGCCGACCGCGGCGGCAATCTCTCCAGCGTAGACGACTTTCACATCTTCGCGCTTGTCTGCCTGAAGACGCACAATGCGACCCAAACGTTCTTTCTTGTTATTCGCGGAGTTGTAGACGGTGCCGCCAGCTTCCAAGGAACCGGAATACACGCGGAAGAACGAGAGCGCGCCGACGAACGGGTCCACCTGGAGTTTGAATACGAGAGCGGAGAAGGGCGCTTCGTCCGAAGACGGGCGCGTTTCCTCGGCGCCTGTATCAGTATTGACGCCTTTTGCCGGCGGAAGGTCGAGGGGGTTCGGAAGGTAGTCGACGACCGCGTCGAGAACGAGCTGGACTCCTTTGTTCTTGAGCGAAGAGCCGGTCAAGACCGGGAATATTTTGTTCTCGACGACCGCTTTCCGAAGTGTTTTCTTCAGTTGGTCGAGAGAAATTTCTTTGCCTTCGAGATATTCGCTCATCTGTGCGTCGTCATTCTCGACGATGCGCTCGACGAGTTCGTGGCGATACTTTTCCGCGTCCGCTTTCAAGTTCTCCGGAATATCGTATGCGATAACTTCCTTGCCCATTTCTCCTTCGAATTTGTACGCTTTTCTAGTGAGAAGGTCTACGACGCCTTCGAATCCGCCTTCTTCCCCTATCGGTATCTGCATCCGGACGGCTTTCGTCGAGAGACGGTCGAGAATGCTCGCGTACGATTTTTCAAAAGAGGCGCCGGTCCTGTCGAGCTTGTTGATGTAGCAGATGCGCGGCACTTCCGCTTCTTCCGCGTAGCGCCAGTTCGTTTCCGATTGCGGTTCAACGCCAGCGACGCCGTCAAAGACGACGACCGCGCCGTCCAAGACGCGCATCGAGCGCTTCACTTCGGAAGTGAAGTCGATGTGGCCAGGAGTGTCGATGATGTTGAAGCGATGTTTGTACGTCGTGTCGGCGCCCATGTACGTCGGATTCCAAAAGCAGGTGATGGCCGCGGCGGTAATCGTGATGCCGCGCTCGCGCTCCTGTTCCATCCAGTCGGTCACGGTGTCGCCTTCGTGCACTTCACCTATCTTGTGCGACATTCCGGTGTAATAGAGGATACGTTCCGACGTGGTCGTCTTCCCAGCGTCGATGTGGGCAATAATACCGAAATTGCGGACTTTTTCTAACGGATAATCACGAGCCATATTTAAAATGAAAACGCCCGAAGGCGTCCCACTAATGTAGCGGAAAATCGGGAAAATGCAAAGTTTTACCTGAAGGACTGCGTCCTCTATGTCTTCTGGAACCAGGGGTACTTTGGCAAGACCCTCTCAAGCAGCATACCGACTCCATAGAGAATTACGGCGTTAAGCAGTAAGGGAAGAAGGAGGAGAACACCTAAGACCAACGTGCTGCTCGGCTCGAAGAATTCAAAATACGATAGCAGGAGTATCCATGGCATACCGAGAAGGAGCGCGACAAAACTCTCGCCGAAAAGCCCCTGCGTAAGGATGAAATACGCGCCTAGGAGGAGAAAGGCGCCCATAAGCGCGAGTCCGATTTTTGAAAGATTCTGCAAGTACTGCATATCGATTCAAAGAACATTAAACAAATATAAAAGAATGATAATGGAAATAGGCACTCCGAGAAGCCATAGAATAATTCCCTTCATCCACGCACTTTATTGGTGGAGATATGAAGACTTAATGAACTGCCCAGCGAATTTACCAAGCGAAATGGGCAAACGCTTTGTTCGCTTCCGCCATCTTGTGAGTAGTCTCTTTCTTGGTGACCGCCGAGCCTTCTCCCTTGTGCGCTGCGCGGATTTCCGCAAGGAGCGATTCGTGCATCGGCTTCCCCTTCGTGCCTTCTGCGGCCTGCACTATCCAGCGGAGACCCAGTGCGAGCCGGCGTTCCGGCCGAACTTCGCGCGGGACCTGGTAGTTCGCACCGCCGACGCGGCGCGAGCGAACCTCGACTGAGGGCGACGCCTTATCAAGCGCTTCTTCCAAAATGACGAGCGGATCGCCATCCTTCTTCAACTCCTCCATGACTTTGTAGACTATCTTCGTCGCGGTGTCCTTCTTGCCGCGCTCCATCACGTAATTGATGAGTTTCGAAACTTTAACGGAGCCGTACACATTGTCCGGTCCCGGCTGCATTCTGTTTTTTACTGGCCTTCTCATACTTCGTAATTTCCAATTTTTAATTTTGCAATTTCCAATCAATTCTCAATGCGTCAATATTTGAAAATTGGGTCATTGTAAATTCAATGAAAATTGAGAATTGTAAATTGATAATTATTTCTGGGCTTTCGGCTTTTTCGCGCCATAGAGCGAGCGGCCGCGGCGGCGCTTCTCAATGCCGGTCGTGTCGAGCTTGCCGCGCACGATGGTATAGCGGAGGCCGATGTCCTTCACGCGCCCGCCGCGCACCAAGACGACCGAGTGTTCCTGCAAGTTGTGTCCTTCGCCGGGAATATATGCAGTGATTTCCATGCCGTTCGTAAGGCGAACACGAGCGATCTTTCGGATAGCGGAGTTCGGTTTGCGGGGGGTTTTCGTCGTCACACGCGTGCAAGTACCGCGCTTAAAAGGCGCCGGGTAGAACGAGGGGCGATTTTTGAGCGTGTTGAAACCGCGCGTGAGCGCCACTGTTTTCGTGCGCCACGTTTTCTTTTTGCGGCCCTTCCGCGCGAGCTGATTGATGGTTGCCATAGTTATTGAATAGTTCGTAGTACGTAGAACGTAGTTCGTAGTGACTGCAAACTAAAAAGCGCCGAAAGCGCTAAAGAAATGTACTATGTATGGCCTGTAATTGCAAGGTTTTCGGCCTATACCCCCGCAATCGCGCTTGCGATGGCGCGAATGAAGCTGAAGAATGTGCCGCCAAAGAAAACAATGAAGAGTATTACAAGCCCGAAGCCTAAGATGGGGTTCCATTCGAGGTAGGCGCGCAAACGGTCGTACGACACGGCAAGGCCCGGCGGCAATATCGAAGCGAGCACTTTCGAGCCGTCGAGGGGCGGAATGGGAATGAGGTTGAAGAGGAAGAGTATGACGTTGATAAAGACGATAAGGAACACTATCTCGGCCATTCCGGGCGACAAAATGCCGAGACGGATAATGAGGCCTCCGATAGTCGCTATCGCAAGGTTCGAAAAGGGACCGGCGGCCGCGACGATTGCTTCGCTGAACCGCCCGGGCCGTAGATTGTACGGATTATAGGGAACCGGCTTCGCCCAGCCGAAAAGAATAGGCGAGTTGGTGAGGACGAGCACGATAGGGAGCACGATGCTTCCTATAGGGTCTAAGTGCGAAATGGGATTTAGGGTAATCCTCCCCTGCAAACGTGCCGTCGGATCGCCGAGCTGTTCTGCCGCAACACCGTGCATCACTTCGTGAATGACTGCCGACATGACGATGACCGCGACGACGAATACCGCATCAAGAAAATCCATATCGATATGCTATCACATGCCACCTTCACTGTATTCATTCTTTTTTTCATCCTGACGCTTCAGAAGCGTCGCCGTGTAGGTGATGTGTTTCGCATCTTCGTCGAACTCGAATAAAATGTCATACGCTCGTGATATGGCTTCAGCCGCATCATGAACATCTTTTGCCGTGTGACGAGCGTCCGTCTGCTCCGCAGTTCTGGACCCTTCTCCCTTCAGCGCGCATAACAACATATCCGCGGTTCTTGAGTCCGGATCGAACTGGATATAACCGTCTTCTCCAATCGGAAGCGTTTCTGTAATTCGACCTCCGCTGTCAAAAAGTGAGCTTCGGAATGAATTCAGGCTCGTCTTTCGCACTTTTTCGAGAAACGACTGTCGAATGCCGGCCTTAATGGGATCTACGCCCTCTTTCATACAGGTAAGTATACCCGTTTGAAATCATCGAAAAATGCATACGGAGGAGCTGATACACTTATATGTATGGGAAAAGGGCTCGAGAGACAACGCGGACCGGAATCGAAAAAAGAAGAATACATTATTGTAGAAATCGGGAGCGGAGCATCTCCCTATATAGACAGCCCCGAACTCTCGAAAGAGTATATAGACAAGCTCAAAGAGGATGAATCGATTTATTTCATTGCGACGGATGATTCCGGCGGCTCGCTCGGAACGGGGCGTAATTGGTTCCGTCTCAATGATGAAATGCGAGAACGTGAACTTGAGAAGACCGGCCGTGTGCATTTTGTGCTCGCATCAGGGCATCAACTTCCGTTCCGCGACAACTCGGTCGCGGAAGTCATTTTTCGGAATGTACTCGGCGACCCGGAAGCACGGAAGCCGCTCGAAATGATGCGCGAAGCGGAACGAGTACTAAAAGTCGGTGGCGTTCTAAAGGTAATCGAGATGTATACGCCACACATTGCGCGACAGAATATGGACTTCCTTTCGAGAGCGCGCTCGCTCGAGCGCTTACCTGATGCCGAAAAGACTGGATTCGTGGACGAGACGGCTATAGATGAAGCGATGACTCGAGAACGCGCCGCTGCTTTTGTCGCACGTTTCAGAAAGAAAGAATTGGCCAGTTGAACTCGACTGTGGTAGTATGCCCCCACTATGGCAAAGGAATGCGTCATAACAGGCAAGAAATCACAGGTTGGCGGCGGATATTCTAACCGTACGCGTGCGACTAAATTCAACCCGACGGGGGCGCGCCGCCGTTTGGTGAATATCCAAAAAAAGACCATTTTTCTTCCGGAGCTTGGCAAGAAAATAACTGTGAACGTTTCTGCAAAAGGTTTGAAGACGATGCGAAAGCGCGGCGCATTTCAAACGCTCAAGAAGGCTGGGCTTGTATAAAACAGTTGGACGCGGGAGCCGAAGCTTTCCGCGTCCGAAATTTAATCCGCCCTTCAAAACCTAGGGCGCCGTTTCGTCAGGTTCGAGAATCCTGACAGTTGGAACCGTCTTCGGCGGAATCGGGGTTCCCCGCGCCCCCTTCGAGTACGTCTCGAAGATATCTTCGAAGCTCGGTAGGGGCATTGGCGTCGGAGCTGCTACCTGCGGAGGGATTGAGCGCAAGATCGCGATTACCCCTCCAAATAACGCTGCCGCGACCCCATTGACTACGCATTGCAGAATAAAACGTTGCCGCATTTTCGTCTCCCCAGACTTCAAGAGCAAGAACCTTCTTCGGCTCTGCTAACGCGAGACTGTGCCACTTTCTTGTTTTTTTGCAACTAGTTCATTCGTGGTTCAGAAATCAATATGTATAATAGAGCGACATGGAATACCAAGAAAAAAAGTTCGACATCCCCGAATTGGATGGAATATCAAAGAAATCTGTCGAGGAGCACCTGGGGCTCTATAGCGGATATGTGAAGAATTTCAATGCGATATCAGAGAAACTCATCGAGTACGCCGCGGACACGGAAAAGAACGCGCACGCACTCTCGGAATTGATACGGCGCCGCTCGTTCGAGTTTGGCGGCATGCGGCTTCACGAACATTACTTTACGCAATTCGAGGGAGGCGCTAAAGAATTGCGCCCCGAGGGTGCGCTCGCAAAACAGCTACAAAAAGAGTATCTCGAATACTTCCTCCCCTATTTCAAATCGATAGGTAACATGCGCGGACCCGGCTGGGCAATCCTGTACTGGGACCCCGAAGCGAAGCAATTCCTTGCTGGCTTCACCGGCGAACAGCACCAGGGACATTTCGTGACACTTCCCATCATCCTCGCGCTTGACGTGTGGGAGCACGCATACATTCTCGACTACGGCGCGGCTGGAAAAGGGAAATATATAGATGCATTCTTCAAGAATTTGAACTGGAGTGTTATCGAAAAGAGATTCGAAGAAATTCAATAAAAGTCCAGTCTTCGGCGCCCGGGCGCCGAAGACTGTTGTTGGGCCGCTTCGCGATCAATAGAAGTCGCGGCCTTCAGGATAGATCTCGTCCCGCGTGACGTAGGTCGCGGTCCACTCCCGATTCGGCTTGTAGGGTCCGTAGTATTCCCCGAGGGGAAGTTCAGAACCCTTGAGGGCAGGGTTGCCGGTCAGCAAGTCTCCCTTCGCGAGCCCCTCAGCATGATGCCGAGCTTGTGCGGCGGCCGCATCAGCGGCTGCCATATCTCGTTCAGACATTTTGGCCTCTTTCGGTTTACGGGAGCCGCAGCTTCTTCACAGAAGATGTGATTAGCCACAGCGAACGAAGCCCTTATTTCCCAAAAGGCACCCTTCGTTATGGCAAATACAATGTGAAAGAACGTAAAGAGCAGAGGTATGTTATATACCTCTTAGTGACTCTAGCAAGGGGCGCCTGAAAATCTCACTCAGGCTTATTTTCCGAGATTTCGTTGTGCGTACGCGGTTCTTCGGGCTTTTTCCCTGCGTAATTTACGTTCTTGCTGAGAGCATCCACTATCGCTCGCGCATCAATTTTCTCCGCCGGAGGCGTTGCGTCCGGCTTCTTCGCATCTAGATTCTGTTTAAATTCGTCAATGCCCATATGTAAACTCTAGTGTATCACACGATAGTCTCTTCCTTTTTCTTATCCAGTCTATCAAGCTTCAACACTTTGAAGATGAGGTAGACCGTGAGCGCGAGGATAAAGAAATCCAAGGTCGCGGCGAGGAATTTCCCGATAGCGACAGAGCCGAGCATAAGATCACCGAGCCGTCCCGTGCCCCCGAAAAAATACGAAAGCGTGGGATTCACGATGTCTGTCGAGAATGATGTGGTCACTTTCGAAACCGCTCCTCCCAACACGAAACCAATGGCGAGCCCCATGACCCCGCGCTCGCGAATGAAATCTATGAATCCGCTGAGTTGTCCCCTTAATTGTTCGCGCACCATAGTGATTATTTTGCCTCATCAAGCGCCTCGTTGACAAGACGATCCGCTTCTTTATTTTCTTCGCGACGCACGTGAACGAACCGGTGTTCCGGAAAATGCGCGACAAGAAGATTATGCACTTTCATATACTGCGGCCAGAGCGTTTCCTCCTTCACCTGATACTCGCCGTTCATCTGGCGGACGATGAGCTCGCTATCCATCCGCACTTCTATCTCGCGGCCCGCGAGTCCGCGCCTTTTCGCTTCTTGAAGCGCGAGTGCGAGCGCTTCATACTCGGCCCAGTTATTGGTCTGCCTCTCGCCAAGGAATTTTTTCACCTCTGCAATTTTCTTTTCACCGTCGTAGATGACAATACCTGCACCAGCGGGTCCTGGATTCCCCCTTGCTCCCCCATCGGTATAGATAATTACCTCGCTCATATTAAAAAGTATTGTTAGGTCCTGCGGGAAGGGGTCGGGAAACGGGAGTTTCCCGTGTCGGAGAGCAGGGCGAAGCCTGTTGAGAACCGAGGGTTCTCAAGGAGGAGCGACCCTGTCGCGACGACGGGTCCTGGATTATTTCGAGCACCGCCATCCGAATAGATAACAACGTTCATGCAGCCGCGGGTGAAACGGCGGCGGCAGGCGCAACTTCGCTCGCTTTGTGTTCAAGCGTGCGGTATGCGTGCACGATAGCAAGCATGGTCACCGGCACTGATACGAAGAGCCCGACAAGAAGCGCGAGTGCCCCCAGGATATTGAGACCGATGACGGCAAGCATGAGAAGCAGGAGTTGTCCTTTGTGTCCTCTCGTAATGCGACTGCTCTCTTTCAGAGCGTCAACCGGCCCAAGTTTCTTATCCATGACGAGGTACTGGACCGCAAAGAACATGAGCGCGAGTATGATGCCCGGGATGATGAGGAGAATAAAGCCGATGACAATGATGATGCTCCCGAGTATCTTGGCGCCGAGATACTTCCAGAACGGAAGATACGAAGTGAGCTCGCTCCAGCCTATCTGTTCGATACCCTCATGAGACTTTAGCAAGAACGTGACCAATATCATCTCGACGTAAACGCCGAAGACCATTGATGCGATAAAGGCAACGAATATAAAGAACCCGCTATTGCTCTCCTGTGCGGCTTCCGAAAAAACCGAGCTTAAGAAAGACGTCACGACAAGGAGCGCCATGGCGCCGACAAAAAACCACGGCCTTTTCTTGAACGTTTCCCAACCGAACCTCACGCACTCGGAAACGGAGAGTGTATTTTGCATTGCCTAACTGTAGCAGACTTGTATTACGCGGGCTTCAGCATATCCACAAGACGAAGCGCGAGACCGCCGCGGTAGGAATCGCGCTCTATTGTCGCGAGAATCCTCGTTTCTTTCCCTTCCGCAGGCGCGTGAGTGAATCCTTCGGGCGAACGGAAAAAATCGAACGCGCGTGCGCGCGAGCCCGTTCTCCTGCATTCCAATTGAAGCTCTATGTGCGCACTGTCGCGCCCGAAACGCCGAACGCCGGTCACGATGATATCGCACACCTGAAACACCGGCTTCGGATTCCCTATCCCGAACGGCGCCAATCGAGAAACTTCCCCAAAGAGAGCCGAAGATATCTCGGGGAGCGTTGCGAGTGCGTCATGTTCACGCGCATCGCGCGTTTTTGATAGCTCTAATGCTTCCGCGGCGCGAGAGAGCGTCTCGCCGAGCGTATGCACGCTCTCGTGTGAAACGGAAAATCCGCCGGAAAACGCATGTCCGCCGTATTCTTCGAACGCATCGCTCGCATTCGAAAAAAGTTCCGTGATCGAAACGCTTCCGTCGGAACGGCATGAGCCTTTCAGCCGCCCCGTCGCATCGCGGCCCCACAAACACACGATGCCGCTTCTTTCCGCCAAGATGGAATTCGCCGCGAGCCCCAAGAGCGCCGGTTTCCATTCCGGATCTCCGAGCACAACGACACGCGCATCCTGTGTGTAGCGCGCGGAAACATTTCGGCGTGCCTGTTTGACGACTCCTGCGACGACGCTTTTCCGACGCGCGTTCAGGCTTTCAAGATGCGCGGCAAGTTTATCCGCTTCGTTCGAGTCGGTCGTCGTGAGGAGCTGGAACGCGAGGTCGGGTTCGTCCATGCGCGATGCAGCATTGATGCGCGGCGCAATAGAGAAGGCGATTTCATCTTCCGTGAGAGACGAGCGGCGCAAACGAAGCCTGTCGCAAAGTGCCGCGATGCCAGCGCGCTGAGATTTCTGAAGCACTTTGAGGCCGAAGTGGACGAGGGCGCGATTCTCTCCGACGAGCGGCACCATGTCGGCAACAGTCGCGATGGCGACCATGTCGAGCAGCCATTTTTCCCATCCCGTGGGAGTGGCGGTAAAACGCGGCATGTTCATTCGCTTGCCTTCGATGATGAGGGCTTGCGCAAGTTTGAATGCGACGGCAGCTCCACACAGTTCGCGGAACGGATACGAACCTAATTTTGGATTGAG
The DNA here is from genome assembly GCA_003599295.1 of Candidatus Parcubacteria bacterium. Classification (GTDB taxonomy): domain Bacteria; phylum Patescibacteriota; class Minisyncoccia; order Phycocordibacterales; family UBA2100; genus UBA10103. The sequence continues at coordinate 297 of QZJK01000004.1, read as the reverse complement.
AACGGCGACGCAATCCGGCAACGCGCCCGTTATCTCGTGATGGTCTGTCACGATCGTATCTATTCCGAGCTCTCGCGCATACCGCACGGGCTCCTGCGCGTTCGTGCCGACATCGACCGTGATGATGAGCGTCGTCCCGCGCTCCGCTAATTCTCGTATCGCATCTTTGTGCAAACCATATCCTTCGCGGTCGCGGTGCGGCAGATACACTTCGAAGTTCGCATGTCCTATCTTCGTGAAGAAGTCGGACAAGACGGCCGCTCCGGGAATGCCGTCGCAATCGAAATCGGCGTAGAC
>QZJK01000008.1 GCA_003599295.1 Candidatus Parcubacteria bacterium | reverse complement strand
AACGTTGAAGTGCGCTACCGTTCGACGCCGGTTCGTGCCCGCATAGAATCTTTAGAAAGTGGTGTGCGTGCAATTTTCCACGAACCGCAGGTCGTCTCTCCTGGCCAATCGTTGGTCATGTACAGTCCGAGCGGCGAACAATGCTATGGTGGCGGAGTGATGCGTTTTTGACGCGGTATAATGCAAGAATGCTGAAAATCTCTCGGCGAGGGGTGTTCTTGGTTGTTATCGTGTTCGCCCTCGCCTACCTCTCTTTTTTCCTATTCGAATACGGCGCATCGGGTTCCGTTGAAGAAGAAAATCGCGGAATGATTATCCGGGACGACCTAAAACCCGGAGAACATCATTTATCGGGGATGATACAGCTTCCATCCGCTTGTGATTCGTTCTCCATTCAGACGACACAGATTGATGCGTTCAGGTATCATCTGTCGTTCGAGACCTGGCGCGAACCGCAGCGCGATTGCGAAAATACACCGGTATCGAAGCCTTTCAAAACAGTCGTCTTCGCGCCCGCATTCGGCGTCTTTCTCTCCGCAGACCTCGACGGCGTAGCGCTTCCATTCACTCTCATTCCTTCCATAATTAATTGATGTCAGAACCCATCTCAAAAATAACCGCACTATGGAACAAAAAAATTATCAGCTTGGCTACTGCGGCCGCCCCTGCGCGGCTCCTGCGTCGAACGGCTCGCCCTCGTCGTGTCGAGGACACGCCTCGGGCTGCGCCGCGGCGCCTCGCTCGCGCAGGAGCGGCCTCGCTACGCCATTATTTTTGAGATGGGTTCTATTATGACGAAAGGCATTCTTATCACGAAAGCCGACGGCGAACAGGAGGCGTTTGATGCGGCAAAACTTGAAATGTCGCTCGAGCGCGCGGGAGCGAGCGCCACGGCGCGAGCGCGTATAGCCGCACGCATTCTGCGGGAGCTTCGCCCGGGCATCACGACGGAAGAAATATATCGGCATGCATTCGAGATGCTTCGAAAGGAAGAATCTCCGCCAGTCGCCGCGCGCTACTCGGTAAAGCGCGCAGTATTCGACCTCGGCCCGTCCGGTTTCCCGTTCGAGCAATTTCTCGCTGAAGTGCTTCGCGCGCATGGGTGGATTGTGCGGACGGGAGTAGCGCTTACGGGCCGCTGCGCTCCGCATGAGGTCGACGTGCTTGCCGAGAAGCAAGGGAAACGCATCGGCATTGAAGCGAAATTTCACAACGACGCGGCAGGAAAGACCGACATCAAAGACGCACTCTACGTGTATGCGCGCTACCAGGATCTCAAGAACGCACCGGAAGCATCCTCCAGGGTCGATGAGGGTTGGCTTGTGACGAATACGCGCTTTACCAGGAATGCCATCCGCTATGCGCAGTGTTCGAATCTGACGCTCATCGGCTGGGATTATCCTCGAAGCCAAAATTTATTCTCACTTATCGAAGAAGCTCGCGTGCATCCTCTCACGTGTCTTACAACGCTGACACCTGGAGAAAAACACCGTCTTCTCGAGAATAGGGTCGTGTTGTGCAAAACGGTCGCCGCGAGCCACGTACTGCATGAGTACGGTGTCAAACCATCTCGCGTGCCGGAAGTCCTTGATGAAGCACGCCGGCTCTGCGGAGTGTAGAGGGGAGTATAAAGGAAGAAGGGTCTGCGAAATGAGTGTGGATTTCCCCTTATACGTTATACTTCATACCTTATACTGAACATATATGTTGTCTGTTGAACAATTCTTCGACCCGACAGTTGTCACTGCGGGAAAGCTCATCCTCGCAATGCTTCTCGGTACCGTTATCGGCACCGAACGTGCCATTCTCGCGAAGCAATCGGCCGGCATGCGCACCTTTGGCATCGTCGCGCTCGGCTCCTGCCTTTTCATCGTGGTCGCGAACGCCGTGAGTTTCCCATACATCGGCATCATGAACTTCGACCCGCTCCGCACTGCGGCGGCCATCATTACCGGCATAGGATTCTTGGGTGCAGGACTCATTATTTTCCGCCATGACACGCTTCACGGCATCACGACGGCCGCAGGTCTCTGGGTCGTCGCGGGTATCGGCATGGCCGTCGGCTTCGGCCTCTACACTGTTGCTATTTTTTCGACCATTTTGGTCCTTCTCATGTTCACGGCCATGTGGTACGTCGAGAACCGTTTCAAGCATTGGTTCGAAGAAGTCCAAGCCGATACGGGCGGCAATACCTTCGGCCGGTAGTTTCGCGAAAATTCCGGCGGGCGGTTATACTTCGCTGATGAGTCAGTACTATAAACCGGATAGGAACCCGGATTGGAATTACGGCGGAAGCAGATTCCGTCTCTCGCGCTCGAAGATAGGGCTTTTTATGGAATGCCCACGCTGTTTTTACGTGGACAATAAACTTGGCACGGGGCGTCCGCCCGGATTTCCTTTTAATCTTAATAGTGCAGTCGACGCGCTCCTCAAAAAAGAGTTCGATATCCATCGTGCAAACGGCTCTGCGCACCCCCTGATGGAGCAGTATGGCGTCGACGCCGTGCCGTTCCAGCACCCGAAGATGGATATTTGGCGCGAGAATTTCAAAGGCATTGATTACAAGCATCCCGCAACCGGTTTTACGGTTTCCGGCGCCATCGACGATGTGTGGGTGAATCCGAAAGGGGAACTTATCATCGTGGATTACAAATCGACGAGCAAAGACGAGAAGATAGAAGTGCTCGATAAGGATTGGCACGAGGGCTACAAACAGCAGATGGAGGTGTACCAATGGCTCTTTCGCCAGAATGGCTTCAAAGTTTCTGACACCGGCTACTTTGTATACGCTAATGCAAGTCGGGATAAGAAAGCGTTCGACGGCGTTCTTGAATTCGAAGTGACGCTTGTCCCGCACAAGGGAAATGATTCATGGGTAGAGGGAACGCTTCTTAAGATAAAGAAATGCCTCGACATTGAAGAGCTGCCGGCCCCTGCGCCCGACTGCGACTATTGTACCTACCGCGAAATGGTCGGAAAGAAATTGCTCGCCTTCGTCAAGAAAACGAAAATCAAAGGCGAGACAGGCACTCTTGGCTTATGACATTTCGAGACAAGGTTTTGGCGGTGGTGCGGAACATCCCGAAGGGAAAGGTGATGACGTACAAACAAGTAGCTGCGAAAGCGGGGAACTCGAAAGCGGCGCGTGCTGTGGGCGCTATCATGCGCACGAATTATGATGAAGCCATACCCTGCCATCGCGTTATTCGTTCCGACGGCTCATTAGGAAGTTATAACCGCGGCGGAACAGTACGCAAGCGAGAAATCTTAAAACGGGAAGGCGCGCTGTAAAAAAGTGCCGAGGCCGTCTGCGTGTCCGCGGACGGCCTCATCAAGGTGTGATTTCATTCGTCTTCCGCCCAAAATCTATCCAGAAATTCTTTATGCAACGTCTCCCCGACGAGGCAGTCGCTCCTGGAAACCTGCTTGGTGTGCTGTAGCGTGCCGACCAACACGACCCTTGCCCCCGACTCTGCATATCTAGATCGGGTCGGAGCGCTGCCGATTTCAAGCGCAAGTTTGTTGCGGATAGCCGGTATGAACTGATCCGTCGCCGTTATCGGCATGATGAATGCACCAGGGCCGCCTATGATGCAATCCTTGTAGTATTCATCGAGACGCGCGAACTCTTCGTACGGCACCGCCTCGGGACGCAGCATGATAGGCAATCCATTGATGCCAATCCCCAGCGCGACGAGTGCATCTCTTACCGCCGCCACAGGCTTACCCGCATTGTTCGGCCCATCGCCCGAGACGTCCACAACGAGCTTTGTCCCTTCAAACTCATTCGTAAGCATCTGACCCCCGACCATTTCCATCCCCGCGGATATGGAAGTGAAAGGGCCCTTTTCTAGACCCGCTTCGGATAGATAGCCGGCGACTTCGCCCGCGCTCTCATCATCCTCAACGATGGTCCACGGGACAATAATTCGCTGGTCCTTGGCGCCGTAAAATTCCACGTACGTGAGGGCAATCCGGCCGATCGGGCCCTCTCGAATGACCTTCACGATCTCGGGATGGCGGATCGCGCGAATATACCCCAGTCGTTGAAGCGCTTGTTCCTCCTTATCCATAGAACTCGAAGCGTCGACAAGAAGCGCAAGCTCGAGATCGACGGGAATTGGAAAAGTTGCGGACTGGAGTTGCGGATACGGAATGACAAGCAACAGTATTGCGACAAGAATTTTCAATGAGCACATCATTTCAAGCCTCTTTGCTCAATGTGCCCGCCGTTTTGGCAGGCACGCTATGCCGACTATGTTCTCAGTGCCTCACCTTGTCAAACATGAGCGAAAAAGCTTTAATTTTCCGGAAATTCGCGTAGGATAGGACGCGATGGCAGAAAACAGAATGTGGGATTTTGTCCGGGAGCATCCGGAACTGAAAACGCCGTACTACCTCCTCGACGGGGAACGGCTCTTGAAGAATATGGAGCGTATCAAATCCGTGCGCGAGAAATCCGGTGCCAAGTCAGTGTTGGCGCTTAAGTGCTTCTCGACATGGGCAGTCTTCCCGCTCATGAACCAGTATATGGACGGTACGACGTCGAGTTCACTCAACGAAGCGCAGCTCGGACACGAAAAATTTGGAAAAGAGACGCATGCTTATAGCGTCGCGTGGTCGGAAGAAGAGGTGAGGGAAGTGCGGAAATTTGCGACGAAAATAATTTTCAATTCGGTTGCGCAGCTCGATAATTTTTATGATATTGCAAAGGGCATCCCCGTCGGACTTCGCGTCAACCCGGGCGTTTCGTATTCGCATCACACGCTGTCCGACCCGGCGCGGAAATACTCCCGTCTCGGTGCAACGGATAGAAAAGAAATTGAATCGGTCGTTGGGAAGATAAGCGGTGTTATGTTCCATGTTAACTGCGAGAATGACGATTTCGATGCGTTCTCGAAAATACTCGATGCCATCGGCGAAAAGTACGGGTGGCTTTTGGAAAAGCTCGAATGGGTGACACTCGGAGGCGGCATCTATTTCACGAAAGACGGCTACCCGCTCGACAAATTCTGCGAGAAGCTGAAGGTCTTCTCGGAAAAACACTCAATACAGGTCTATCTTGAACCGGGTGAAAGCTCGATAACACGAGCCGGATACCTCGTTACGAAAGTGCTCGACATCGTACATAACGAAATAGACGTGGCCGTAGTAGACGCGGCGGCGAACGTGCACATGCCCGACCTCGTTACGTATCAAGAACAAGCGAAAATGGAATTGCCCGTGAACGGACCGGATGCGACGTATGAGTACCAAATCGCCGGACGCACCTGCCTCGCTGGGGATATCTTTGGAACCTACAAATTTCCTGCTACACTGCGCGTTGGAGATCTCATCCCGATAGCGGACGCAGCCGGATACACCATCGTTCAAAAAACATGGTTCAACGGAGTGCCCATGCCTTCCATCGTGATAAAACGGCTAGATGGGAGGGTTGAGGTTGTGCGTACCTTCAATTATTCGGAATACGTATCGAGCTTGTCGTAAGCCAAGCGGCGTGCGTAGGATAACTTCCGCCTCATATCTTGGGGCGGGTTAGCGTGCGAAATGGAGCAAATGCCGTTTCGTATCACGGGTAGTATGAAAAGTTTAGCAAAACCCAACGTGCTCATAGTCGGAGCCGGGGCAGTCGCGCACGTCGCGGCACATAAGTGCGCTCAGAACAACGATATTCTGGGTAATATTTGCATCGCTTCGCGTAAAAAAGCGAAGTGCGACGCTATTATAAAAAGCATCCATCGCAAGAAGAACATCAAGGATAAAAAGGCGAAACTATACTCCAGGCAGGTAGATGCCATGAACGTCCCTGAAATGGTGAAGCTTATCAAATCCACTAAATCGAAGATCGTCATCAACCTCGGCACTGCCTACATCAACATGTCTGTCTTGGAAGCATGCATCCGCGCCAAGGCGACTTACATGGACACGGCCATTCACGAAGAACCCGACAGGGTCGCCGAAAATCCGCCGTGGTACGCGAACTATGAATGGAAACGCAAAGCAAGGGTGAAAAAGGCTGGTATCAATGCGATTTTAGGCGTCGGATTCGACCCAGGCGTTGTCAACGCATACGCAGCCTACGCGGTGAAGCACTACTTCGATAAAGTAGATACCGTAGATATTCTCGATGTAAACGCAGGGAGCCATGGAAAATTCTTCGCAACCAACTTTGATCCCGAAATTAACTTCCGCGAGTTCAAAAAAGTCTGGACATGGATAAACAAACGCTGGGTGGAGCGGCCGGTCCACGCGGAGCGGTGGGATTACGACTTTCCCGTGGTAGGGAAGCGCCCTGTCTATCTGAACGGCCACGACGAACTGCACTCGCTCTTCAAGAATATTCCTGCGAAAAGCGTCCGCTTCTGGATGGGATTCGGGAATCATTACTTGAACGTGTTCAACATACTTACCAATATCGGCATGCTCTCCGAAAAGCCGGTGACGACAGCCGAGGGCGTGAAAGTGGTGCCGCTTAAGGTCTTGAAAGCGGTGCTTCCAGATCCCGCGTCGCTCGCTAAGACCTACACCGGTTGGACCTGCATTGGCGATTTAGTGAAGGGATGGAAGAACGGCAAGAAACGCGCGGTATTCGTCTACAACACAAAAGACCATGCGAAGTGCTATAAGGAGGTGGAGTCGCAGGGAATTTCCTATACTGCGGGCGTCCCGCCGGTGGCGGCGGCCATCCTCGTCGCGAAAGGCATCTGGAATCCGAAGCGCATGGTGAATGTCGAGGAGCTCGACCCGGATCCGTTCATTAAATTGCTCGCGAAGATCGGCCTCACGACGCAGGTGAAGCACATTCCGGCATCGAAAATCGACAAGGACGGCATGCCAAACACCGCCGCCGATCCGAAAGCGAAAGTAGCTTCGCAATACCCGAAAGTGTAGACAGGATGTATCCTTGTCTCCATGAGTGCACAAGCCGCGCTGTGGGAAAAGCCGCGAGAAGATGCGGATGTAAAAATCGAGCCGTCTTGGAAAGAGGTGCTGAAAGATGAATTCGGGAAAGAATATTTCAAAACGCTCACCGAGTTCGTTAAAAGCGAATATCAGCACGCAGTCGTTTACCCCGCACCGAAGAATATTTTCCGTGCGTTCGACCTCTGTCCGTTCGATAACGTGGAGGTTGTGATACTCGGGCAAGACCCATATCACGGGCCGAAACAGGCGAATGGGCTTTGTTTTGCCGTCGGCGAAGGCATTCCTTTGCCCCCGTCGCTCCAGAATATTTTTAAGGAAATCGAGAGCGATTTAGAGCAGCCGCTGAAAAACCGGACAGGGGATTTGGAGCGATGGGCGAAGCAAGGTGTACTTCTTTTGAACGCGACGCTCACGGTCCGCGCACGGACGGCCGGTTCGCATCAGGGGAAGGGGTGGGAACAATTCACCGACGCCGTCATCCGCGAGCTTTCCGAGAAGCGCGAGAATCTCGTATTTATTCTCTGGGGGAACTATGCGAAAGCGAAGGGCGCGCATATAGACCGCACGAAACACCTTGTCATCGAATCCGCCCACCCGTCGCCCTTTTCAGCGACCAAATTCTTCGGCTCCAAACCGTTCAGCAAAACGAATGAGTATTTAATCGAACACAACAAAAAACCGATTGATTGGCTCTAAGGGCACTCCCTTTTCTCACCCCGATAGTTAGCCTGGTGGTTAAGTATTGGGATGGGGAGCCGCACCCTTGCTCTTTTCTAGGCACGCAATAAAGATTGTAATTCTTTCCTATGCAAATGCGGGCCGATGATGGCAAGGTTCAGAGAATTTGTTTTGAAAATGTCCTTTGCGACGCGCTGAACGTCGGCCGCAGACACGGCGTCGATTCCCGCCAGGATTTCTTCGAGCGGGCGGACGCGGCCGATATTTATCATCGTTGAGGCGGCGTGATTCGCAATTTCATCGCTCGTTTCGAGCGCGAGAGTCATGTTGCCCTTGATGAACGATTTCGCTTTCTTCAATTCAGCCGCCGATACCTTGACGCGCTTTATCTTTCGAAGTTCCGCGAGAATAGTCTCAACCGCTTTTTCCAATTTGCCGTGTTCGACGCCTGCCTGTACCGCGAAGTAGCCCGTATCCGGATACCTGTCTATCCATGCATGTATCGAATACGCGAGCCCGCGCTTCTCGCGCACTTCCAAAAAGAGCCGGCTCGACATGCCGCTGCCGAGAATGGTTGAGAGAACGGCTAGCGCGAACTCGTCCTTGTGGAGGTACGGATACGCAGGGACGCCGAGGATGAAATTCGTCTGGTCGGTCTTCTTTTCTTTTATCGCGATGCGCGGAGCGTCTTGCGCAGGAGAGAAGGGGATGAAATTGGGCGGATTTCCGTGCTTCACGCTTTCGAATCGGCCGCGAATATTCTCGAGCACTTTCTCCTCGTCGAAAGAGCCCGCGACAGAGACGATCGTGTTGAGCGGCGTGTAATTCCGCTTCAAGTACGCGGCAAAATCCTTCCGCTTGAATTTCCGAATGTTCTCTTTAGGGCCCAAGATCGTCCGGCCGAGGGGATGTTCTTTGCCGAACATGAGTTCATCGAACACGTTGTCTACCGTGCGCATCGGCATGTCTTCGTACATATCGATTTCCTGGATGACGGCGCCGCGCTCTTTCTGTATTTCTTTTTCCGGAAGCATTGAGTTGAGAAAAATGTCGCTTATCACGTCGAGCGCGGTATCGAGGAACTGACTCGACACTTTTGCATAGTAGGCGGTGCGCTCTTTCGCAGTGAACGCGTTGTAGACACTTCCGACGCCGTCCAATTCCTCGCTGATGGCTTTCGCATTCGGGCGCTTTTTCGTCCCCTTGAAGAACATGTGCTCCAAGAAGTGTGCGAGCCCGTTCTCTCCCTTGTCTTCATATCGCGAGCCCGTGCCCGTCATTACCATGACCGTCGCCGTCTTCGTGCCCGACATGGGAACCAACACGACCCGCAAGCCGTTCTTGAGCGTATGGATGTTGTATTCCATTCGCGTCATCCTAGCTTTTTCGCTGACTTACCGCAAAGACATGACTTTGACATGCTCTGGGATATATTGTTTTATATTGGCCGGACTGAACGTTGACATAAACAGGAAACAGGAGAGGGTCTCATGCCCCGGAAGAATTGGAACAAAGAGATAGTGATTTCCGCTATCTTGGAGTTGTGCCGGGGCGGCGTTAATCCGAATCCCAGCACTATGCTAAAAAAGGACCCCGCGCTTTATAGCGCCGGTTGTCGGTTGTTCGGCGCATGGCGAAATGCACTTACGGCTGCTGGACTGCAATATAAGGAAGTCATGCATAAACCGCAGCCGTCCATTCGAAAGAAATGGAACCGAGCCTCGATAATCGAAGAAATTAGAGGCCTGAATCAACTGGGAGCCCCGCTCAATTCAAACCACCTGCAGAAAAATAACAGGTTGTTGTACCAGGCGGTGGTTAGACACTTCGGAGGCCTTGCTCAAGTAGTAGCGGCCGCTGGCCTTGACTACTCGAGGATACGCAAAAGGAATCCGATGCGCTCATGGACGAAAAACGCTGTGGTAGCAGAAATAATTCGACGGAATGAGGAAGGATTATCTATCCGCCGAGGAATTGTGTATTCTCACGATCCTGGTCTGTATAGTGCTGCCAGACGATTCTTCGGTACAAACGGTTGGGCAAAAGCACGTTCACTTGCAGGATTCGATCCGAATGAACCGCGCCCCGATCAAATTTGGGATGAGAAGACTGTAGTAGCTGAGATTCTCAAATTGTACGCCGATGGAGTTCCGCTTAATGTGGGAGCTCTTCAGGGCACGTCATACTCGTACATTTTGGGAGCCGCTCGTACAGTGTTCGGCAGTTGGGCAAAAGCTGTGCGCGCTAGCGGACTGAGTTATGCGCGAATTCGAAAAAAACGTTACGGTTGGTGGACAAAACCGCGCGTTGTCATGTGTATCAGGAATCTTGAGAAAAGAGGTGTGCGGTTAAGTTTGCAATCGATTCGAACGACGCATGTCGCCTTAATGTCCGCAGCTCTAGCTGAGTTTGGCAGCTGGGCTGAAGCGGTCGAAGCTGCGGGAATATCGTATCGAAAACACTGTCGTGTATGGTCCACCAAAGCATGGCTGCGTAGTCTGCGAGACAGCGAATATGCAGCGCTAATCGAAAACGCCAAAGGTCACGCAAAACGAAGGAGGGCTAAGAAATGAGCTTACCGAAATCCATTACGTCGCTCGTTGAGATGCCACGTATTCCGCTCGACAAAATACGGGAAAACGCGGTATCGCTTCGATTAGACTACGATCAGGACTCACTCGAAGAATTAGGTGACTCCATCAGGGATAAAGGGCAGATCCAGCCCGTTATCGTCCAACCGGGCGACGGCGACTGGTTCGATCTCGTCATCGGTTCACGGCGGTTTCGTGCAGCAAAACTGAATGGCCATCAGGACATCGCCGGCTACATAATCGATCCGCGGAGCCCCCCGGAGCTTCTCCTGATGGCTCTGGCGGAAAACTTGCAGCGTGTAGACCTCAATCCTTTCGAGGAAGCGCAAGGCTTCCTCCGCCTGATGAAAGAATACGGCCTCACGCAGAAAGCCGTTGCCGATGGTGTAAATAAGAGCGATCAATACATCAAGCGGCGCCTGCAGCTTCTCAGCATGCCGGAAGAGGTCGTCTCTCTCGTCTCCGATCAGCGGTTAGGACTCCAGTATATCGAGACACTCGCAAGACTACCAAGTGGTGACGATCAGGTACGTCTAGCTCGAAGCGTGATACGTAACGGGCTTACTCTCGAGGAACTGAGGGTCCTGGTAGTGCGGGAACTCAATGAACCCGCGCGACCTACGCGGACCACTCGTGAACTGACTCCGATTAAGATCACTGCGAGGGTAGGGGAGTTCATGAGTTTTCTCCAGAAAACTCACCGCCGGCTGAATTTGCGCCGCGTGAATGCGGCCGAGAAGCAAGCGGTTCTCAAGGCTCTGAAAGAGCTCGAGGACGAGGTGCGATTACTTCGTGCAGCCATCACCGGTGTCGAGGTCTCGACACCGCCGAGCACGGCAGACGTGGGAAGCGGCAACATCGGTGCTCCTCGCAACCACGGGCAAGAATGGACGACGCGGGACATCGCTCGCATCAATTCGCCGCGCCGTCCGTCCGACGAAGAGCTCGCAGTCGAGCTCGGTCGCACGCCTGGCGCGATTCGCGCCATGCGTGCACAGACGGCCGAGAAGGCCTGAAGTCAACGATACGATCTTTCACGAACTGCCGCCCGGCCGAAAACCGGGCGGCTTCATTTTTTATATTGGATTGCCGTACGGTTTGTGCCATAGTACAAACAGGCAGAAATTTGGAGGACGCCATGACAGACGAGAGTCTGAAGTACACATTCGGTCCGTTCACGTTCGATCCGGACCGCAAGGTCGTCGAAAACGCGGAGGGGGACGTCGTGTTCTTGACGCGGCGCGAGCGGGACATGCTCCTACTCATCGCGATGGCAAACGGCGAGACGGCTTTCAAGGACGTGATGTATCGTAAGATCTACGAGAATCTCGGGCATCTGGCACCGGAACCGAAGATCATCGACGTGAAGATCTGTCAGATCCGGAAGAAGCTCCGCGTGCTTGAACCCGGGAACGCCGACGAGTACATCGTCACTGTCTGGGGGCGAGGGTATCGGCTATCGCAAGAGCCGGTAGGCGACTCGGTCGCCAGGCACATTCGGAGGGAAGAAGGCGAGCTCCCTCTGCAAAAACGCTTTCAGGCTGCAATGCAGGATCTGCATGCTGCTCGCCGAGCATCGTTATCGAGAGCGTGATGACGCTCTGCACTCGAATGAGGTCGCGTCCGCGCGGCCTCTTCCTTTTTACGCAATTTCACCCTCGTTTAAGTGTAATTTGGCAAATGTATAATCACGTTGTACAATTTTTGCAGTTCAAATTGCTCGAGACGGAGGACATCCTCATGAGCGACACGGAGGAAAGCGCCTCTAAAGCGCTTGAGGCGGGGCCGCAATACATCGGCCTGAATGCCGCGCGAGCCATGGCAACGTCGGTTGGCTGGTCGCGCTCGCAGACGATATCCATCGTTCAAGTACCCTTGATCGCCGCAGTAGCGACCATCGTATTCGCTGCCGATCCGCCATATGAAGTTTTCCCGCTTATGATCGCCGGGTGTACGGCTGGAGTGCTCCTTAATATAACGTGGTTTGCTATAATCCGACGGGCAGGAACATGGATTGACTTCTTCAACAAGCACCTCGCTGATCTTGAGCGCGTCGGTTCTGGTGCCCCTGTTGCGGTGTTTAGTTCGCCAGAGTTCCTAAACACAGCTTCGCGATGGGGTGCCAACAAAACACTCAAGGCTTACGCTTGGATACTCGGCTCTTTGTGGCTCTTGGCGATTCCTTACCTTACATTTCGTCAGTTTCCACAGCTATTCTAAGGAGGTTGTCATGTCGACCAAAACGTCAATGCCGGAACCATTCGTCATCAAGCAAGTGCGGGATGAGTTGCAAATCGCAGCCAGCGGCACCGCGGTCCTCGTGCTCTTCACTGTGATTGCCTTCATCGCGTGGGGACCGGCGGCTCGATTCTCATTCTCGATCACCACGATCATTGCCGCTTTCCTCACCGTGGGCTTCTGGCTCAACTTGCACCTCAAAAAACGCAAGTTGAGGCGCGAGCAATCCGAGTAGAGTTCTGTTGAGCAATGCTCTTTCGAACAATGCCGCCCGGCTCAACGTCGGGCGGTATCCTTTTTGACCTTTATTTTTCAACACATCCGCGCTATTCTCTTTCCAATGACCATCAACGAAGTCAGGGCTAAATACCTCGCCTTTTTCGAGCGGCAGAAGCACGTCGTTATACCCTCGGCTTCGCTCGTCCCGCAAAACGACCCGACGACCCTTTTCACCGGAAGCGGCATGCAGCCCTTGGTACCGTACCTTCTCGGCGAGCCGCACCCGAAAGGCACTCGCCTCGTGAACAGCGAGAAATGTTTCCGCGCGGAAGACATCGAAGAAATCGGCGACAACAGGCATACGACCTTTTTCGAAATGCTCGGCAACTGGTCGCTCGGCGACTATTTCAAGAAAGAACAGTTGCCATGGTTCTTTGAATTTTTGACCGAAGAAATCGTCCTCGACCCAGAGAAGCTTTACGTGACCGCATTCATCGGCGACGAGAGAAATAATGTGCCGAAAGATACGGAATCTGCCGAAATTTGGAAGGAATTGTTCGCAAAGAAAGGCATTGAGGCGAAAGTTGTTGACATAGGAAGCGAGGCGGACGGTTATCGGAAAGGCATGCAGGGCGGACGCATCTTTTACTACGACGCGAAGAAGAACTGGTGGAGCCGCGCAGGCGTGCCTGAAAACATGCCGGCAGGGGAGCCGGGCGGACCGGACTCCGAAGTCTTTTACGATTTCGACACACCGCATGATCCGAAATTTGGCGACGAGTGCCATCCGAACTGCGACTGCGGCCGGTTCCTTGAGATAGGGAACTCTGTCTTTATGCAATACATAAAGCAAGCGGACGGTTCGTTCGCACTTCTCCCGAAACAGAACGTGGATTTCGGCGGCGGCCTTGAGCGCATCACGGCGGCTTCGATAGGGAATCCGGACGTCTTCGCGACCGACGCCTTTCGGGACATCATCGAGCTTCTTTCACATTTCTCCGGCAAAGCATACGACGACAGCCGCTTCACGCGTTCGTTCCGCATCATCGGTGATCACATCCGAGCGGCGACATTCATGTTCGCGGACGGCGTCGTTCCATCTAATACAGAACGCGGCTACATTCTCCGCCGTCTCATCCGGCGCGCCGCCATTCACGCCGACAAGCTCGGCACCTCGGACAAAGACGTGGAAGACAGCATGCTCGTGCGCGCCGCACTCATCACCATCGAGAAATATAAGGGCGCATATCCGGAACTTGGCGGCGAAGCCGCATATCAAACAATCAAGAACGGCATTTGGGAGGAGGAGAAGCAGTTCGCGCATACGCTCGCGCGAGGCATGAAAGAATTCGAGAAAATCGCGGCCGAAGGGCGCATATCGGGAGAGAACGCGGCGCTTCTCGTGACAACGTATGGCTTTCCATACGAACTCATAGCGGAACTCGCGAAAGAGCGCGGGCTCGATACTGACGAAGAGGCATTCAAGGTAGAAATGCGAAAACATCAGGACGTGTCGCGTGCAGGAAGCGAACAAAAATTCAAGGGCGGGCTCGCGGATACATCCGAGAAAACGACGCGTCTTCACACCGCGCATCACCTACTCCTCAAGGCACTCCAAATCGTCCTTGGCGACCACGTCAAACAACGCGGCTCGAACATCACGCAAGAGCGTTTACGCATCGACTTTTCGCACAGCGAGAAAATGACGAAAGACCAATTGGCAGAAGTGGAGCGCATCGTGAATGAAAAGATTGGAGAGGAACTGCCCGTCATCCGCTCGACCCTTCTGCGCGAAGAAGCTGAGAAACTCGGGGCACAGATGGAGTTCGGCGCGAAGTATCCGGATACTGTTTCCGTGTACTCGGTCGGCCCCTCCGGCGCGACCATTGAAAATCCGCAATTCGAGAAAGCGTTCTCAATAGAATTCTGCGGCGGCCCGCACGTTTCCAATACCGAAGAAATAGGAAAGAGCGGCACCTTCAAAATCCAAAAAGAAGAAGCGGTCGCGGCAGGAATTCGACGCATCAAGGGTGTACTTGAGTAAGTGGTATCCCGCGCTATAGTGCAGCTAGGAAGCGATCGCAAGCGCGATCGTAGAAAAACGGGAGTATGAGCTCATGTTCGGCACGGCGATTTTCTTGCTGACCATCGTGTCTCTTGGTTCGGGGATTCCGCTGATGGAGCACTATCCTCTGGATGTTCGCGCAGGAGCGGGCATCGCGTGGGGTGCAGCAAATACCGCTCTTGGAGGTGCGATGTACGCGATCTTTCGACCGCAAAAAGGAGTTTTTCATCGGAACGGCGATGACCGTACCAAAGAAGGGAGGACAAGATGAGTCCCGCATTGAACCTATTGCTCGGGCTTGCCGCGTCGTTCATCGCATTTTTTGTCGGCATGCGAAGCGGGCCGATATTCGTCGATGCGCTCTTCGACGCGATGCGAATCCCCTGGGACGATGCACGAAAGCCCATGCAGTCGCCGTACCTAATAGCAGCGATGTTCACTATCCTCACGGTCGTGTCCGTGGGAATTAGCACAACATTGCAGTGCTGCATCATCCTCGGCACCAACTGGTGGCGCGAGGCGCGTCGGCGGAAGAAAAGGAAATACGAGGGGCAGGAATTCGAAGACTTGAGAAACCTGACGGGCACTCAGTTCGTTGCATGTGCTCTTCTCTTGTCAACGTTCTCTTGCGGCTTCTTCGCGCCGTTCTTTGCGGGAAAGACCACGGCTGTTCTCCTCACGATTGCGTTGATGCCGAGCGTTCTTGTTCTCGCAGAACTGTACGCCGGATCGAGGGGGCACCACACGAACAAGCCTGGCGGGTAATTCCGCCAGGCCCGCCTTTTTGTTGGTATACTGTCTCCAATGTTCGGCTTGCTTGAACCCCGCGCGGGGAAACGTGTGGCGGTCGCAGATGTCGGGAGCGGCAGTGCCGGCGTCGCTATTCTTTCCATTGAAAAGGGGAAGCCCGCGCGAGTGCTTGCGGCGCATCGGGTAACGCTTGCGCTTGAAGAGCGTTCTCCCGACGCGACACTCGCGGGTGTCATCGCCGCGGTTTCCGAAAGCGCGGAGAAAGCGCTCGCCGCGGAGGGTGCAAAGCCCGGTTCCGTAGGGCGGGCGTATGCTATCGTGCGCGCGCCGTGGGTGCGCTCAAAGACGATACTCGCAAAGAAAACATTCCCGAAAGAGGAGAAGATACACGCGCGCATGATATCGGATATAGCTCGCGAAGCGCTTGATGCGGAAAAGACACTCGACCGAGCGAACCTTATCGAAGCGAATGTCGTTCGAGTGGAGTTGAACGGGTATCCCACGCCGCTTCCTGAAGGGAAGCATGCACATTCGGTGCAAGTGTCCATTCTTGCGACTGCATGCGAGCCGCGCATCAAAAAAGCCGCGCAGGAGACGCTCATGCTGGTTTCTCCGACGCCGCCGACCCTTCGCTCGGGGACAGGGGCACTCCTCTCTATACTTCGCGACCGCTCCGCCGCTCACTCGGATTACCTCGTCGTCGATATGACAAGTACGGGGACCGCGATGTTCACCGTGCACAAGGGGACGCCGTTCGAGCATATGCTCGTGCCTGAAGGCGTGCACACAATATTGAAACGCGTTGCCGGAGACAGGTTGCCCGAAGAAGCGATGACCTTGATGCGGATGGTGGCGCGCGATCATTGCGATGATGCCGCGTGTGAAGAAATAAAAGCGGCGATGGTACGCGCGGAGCAGGAGCTCATCAAAGTGTACGGCGAAGCAATGGCGAAACTCGCTGCGACCCGAAAGCTTCCGAACACGCTCGTTCTTCTAGCGGAAACCGACATCGCGACGTGGCTTTCGAGTTTCTTCTCTCGCATCGACTTCACGCAGTTCACGATGACATCCCAGCCGTTCGTCGTCGAAATACTGACGCCGCTCGACTTGGAGCCTCTGGTCATGACGAAGGACGCGAAAAATACATGGGATGTGAGCCTTCTCGTCGCAGCAGCTCTTGTCAACAGCGAACAGAACGCCGGCCACGCCAAGTGATATACTCGTAAAAATGGAGAAAGATTATTTTCAGGATATTTTGCCGCCGCAAGGAAGCACTCCTCCGAAGCCCGGCGCCGAGCGCGAAATCCCGCCTCCGCCGCCGGAGGCGCCGCAAAATCAACGTTCCATCAGGAACATCAGGGTATCTCCGAGAGCACCCCGCAGGGGCGCGGGCATTGATATACGCGAAACGCCGGATATGAATGCGCCGCACCCGCCAAAACCTCCGCGCCGCGGAGCGCGCATGTGGATGTGGGCCCTCGCTGTCGTGCTCATCGCCATTCTCGGCCTCGTATTCGTCGTCGCTCTGCGACCGACGACCGTGACCGTGATACCCCGCACGCAGGGCATCGTCTTCGATCCATCGCTTCTCTATAACGCGTATCCGGCTGAAACCGCCGCTATTGGGACGCTTCCATACACCGTGCAAACGACAGAGCTGGAAGATTCAGCCGTCGTCGCCGCGGAAGGCACCGAGAATGTGCAAGAGAAGGCGAGCGGAACCATAACCGTTCTGAACGATTTCTCTGTTTCTCCCGTTCGGCTTATCGAAAACACGCGGTTCGAGACGCCCGATGGTTTGGTCTTCCGTATACCCGCTGAAATATCGGTGCCCGGCAGGACCGAGAGCGGACCCGGGGAAATATCGGTGAGGGTCGTGGCGGATCAGGTTGGTGAGAAATACAACATCGGTCCCGTCGCACGCTTTACGTTGCCCGGACTTCGTTCTTCCCCCGATATGTACGCGGATGTGTTTGCGCGCTCGACCGGAAGCATGACCGGCGGATTTTCCGGAACTCGACCGGCCGTCGCTCCCGCGACGCTTCAAGCCGCAGAATCGGAAATGCGCGGACGCCTCCAAGAAAAAGCGCGTGCTGCGGCAGAAAGCCAGCAAGACGGTACAGCTATCGTTTTAAATGACCTCATTAAGATAACGTACTCAACCTTGCCGGCGACGCCGGAAGCGGGAGGACAGGTGCGCCTTCATGAGAAAGCTCTCGTCGAAATACCGGTATTCCCGGCCGATGCGTTCGCACAAACGGTCGCGCGAGGCGTCTCCGCCGACGCAGAAGAAGGGGGCATTTCCCTCAGAGGATTGCAAAATTTGGCCGCAAGCTTCGTTGAAATAGACGGCCCAACAGTCTTTGGCGGGCCGATAGCGTTCAGTCTCTCGGGCAACGCTCAGATAGTGTGGAACGTGGATACAGCAGCTCTTGTGGAAGCTTTGGCCGGACGCGAAAAGGCCGCTTTCCAGGCGCTTATCGCGGCCTTCCCGGGGATAGAAGAAGCGCGAGCACGCATCCAACCTTTCTGGTCGGGCACTTTTCCAGCCGAAGCAGAGGCCATACGCATCAAGGTCGAAGAACCGTCGCTTCCAGGAGCTTGACCTAGAGCCCCATAAATGCTATTTTTCAGCGCGCAGGTATGCCTGTACACATGAGCTTCGTTTTGATCCAGAGTCGAATCTCGGTTCGCTCATAAGTCCCATTCTCGTGTGATAGGTATGTCAGAACCAGAGGTTGTTGAAGGAGTTGTCGATGAGGCGCTTCCGAACACTCTCTTTCGCGTGAAGATTCCATCCGAGGAAGTTATTCTCGCGTATCTTGCAGGAAAGATGCGCCTGCATCGCATAAAAGTGTTGGTCGGCGACCGCGTGGTCATTCAACTTGACCCATACGGGGGCCGCGCACGCATCATAAAACGATTGTAATTCGACATGAAAGTAAAGGCGTCCGTAAAAAAGATCTGCATCCGATGCCGTACGGTAAAGCGCCGTGGGCGTCTTTGGGTCATTTGCACGAACCCCCGCCACAAACAGCGTCAAGGATAAATACTTGTACCCATTCTATTGATATATGTTGAGAATCGCAGGAATTACGATACCAGACAATAAGCGCCTTGAGATAGCGCTCACTGTTCTCTATGGCGTCGGCCGGCCGCGCGCACAAGCGGTCTTGTCTTCTCTCGGCATCGAGCCGGGGAAGCGCGCGGGAGAACTTTCCGCGAAAGAAGAAGGGGCTCTACGCGAGACCGTTGAAAAATTCACGGTCGAGGGGGAACTGAAAAGACAGATAAGCTCGAACATCCGCCGCTTGAAGGACATCAAAGCGCACCGCGGGAATCGCCACGCGAAGCGCTTGCCGGTGCGCGGACAGCGAACGAAGACGAACTCGCGCACGATACGCGGCAACGTCCGAAAGACAATGACTTCCGGCAGGAGAAAGCTTGAGAAAACCTAGTACATTCATCTAATTTCCATGGGTAAGAAACGCATAATCAGGAAGAGCGGCGGCACTGTTGACCAGGGGCTTAAATCGCGCGCGCTTGCACGCGTCGCGAAGAAGAACATCGGCGCCGGCACGCTCCACATTCACGCGACGTACAACAACACAAAGGTGCTCCTTTCCGACAAAGAAGGGAACGCGATCGCGTGGTCTTCTTCCGGAGCGCTTGGCTTCTCGGGCGCAAAGAAGGGAACGCCGTTCGCGGCCGCGAAAGTGGGAGAACTCGTGGGAGACAAGGCGGCCATCATCGGCGTTAAGGAGGTGGATGTCGTTATCCGGGGAGTCGGAGCCGGCCGCGAATCGGCGCTCCGCGCCTTTGCGGGCAAGGGGATAGAGGTGACGCGCATCGCCGACGACACGCCCGTCCCTCACAACGGACCGCGTCCTCCGAAACCGAGACGCATATAAACATCCTATGCTGCGAATAAAATCAAAATACAAGATTGCGAAGCGCTTGGGCGCCGGCATTTTCGAACAGACGCAAACCCAGAAATTCGCGCTTTCCGAAGCGCGTGTGAAGCGTGTGAAGCGCGGCGGCCGCGGAGGTTCCGATTACAATCGCCAGCTTTTGGAAAAACAGCGGGTGCGATTCACCTATGGCCTCAAGGAACGCGAGCTCAGCAACTACGCGAAGAAGGCATACAAAGCCCCGAATCCGGCGAACGTCCTCCACAAGATGCTCGAAATGCGGGCGGACAGCCTCGTGTATCGCGCAGGCCTCGCAACGACCCGCCGCGCGGCTCGGCAGATGGTCTCGCATGGCCACATCCTCGTGAACGATAAACGCATCACCGCGCCTTCATACCAAGTGAAGAAGGGCGACACGATTTCGGTGCGCGAGGGAAGCCGCAAGAGCCCTCTATTCACCCGCTTCACCGAAGAAAAGGAAGAGGCGATGCGTACCGTTCCGCAATGGCTTTCGTTCGACCCAGCACTTCTCAAAGTGAAGGTCACGGGAGAGCCGGTGTACGGTACGGCGGAGACACCGCTCGATTATTCGACTCTCTTTGAGTTCTACAGCAGATAATGCTATAATAGCCGCCACTTTTTAGCATTTTTCGGCGTTTTGAATTTACTAGAAAATAAAGGGCCTTCACTATCAATATGTCTGATTATCATATCGCGCTTCCTTCGAAACCTCGCGTCGTCTCCGAATCAGGAAACGGCGGTTCGTACGAAATAGACGGGCTCTATCCCGGCTACGGCTACACGCTGGGAAACTCGCTCCGCCGCATCATTCTTTCCTCATTGCCGGGAGCTGCGGTGACGCACGTGAAGATACCGGGCGTCTCTCACGAATTTTCGACCATTGAAGGAGTTAAGGAAGACGTCGTCACCACCCTTCTCAACATCCGAAGAATACGCCTGAAGATTCTCACCGACGAGCCGCAGACCATCACGCTTTCCGTGAAAGGTCCCCGCTCCGTCACCGCGGCCGACCTCAAGGCGCCTGGACAAGTCGAGATACTGAACCCGGAAAGCCACATCGCCGAGATTACCGGCAAAGTCTCGCTCGAGATTGAATTGCGCGCAGAACGAGGGCTTGGCTACGTTCCGAAAGAAGCGCACCAAAAGGAGCGCGTCGACATCGGTACCATCGCGCTCGACGCCATTTTCTCGCCTATCCGCCGCGTGAACTACGAAGTGGAGAACATGCGCGTCGGCGATCGCACCGACTTCAACAGGCTTCGCATCTTTATTGAAACGGATGGCACTATTTCTCCGCGCGAAGCGCTCGAGCATTCTATCGAGACGATGATTCATCAGCTCCGAGCGGTCGTCGGATTCAAAGAGGAGGAAGCTGCGGACCTCGCGGGCCCTGCTCGCTCCGAAGGAAAAGGTGAGCGCGAAGAGCGCGGTGCCGCACCCGACGCTGAAATGTTGAAGACCCGTATCACGGAATTGAGCCTTCCTCAGCGCGTCGAAGACGCCCTCGACAACGCTTCCATTCGGACCGTCGGCGGGCTTGTGCGAAAGCGCGAGGACGACCTCCTTTCGATAGAAGGGCTCGGTCAAAAGGGACTTCAGGACATCAAGCGTGCGCTCTCGAACTTGGGGCTAACCCTTCGCCAATAAACGTGTGGTTCGTTCATTACTATGCGGCATCACAACAAGGTTAAGAAAATAGGAGGGGTAAGGCGGAAGCGCGTGGCGCTCCTGCGCTCGCTCGCGCGCTCCCTTGTTTTGGAAGAATCCATTACGACAACGGCCGCAAAAGCCAAAGCGCTTCGCCCGTTCGTCGAGCGCCTCATAACGACCAGCAAAGAGGGGACGCTCGCTTCGCGCCGCATCGTCGGGAGCCGTCTCGGAGGAGCGCCAGAGGCTGTGAAGAAATTGCACGACACGCTTGCGCCGCGCTTTGAAAAGCGCGCAGGCGGGTACACGAGGATAGTGCGCCTTGGCCGCGTGGGAAAGCGGGTGACCGACTTTGCACGCATTGAAATACTGAAATAATTGTATGGCCGAATACACCATAGATGCAGCAGGAAAAACCCTTGGACGCGTCGCGTCGGAGGCGGCGAAGATGCTGATGGGAAAAACGAGCGCCGACTACACGCCGAACAAGTGCTCCGACGTAAAAGTGACCATTACGAACGCTTCCAAGCTCTACATCCGGGAAAAGAAGCGGGCGCAAAAGACGTACGTCTCATACACCGGATATCCGGGCGGACTTCGAAAAGCCAGCCTTAGCCAGATAATAGGAAAGAAGGGTCATGCCGAACCGCTTCGCCGCGCCGTCTACCGCATGCTTCCGCGCAACACTTTTAGAACAGCGCGTATGAAGAATCTTTATATAACGAAATAAATACTATGACCGCAAAAACAGACAGATACACGGAAGCAGTGGGGCGCCGAAAGACGGCGACGGCACGCGTGCGCATCCTGCCTTCAAAGAGCTCTTCCATGACGGTGAACGGCCGCGAGGCAAACGAATATTTCCCACTTGCCACCATGGTAAAAACCGCATACGCACCGATACAAACGCTCGGTGTTGCGTTCAATGTTTCCGTAAAAATCCACGGCGGAGGTCACAAGGCTCAGGCGGAGGCTGTCCGTATGGGTCTTGCCCGCGCTATTTCCGAACTCGAACCGGAACGCCGCAAGGACCTCAAAGTCCGCGGCTTCCTGAAGCGCGACCCGCGCGCGAAGGAGCGCAAAAAGTTCGGTCTCAAAGCTGCCCGAAGGGCTCCGCAGTGGAGCAAGCGTTAGCCTGCGACAGTGCGGGAGGAAGGGGTCGGGGAACCTGCTGGTTCTCCGTGGAGGAAGGAATGGGAAAACCGTGGGTTTCCCAGGACCGCAAATGGTCGAAACGCTAGTTTCGGACAACCTTTTTTGATACACTTCTCCCGCTATGAGAGAAGATGATGTTGATTTCGAATCCGGAGAAGAGCTCGGGGATGTTGGTGCCGCGCAAGCGAAGCTGAAAAAGCTCAAAGACGAACTTGAGAAGGTAAAAAAAGAACGGCAAGAGTATCTCGACGGTTGGCAGAGATGCAAGGCCGACGCGATAAATTCGAAAAAAGACGCGGAATCGCGCGCCGCTCGCACAGCAGAACTTCTGCGAGAAGCCCTCGTGCATGACATCATTCCCGCCCTCGACAGTTTCGACATGGCTTCCGAAAGCGAAGCATGGAATACTATCGAGCCGGGCTGGCGGGGCGGCATGGAGCGCGTGCGCGACCAGCTTATCGAAGCTTTGAAGCGCCACGGCATTGAACGATACGGAAAAGTAGGAGACATGCTTGACCACGTCGTCCACGAAGTCGTGCAGGAAGCCGAGGATATGCCCGGAAAATCAGGAGAGGTCGTGCGTGTTCTCCGCTCCGGCTATCGCGCAGGCGAGCGCGTACTGCGGCCGGCACAGATCATCACAAAAAAGTAATGCCGGAATTCTTGACAAGCTCCTTCCGCAGAATTAATAATATTGTTCGCTAGCAAATCTCTAACATTATTTCTCTATGTCCAAAATACTCGGTATAGACCTCGGTACGACGAATTCCGCTATCGCCATCGTCAAAGGCGGCGAACCGGAGATCATTGAGAACGCGGAAGGCGCGCGTACGACCCCCTCGGTCGTCGCTATTTCAAAGACCGGTGAACGGCTCGTTGGGCTCCTCGCGCGGAGGCAAGCTGTCACAAACCCCAAGAGCACCGTCTATCAGATAAAACGCTTCATCGGCCACTCGTACGATGAGCCAGCGGTCGGGAAAGACCGCGAGTCAGTGCCCTATGAAATGCGAAAAGCGGACGGCGGCATCGAGGTCAAGATGGGAGAGAAGTGGTACCGCCCCGAGGAAATTTCGGCGATGATACTCCAAAAGCTGAAGACGGATGCGGAAGCGAAACTCGGCGAGAAGATAACGGAGGCGGTCATCACCGTTCCGGCATATTTCAATGATTCACAGCGCCAGGCGACGAAGGACGCCGGAAAAATAGCGGGGCTCGACGTGAAGCGCATCATAAACGAGCCGACTGCGGCCGCGCTTGCGTACGGATTCAACAAGAAAAAGAACGAGAAGATAGCCGTCTTCGATTTCGGCGGTGGGACGTTCGATATTTCCGTCCTTGAAGTCGGAGACGACGTCATAGAAGTCCGCTCGACGGACGGCGACGCGCACTTAGGCGGGAAAGATCTTGACCAGAGAATAATGAATTGGATAGCGGATGAGTTCAAAAAGGAATCCGGCATAGACGTGCGCAACGACCCGCTCGCGAGACAGCGCCTCGATGAAGCGGCGGAAAAGGCGAAAATAGAGCTCTCTTCGGCGGTTGAGTCGGAAATCAACATCCCGTTCATCACCTCTGACGCTTCAGGCCCGCGCCACCTTCTCCTGAAAATAACGCGCGCGAAGCTCGAGGACCTTGCGAGCGAATTCATCGAGCGCGCGATGACCATCACGAAACGTGCGATGGAAGCATCGCCCTTTAAGACCGGAGACATCAACGAGGTCATTCTTGTTGGCGGCCAAACGCGCATGCCGGCCATTCAGCAGGCCGTCGAGAAATTCTTCGGGAAGAAGCCGCACATGGGCGTCAATCCGGACGAGGTCGTCGCGATAGGCGCCGCCATTCAGGGCGGCATTCTCCAAGGTGATGTGAAAGACGTGCTTCTTCTCGACGTTATTCCGCTTAGCTTAGGCATCGAGACCCTCGGCGGCGTTGCCACGAAACTCATAGACCGCAACACGACTATTCCGACCTCGCGCACACAAACCTTCTCGACCGCTTCCGACAATCAGCCGTCAGTCGAGATACACGTCGTACAGGGCGAACGGCCCATGGCGGCGGATAACAAATCGCTCGGGCGTTTCAATTTGGACGGCATTCCGCCGGCGCCTCGAGGGGTTCCACAGGTTGAAGTCACCTTCGATATAGACGCGAACGGCATTCTTTCAGTAAAAGCGCGAGATAAGACAAGCGGAAAAGAACAATCCATTCGCATTGAAGCTCGCTCCGGCCTCTCGGATGCCGATGTAGAAAAGATGCGCAAGGATGCGGAAACGCACGCTGACGAAGACAAGAAAAAGCAGGAGCTCGTCGAAGCACAAAATGCCGCAGACCAGATAACGTACGCGGCCGAAAAGGCGCTCAAGGAGCACGGCGACAAAGTGAGCGAGGATATACGAAAGAACGTGCAGGAGAAGATCGATGCCCTTAAGTCCGCTCGCGGGGGTAATGATGCAACGGCCATTAAAACCGCAGCAGAGGCCCTTTCCGGGGTCATGAACGCCATAGGCGACGCGATGTCGAAGCAACAGCAAACTCCGCCTCCCGAGGAGCCTCCCCAAGAACCGCCGAAAGACCAGAACGAAGACGGAAAAACGGCCTAAATCGCGGCCTAGCGCAGCGTGATAGCCGCGTAGTCCTTTCCGATCTCCCGTTCTTCTTTATTGAGATACAGAAGGGGCGCTGCGAGCATCATATAGACGACTTTGATCGCGATACCCGTCAGAAGAATGTCGAACATATTCTCCGGCGCAACAACGCCCCAGAAGGCGATAAGAAAGAAGATGGTGCTATCTACGATCTGTGCAAAGAGGTTGGTCGCATTTGCGCGAAGCCATAGGTAACGGCCATGCGCCCGTTCCTTCATGTATATGTATAGAAAGATGTTCACGCTCTGACTAACGAGGAACGCGATAAGGCTTGCGAACGCTACTCGCAATGAACTGGCGAACACGGTCGTCAGAGCCGCGTTTAATGGAGCACTGCTCTCCGCGCCCTCGTACAGGATGGCGATTTGTACGAGCGCAGAGAAAAAGACGGCAATGACCGCACCGATCACGAGGGTACGCACTCCGCCGCGTTTTCCGAAGCGCTCAATAATAAAATAGGTAGCTAGAAAGAGCGCAGCATAATAGATATTGCCTACGTTGGTCTCGTGGCCGAGGAGTTCCACAAGTTTTCCGCCAACGGACGCTATAAGGATAAGAAAAACGGCGATCGTCGTATAGCAAAGCCGCTCTTCGGCTCCGGTCCTCCATGCGATATATACAAAAAGCGTACTCAAGACACCCGTCAAGAAAAGAAGAAACTCGTTCATGGAGAGAGGGGGTAGAGAATCCCTCCCTAGACCTTATCGTATCATGCCCGAGCGCCACATGGTGCCAATAGTGGCTAACTTGGTACAATGAGCGCCTTTGGTATGGCAAGCAGAAGTCGGATCTCGGGGAGTGTGCGGGACGTTATCTCGGATTATTGGCGGCACACGGCGCGGTATCCGCTTCTCGTTACTCTCCTCATTCTCGTCGGAGCCGCGATACAAGCGGCAGTCGTCATAGCTCCCCTCTACCTCAAAGATTTCATCGATATCATCGCGACGAACGCTCCAAGTACTGCGATAGAAGGGCTTACGACGGCGCTTGCGCTCTTCGCTCTCTTTATCTTCATCGCATGGGGGCTTCGGCGGCTCCAATTCTACTTTATCGCGGCCCTCGAGACGCGCGTGATGGCCGATCTCAACATTACATCGTTCTCATACATTATCCGCCACTCGTACCACTTTTTCGTTTCGAATTTCGTCGGCGCCATCGTCCGTCGCATCACGAGGTATTCAAGATCATACGAGACTGTTGCCGATGCCATTTTCTTTCAGCTCTATCCCGTCATACTTATTGCCTTCGGCATGGTCGCGATCCTCTACCTTCGCCATCCTGCACTTGGTATCGGTCTTGCCGTATGGATAGTCGTGTTCTCTACCATCCAAATCGCACTGATACGGCGCATACACCCATACCGATTAAAAGCTGCTGAAGAGGACAGTAACGTGACGGGGGTGTTGTCAGACGCGCTATCAAACCAATCGACGGCAACGCTTTTCGCAGGTCTCGCGCACGAGCATGCGCGCTTTGAAACGGCGGTTTCTCGCTTCAGGACGGCCCAGTATCGCTCCTGGAAGTTCGATGACAACATCTGGGCCATACAAGGTCTCCTTATCGCGATCGTGAATGTTGTGCTCCTGTTCGCCGCGATGCGCTTGTGGCAACAAGGACTTCTTTCCGTCGGTGATTTCGTGCTCATCCAAACGTACCTTCTGACTCTTTTCGAACGTCTCGTGCAGGCCGGACGCGAAGTGCGGCAGGTATTCAGCGCGGTCGCGGAGGCAACGGAAACGGCGGAAATGCTCCGCATACCGCACGAAGTGCGCGATGTGCCGGATGCTGTGCCTCTTTTTGTCAAAAGAGGCGAGATAGTTTTCAAGGACATACGGTTCGGATACCGCGACGGAAATGCGGTTCTTTCGAGATTCGACGTGCGGGTCGCCGGCGGAGAGAAGGTCGCCTTGGTCGGACCCTCCGGAGCAGGAAAGACGACTGTGACGAAACTGCTTCTTCGTCTCTATGATTTGGACGAGGGGGTTATCGAGATCGACGGACAGGATATAGGGCAGGCGACACTCGAGAGTCTGCGAAAGTCTATTGCCTTCGTTCCGCAAGATCCCGTGCTTTTCCACCGCACACTCCTCGAGAACATCCGCTACGGGGATATGGGCGCATCCGAGCACGAGGTCATTGAGGCAGCGAAAAAAGCACACTGCCATGAGTTCATTTCAGCGCTTCCACATGGTTACGAGACCCTGGTGGGCGAGCGAGGCATCAAGCTTTCCGGCGGAGAGCGTCAGCGGATAGCCATAGCGCGGGCGATACTCAAGAACGCACCTATTCTCGTCCTTGATGAAGCGACGTCGAGTCTTGATTCCGAATCGGAAGCGCTCATTCAGGATGCGCTCGAGACCCTCATGAAGGCAAAAACCGTCATCGTCATTGCGCACCGACTTTCGACTGTCATCAAGATGGATCGCATCATCGTCATGGAAGATGGGCGCGTCACGGCGGAGGGAAGGCACGAGGAACTCATCAAGCAAGGAGGGAAGTACCAAACGCTCTGGAATATCCAAGCCGGCGGCTTTCTTGACTCGGAGGACATTGAGAGCGAGGATGTCTAGCGGCTGGTTTGTCCGTCACACGCTGAATCGTGAAATCACATAGGTGCAATTTGAGAGGCGTGTGGGGTTTGGAATTTTTAACAGCGCGCATATAATGTTGGACTGTCATGAAAAACTACTACGACATACTGGGCGTTCCAAAGACCGCGACAGAGGAAGAGATAAAAACAGCGTTCAGGAAACTTGCGCACAAGTATCACCCCGACAAAAAAGGCGGTGACGAGAAGAAATTCAAGGAGGCGAGTGAGGCATATGCCGTACTTTCCGACAAAAAGAAGCGCGCCGAGTACGACGCATATGGCCGCACTTTTGCCGGAGGAGGTGCAGGACCCGGAGGATTCGATTTCTCGAATTTCAATTTCGGACAAGGGTTCGAGGGCTTTTCCGCGAACGGCCAGGAGTTCGACCTCGGTGATATTTTCGGAGAGTTTTTCGGCGGCGGGACGCGTCAAAGGCGCGGCCGCGATATTTCGATAGACATTGAGCTTCCGTTCAAAGAAAGCATATTCGGCACCGAGCGGAGAGTGCTCATCGCAAAGACTGGAATCTGCGACACCTGCTCCGGCACTGGTGCCGCGAAGGGCGCAAAAATGGTTTCCTGCACCTCTTGCAACGGAAAAGGCGAGATACGGGAATCGAGAAATACATTCTTCGGCACATTCAGCTCGACGCGCGTATGTCCGCGTTGCCGAGGACGAGGCGAAATGCCCGAAACCGCATGTAAGACCTGCCGTGGGGAAGGTGTCCTTAAGCGGGAAGAAGAGATACACGTGACGGTCCCTGCCGGAATTTCCGACGGCGAAATGATACGCATGCCCCGCATGGGGGAGGCGGTCGCGGGCGGGATCGCCGGAGATCTGTACGTGAAGCTTCACATCCGACCGGACAAACAATTCGCGCGCGAAGGGAACAATCTTTTGACATCACTTCCGATAAAGCTCACCGATGCTCTTCTTGGAGGAGAATATCGCATCCGGACGTTCGACGGCGAAGAAATGCTCACCGTGCCGGCGGGCGTCAATCACGGAGAAGTGCTGCGCGTGCGCGGGAAAGGCGTACCGTACGGCCGCGGTTCGCGCGGCGACCTTCTCGTCCGCGTTGATGTCGAATTCCCGAAGAAACTTTCAGGCGCCGCTCGTGAACTCATCGAAAAACTGCGCGGAGAAGGACTTTAGACAGCTTGCAGTTTTTAGCTCGTAGGAAAGCATTGTGCACAGTTTACTGTCTGCTGTAAGCTGCAAGCTGTACACTGTTTTATATGGATTTTGATGTTCTTAGAACATTCGCTGCGAGCGCGCCAATGGATTGGATAATCCTTGGAACACTCGCGGTCATTTTTACGCTTGATGGCCTGCGAAGCGGCCCCGGCCGCGCCGCGGCCGCGGCACTTGCTTTGCCCTCGGCTATGCTCCTCAACGCTTTCCTTCCGAGCGCGTTCTTTCTAGGGAATTACACCGCCGGACTCGGAACACCCGTTATGCAAGCCGTGCTGTTTCTGGTGCTTTTTGCCGCTTTGTACATGCTTATCCGGCGCATGGATCATTCGTACGCCAGCGAAGGAGGACAAGCGGTGCAAGCGTTCCTCTGTGGAGTCGCGACCGTTGCAATTTTCGCCGTCATATGGCTTCAGGTGCCCGCGCTTGCGGCGCTTTGGCAATTCGGGCCTGACGTCACGACGATATTCGGCGCACAGTAC
>QZJK01000015.1 GCA_003599295.1 Candidatus Parcubacteria bacterium | reverse complement strand
CCATCCAGCTTCCTGTTCCCGGATAGTTCTGACTGACGAGGAACTGTTGAAGCGAGGACACGTCGCTGCCCTTCGAACCGTGCGAGAGGTCGCTCGAAAGATTCGTGCAGCTGCTATACGTCTGGCCGTAGCCATACATATTGTTGTTGCCGCTGTATCCGTAGTATGTCTGCGCAAGTACGATACCCGGCCCGACCACGAGGAGAGCACATGCGAGCATGAGTAGCTTTTTCATACGTTTGAGTACGTTGAGCTTACCTTTCCGATTGATAATCGTTTCCCTATCTCTATTGTACCGGCTTTTTGAGAGCCGGAAGTTAAAAGTCAAACAGAGAAAAAGCGGTTTTCTGTGAGAAATGCCGAAAAGAGGCCGAAACTATGCGCTCTTCCGGGAGTGGTGTAAAAAGCCCCCTGTGGAGAAACCTCACTTTTGCCAGATGTATTTGGCAACCTTCCAACCGTATTTCGCAACAACGAGCACAATGAGCGCGTAGATGGCGAATTGAAGGATGAGGAACAAGAGACCGATGAGATTCACCGTGATGTCCTGAATGACCTTGTTCGTGTTCATGACGAATTCTCTGACCGCTTGTTTCCACGAATCCTTGATGTTCTCACCGTCAACGAACTTGTTCTCGTACACGCTGACGTTGAAGTACGTATACACGAGGCGGTCGAGCTGCTGCTCTTTCGCGCGTGCGAGCCGCTCCAGTTGTGCGTTGATATTGACGCGTTCCTGTGTCAGCCGCTCGATGAGAGAAAGTCTGCTGTCAATTATTTTCGCGAGGCTCTCGACGTTCTGTGCGCGCGTCGCAAGCACCGTCAAATCGTCATACGCTTTCGTCGCGCTTCGCAGAGTCTCGTCTATGGAGGCGAGTTTCCGCGTCAAAATGTCCTGTTCACTTGTGAAATCGTCTATCTGCCTCTTGATGGTGAAAATACTTTCGGAAAGGTCTTTCGGATCGAGCGCTTCTATAGCGGCAAGCACTTCTTCCACATGCGCATGCTCCACCTTGAATGAGTAGTTGCATCCTCGGTCGTACATGTTCGCACTCTCGAAGACGACGTAGTCGAACGCTTTCAATTCCTCGACCGCGCTACACGTGCCTTCGAGGTCGCGCGTCTCTACGGTCGCACTGTATTCGGTGACTTCGTATTCTTCCGCATCACCGCCGACGGTATTTCCCGGGCTCGGCGGATAGATGCTCGAAACGTTCCGCGACGAAAGACCCTGCATCATGTCGGACTCCTCGTAATACGACGAACCCACGGAATCATACGCAACGCCTCCGTAATACGCAGGCTCCACCATCATGGCGGGCATGCCAGCAATGCCGTCTCCCCATCCTCCTCTCGTGAACGTATCGAACGATGTTTTGAAAAAAGCTATCACGAGCGCAAGGAGCACAACCCCCGCGAGGGCGAATCCGGCGAACTTCAAAATATTCTTTGAAGAAAGGTCGATATTCTTTAAGAAATCAGAATTCATATGCAATTGATGAGAGAATCATAGCATCGGATATCGCCGCAAAGCGCCAGTCTGTGCATAGCCGGAACGTTTGATATTGGCTCAAATTCGTGCTATTTTTCGCCGATGAAAAAGGTATTTTCCCTGCTTTCCCAGTACTCCCTCCTCACAGGGGTGGCGCTTATTGCGGTGGTGGCTATTATCGGAAGCTCCATCTTCCTTAAGAACGGCAACGGCAATGGAGAGACGCTGGTCGTGAGAGCCGGAACATTCGTCCAACAGGTATCTACTTCAGGAACGGTCGTGGCTGCGGACGACGTTGAGCTCGGATTCACTCTAAGCGGCCGCATCTCCCGCGTGTATGTGAAAGTCGGTGACACGGTCGCGATCGGAAAAGTCCTCGCTGAAATAGAGAACGGTGATACGCGTGCGGCAGTCCTTCAAAGGCAAGCTGCACTTGAAGCGGAAGAGGCGCGGCTTCGCTCGCTTGAGGAGGGCACTCGCCTTGAAGAGTTAGCTGTTGCGGAAGCAGAAGTTGAAAGCGCTAAAGCAACGCTCGCGCAGAGAAATCAGGGGGTGATTGATGCGATAGAAAGCGCATACGCCGACGCAGATGACGCCATTCGAAACCAGCTTGATCAATTTTTGACAAATCCCCGAACAGAAAACCCGAAAGTCGACTTTTTGAGTACGAATTCGCAGGTCATCACGACCATTGAGAACGATCGCCCGCTTGTCGAGGCGATGCTTGCGCTCTGGCAAACAGAAATACTCTCTCTGTCGCTTTCAAGCGATTTCACAAAGGCCGTTCTGAACGCGCAGAAAAATCTCTCAAGCGTTTCGTCCCTTCTCTCTGCCGCCTCGACTGCTTTAAGCAGTGCAATTCCCTCTTCGTCGACTACACAAAGCGAGATAGACGGTTATGTAACGGACATTGCGGCCGCGCGAAGCGCTATCAATTCGGCGATCTCCGCTGTAACGAGCGCCGCGACGGCCGAGACGAGCGCCGCCGCCGCCTTGAATACCGCGGAAAAGAATCTCGCGCTTAAACGCGCTGGTTCGACCGTGGCGAATATCGACGTGCAAAAAGCGCAGGTGCGCGTCGCCGAGGCACAGCTTGCCGATGCGCGCGCCGCGCTCCAAAAGACGCTCATTGTGGCGCCGTTTCGAGGGGTTATAACGCACGTCGACATTACTCCCGGAGAGATCGTGTCTCCGAATGGCTCCGATATTTCGATGATAAGTGCGGACGCGCTCCAGATCGAGACGTATGTACCTGAAATAAACATTCCGCTCCTTTCGGTCGGAAATCGGGCGACAGTGACTCTCGATGCCTATGGCGATGATGTTCCGTTCGAGGTAATCATCGTTTCTATCGATCCAGCGCAAACGATGCGCGATGGCGTGTCTACCTATCGAGCAATACTCCAATTCGGTACGCAAGACCCTCGCATTAGAGCAGGTATGACCGCTAACATTACAATAACGACGCAAGAGCGTGACGATGTGATAAGCATTCCGCAGGGTCTTGTCATATCGCGCGACGGCAAGAAATTCGTACGTGTCAAAGAAGGAGGAACGACCGTGGAGCGCGAAGTGACGACCGGAAGCGTCTCTTCAATAGGTTCTGTTGAGATAACATCGGGCCTTCTGGACGGAGACATTGTTGTCCTCTTGGAAGAATAAACTCATGTTCCCTCTCAACATCCGCATCGGTTTTTTCCTCGCCGTGCGGGCGCTCCGCCGCGCGAGCCTCTGGACGACCGGGCTCATCATTTTCGTCATGGTGTTGACGTTCCTGAATCTTGTCGTCATTTCAGGTATCCTCGTAGGACTTCTCCAAGGAGCAGTTGACGCCGTCCGCACCGAATATACGAGCGATGTCATTGTCTCGACCTTAAGCGACAAGAGCTACATTGAGAACAGTCCCAACATTATTGCCATCGCGGCTTCGCTCCCCGACGTCGAAGGACTGACTGCTCGATACGCTGAAGCATCTCGTCTCGAGGCGGGGTATCAGACGAGGAAAGCGTCGGATAAGCCGAACATCGCGAACGCGTACGTCATCGGCATTGATCCGCGTGAAGAGGACGCCGTAACCGGCATTGCCGCTGACATCATCGAGGGAGAATTCCTCGCACCGGGCGATTACGACAAGATAGTGCTCGGCAACTATCTTCTTGATCAATACATTCCGATAGACACGCCAGGACTTGCGACGCTCGACAACGTCGGCGTCGGCTCAAAAATCCGCGTGCACGTGGGAGATGTAACGCGCGAGGTTACGGTAAAAGGCATTCTTAAATCGAAGGTCGATGAAATAGCGCTCCGTGCATTCATGGTAGATTCGCAATTCAGGAGCATCATCGGCCGGAACGACGGCAATGTCGACGAGATCGCCATCAAGGTGGAGGAAGGCGTGGATCCTAGAGACGTACGCGACGCCCTTCTCCTCCGCGGTGTGGGAGAGGAAGCGAAGGTGCAGACATTTGAAGACGCACAACCGCAGGCTTTCAAGGACATCATCGCGACGTTCAACATGTTAGGCGCCATGTTCTCTTCGATAGGGCTCGTCGTGGCGTCTATTACCATTTTTATCGTCATTTTCGTCAACGCCCTCACGCGCCGGAAATTCATCGGCATTCTCAAAGGTATCGGCATCAACGGGAGAGCTATTGAGATATCGTACGTCTTCCAATCCATTTTTTACGCAGTCATTGGCTCGGCAGTCGGCCTTGCGCTGGTATATGGATTTCTTGTGCCGTACTTTGTCGCGAATCCGATAGATTTTCCTTTCAGTGATGGTATTCTCGTCGCTCCGCTTGAGCAAACCTTCTTCCGCGTCGGGCTTCTTGTTACCTCGACCATCATTGCAGGCTACATCCCCGCGTGGATGATAATCCGCAAGAACACCCTTGATTCGATACTTGGAAGGAATTAATAAAATGAATATGACGCGAAGCGACCACTATAAGCTAATTGAGCGAGGGGCATCGTTCTCCGAGGGTCTCTCGCAGGCCGTCGGGCCGAGAGTGAGCGCTGGCCGAGCACGGCCAGACAGCGACCCGAGGAGAATGGCGCTCCGAGCGCCCCTCTTATGATAGAAGTACGCAATCTTAAAAAGACTTTCGTGAACGGCGAAATAGAAACGCCGGTCTTGAAGGGCATCGACCTCAAAGTCGCGGACGGTGAATTCATCGCCATTATGGGACGCTCCGGCGCAGGAAAATCGACGCTCCTCTATCAAATGAGCCTTCTCGACGAGCCTACGGCAGGCGAGATACTCGTTGACGAACGTTACGCGCATTCAATGTCGGAGAGCGAAAAAGTGCAATTCAGGCTCTCCGAATTCGGGTATGTATTCCAAGATTATGCGCTTCTCCCGGAATTGACCGCACTCGAGAATGTCGCACTTCCCCTTCTCATGAAAGGGCTCGGGAAGATGCTTTCATACCACCAAGCGCGCGCCGCGCTCGAAAAAGTCGGCGTCGGGCATCGGCCGAATAATCTCCCGTCGCAGCTCTCCGGCGGCGAACAACAGCGCGTGTCTATTGCGCGTGCCATTGCGCACAATCCGAAGATACTTTTCGCCGACGAGCCGACCGCGAACCTCGACAACGAGTCCTCACATGCTGTCCTCGAGATATTTCGCGAGCTTCACAGGAAAGGCCAGACCATCATCATGGTCACCCACGAAGAAGAGTTCGCGACAGAGGCCGGAAAGATAGTGCGCATTGATGACGGCAGAATAGTCTCTGTCGAAGCGGATCGCTAACGCACAGCGCATCCTTACCGCGCAGGTGCGCTTTTTTTAAATACGTGTTATTCGGAATTCTTTTCGATAATGATAGGCGTCCGTGCGGAATCTCTCGCCATCGTATATCCGAGTCCGAAACTCAACGCAGCAATGACCAGTATGGCGAGGAAAATTATAAGCTCCCACTTGTGCTCTTCCCAGAATGTTCCTTTCACTTCAAATTCTTCCATGGAAATACGATACCATGAGGAGCATTATCCATGCGCCCCGAGAACGTTCTTTTTCTTTCAGCGTGTGGTTTTGTCGGAGGAGTGATTTCCGGCGGCCTCGGCGTGCCGCCTCTCTTCGCGTTTTTCGCCTCCCTACTCGTAATCCCCGCGCTTATTCGGAGACTGCGTTTTGCCGTCATCATGGGAATGGCGGCGGTGTTCATCGCCGGTAACTTGTATTACGCGCTGGACGACTACGCGTACCGTTCGGCCTTGCGCGCCGTGGAACATGTTACGGGCTTTGAGGGTAGACTCGTCGATGAGCCGCGCCGGAGCCTTGAAGCGCAGACCGCGAAAGTGGATATCCGGAGTGCAGATGTTCCGGAAGCGGCTGGAAGCCGCGTGTATGTCCGAACGGAACTTCACCCTGAACTCTCCTACGGCGATATCGTGCGTGTATCGGGAGAAATCATCCCGCCGCCCTCGGATTCATACGGAAATTACATGGCGAAAGAGCACGTGCACGGCACAGCGTTCTACCCTGAAATAGAAGTACTTGGGAATGAAGCCAATCCCCTTTTTAAAGTGCTCTTCGGCGTGCGGAATCATTTGCAAACTATCCTCGCGCGCCTTTTTAACAGCCAACAAGCCGCGTTTCTCTCCGGCATACTTCTCGGCGACAAAGACGGATTCTCGCCCGAATTCCTGGAGAAACTTTCCGTCTCCGGGACGATGCACTTAATGGCGCTTTCCGGACTCAACATGACCATCATCGTCTTCGCTGCGCTTGGGGTTTTCTCACTCATATTCTGGAAACGAAAACGCCCGCAGTTCATTGCCACATTCTCACTGGTCGCGCTTTTCGTCGCCATGACCGGCTTCCAGGTTTCCGCTGTCCGCGCTGCCCTGATGGCGTTTCTGGTCGGGTTCGCCGATATGACGCACCGGCTCTACAGTCCGCATAACGCGATAGCTTTCGCAGCACTTGTCATAACTGCATGGAACCCCAAGGCGCCGGTCTTCGACCTAGGATTCCAATTAAGTTTCCTCGCAACCCTGGCGATAATCTATTTGACCCCGGTTATAAAGCGTCTGCCATTCCTCAAAAAAGACGGCGTTCTCGGCTGGCGCGATGTGCTCGCCATTACGCTCGCAGCACAGCTTGGCGTTGCGCCGTTGACCATCATCAACTTCGGGAATTTCTCGCTGACCGCGCTTCTCGCCAATATTGGTATTCTCGCGGTCATTCCGCTTCTCACGGTCGCGGGATTTCTGGTCGCATTCGCGTACATGCTGTTTCCCCCGCTCGCACTTCTCTTAAGCAAGCCTATCGCGTTCCTCATAGACTACGTTGTTCTGATCGTCGAAACGTTCGCGGTCGTGTATCTCCCCTTCAACCCGAATATCGGATTCGTAGCTGCAACTTTGTACTATGCTGTGTTGATATGGATATGCTGGCGGTATTCGCCCGCGTTGACCGCCCATGAAAAAAGACCGAACTAGCAACCCTCTCGGCATCGAGGTTCCCGAAGCGGCTCTTGCGTCGCGGAAAATACTGTTGCAACTTGCCGCCATTGTCACTATCGGCCTAACGGCGTGGATATGGTTCGGCATATTTTCTGCGCAGAATGTCGAAGACACGCTCTATGTGCTTGACGTGGGACAGGGCGACAGCCAGCTCGTCATCCTAGAAGGAGAAGGAGGCGGCCCGCCCGTAAAAATACTAATAGACGGCGGCAAGGACCGTATGGTGCTTACGGCGCTCGATGAGGCGCTTGGTTCTTCGAATAATAAGTATCTGGATATCGTCATCATGACGCACACCGACCTCGATCACATGGGAGGGCTTGTCGAAGTCGCAACACGGTACGACATCGGACTATTCATATCGAATGGCCGAGAAGCGGGCTCGGATGCATATATCGCTCTTCAGGATGTGCTGGCCGAACGCGACATTCCTTCCGAGGTGCTCATTGAAGGAGATGTGGTGCGCTACGGCGGGAATACGCTTTCGATTCTCTCGCCGGATCGCGTTCTGCTTGTGAATAAAGAAGTGAACGAGGCAAGTATCGTTCTGATGCTCAAATCGGAGGACGCTAACGTATTATTCACGGGCGACATCGGCTTCCCCGCCGAGAACATGCTCCTTAAGAAATACCGCGACCTTTCAGCCGACATACTGAAGGTCGGGCATCACGGCTCGAAGAATTCGTCGAGTGAGAACTTCATCGCCGCGGTGCGGCCGCTCGTGTCCACTATCGGCGTCGGGAAAAACAGCTACGGCCACCCGACCCCGCGCGTCCTCGACACACTCGATCTCGCCGGTTCGCGCGTGTATCGGACTGACGAAGATGGGACGATACAAATCCCGCTTACCGATGATGCGGTTTCTGCAGAGCCCCCGCAGAAGAAAGGCCTCCTTGCTTCTATCGGAAGCATCCTGACAGGCTCGTATAAGGAAGCCTCGATGACCACTGTCTCGTTGCATGAAGTTCGAAAAGCCGAGCCTGAGTTTGCCCTGACTCCGTACAAAGAGTGTTCATTCAAAACCGAAGGTGCGCCGCGGCACTCTCCGGTCATTTTCAATGAGGTAGCGTGGATGGGCGCGTCGAGCGGCACCACACATGAGTGGCTCGAGTTGCGGAATATTTCCGGAAAACCGGTGAATGTATCCGGCTGGCAAGTAGTGAACGAGAATGAGCGCCTCCACTTCACATTCCCCCAAGCATCATCTCTGGACTCCCAATTCGCGGTACTCGCCCGAAGCGCCGCGAATGATGCGCTTAGCCTTGGCACGAAGTTCATTTTCACCGGCTCGCTCCGGAATACGCGCGAGGGACTCCGACTGTTCGACAACGACTGCATGCTTATAGATGAGATACCGCTCGCCTCATCGTGGCCGGCGGGCGATAACAAGACCAAACAAACAATGGAGCGCACGAGCGACCTTTCATGGAAAACTTCCGCAAACCCCGGCGGAACGCCGGGGAGATGAAGATAAGAATAGGCAAGACAAGGGTGCGGTGCTATGATTGCTGTTAGTGAAGAGAGAGGAAATGTCCTCTCTCAATGCAGAAGGAAGAAACCAATGACCGCAGAGACCGAAGCCCGTATGGTCGGGCGAGCTCAAGGCGCCGCAGCAATCGTCGTGCTCGTCGTCCTGGCCCAGTTCTGGCCGGGGTGGCAGTTGGACAGCGCTGCCGACAAGGAAATCGCCGCGGCCTACAACGCCGGCTACACGCTTGCGCAAGCGCCGGTTTGCGCTTCGCTCTTCATGGCGCAGCCGGATGCCGAGGGGAAACTCGCGGAACTCAGGGAAGCGAACGGAGCGTATGCCCAGATGAAGCACATTCCCGAGGCATTTCGGACGTTGCCCGGGGAGACGCGCGTCAACGACGCGCTCGGCAGGGAGTGCCTGAAGTTCATCGTGACGCCGGACCAGACTTCCGCTCAGATGTAGCGGGCGATGCCGGCCATACTCGCTTCGCGCAACTGCCGAAAGGCAGCTCTGCGCGAAGCTGCTTTTTTATTATTAGGAGAGGTGCTTCGAGACAAGCGAGGTCATTTCGAACATGTTTACCGTCGCCTTGCCGCCAAATACCTTCTTTAGAGCCGCGTCCGCGTTGATATTTCGCTTATTTTGCGAGTCTTGAAGACCGTTCTTCTTGATGTATATCCAGAGCTTTGATACGACCTCTGAGCGCGGCATCGGGCCTTTCCCTACGACGGCCGCCAGTTCGTCGCTGACGTTCAAGGGCTTCATAAAGGCG
Source organism: Candidatus Parcubacteria bacterium (assembly GCA_003599295.1). GTDB lineage: Bacteria > Patescibacteriota > Minisyncoccia > Phycocordibacterales > UBA2100 > UBA10103. The sequence goes on along the minus strand of QZJK01000015.1, from coordinate 25,996 downwards.
GAATTAGCTTTTGCCATAAAAGATTAGTGATGTGAATTAATAATTGCTATACGGAGCATTGTACCCTGTGGAAAGGAGGCCGCCAGAGGCGCTGGGGACAGTGCGGGCGCTCGGCGAAGCGTCCCCTGGGAACCCGGGTACGGTCAACACTTTGATACACTATTTGAATGAATGTGTGCGTCTTTTGTTCTATGTATGATGTCGCCACAAAGTATACGGAGCCCGCGGCGGAATTCGGGCGCGGGCTTGCGAAGGAAGGTCACGCGCTCGTGTGGGGCGGTACCAATAGCGGTCTCATGAAGGTCGTGTCGGACGCGGTGAAGAACGGCGGCGGAAAAATATTCGGCGTCACGATGGAGGACATTCGTGCCACGGCTCGGAGTGACGCTGACGATATGGTGGTGGCAAAAAACCTTTCCGAGCGGAAGTTCATGATGCGCGAACGCGCAGATGCATTCGTGCTCCTTCCCGGCGGCATCGGCTCATTTGATGAGATAACGGAAATACTCGAACAGAAGAAGCATGGGCTGCATCATAAGCCCATCGTCATTCTGAACACGGACGACTTTTACGACGGGTTCCGCTCGCAGCTACTTCGAATGGAACGTGAAGGATTCATTGCGCGTGCACTTGAGGAATACATCTCGTTCGCGGGTACTCCTGCGGATGTCCTGCGGCTTCTTCCGCGGTAGCAAAAAGATTAACGGACGGTTATCCACGTCCTGCAATAGCCGAACCTTCCTTCAGCCGAACGCACAGTGAGCGTATACGCGCCTGATCTGAAAGGACGCACATACATGCCGCCCTCCGGCAGGACCGCGCCCACCCCCGAGAGCCAGGCGACCGTCGTATTCTCCGAACCCCAGGCGATGCTCACCTGCTCTCCGCGCGCGACCGTCGCGGGCTTTGACGAGAGGATGCAGGAGGGACGAGTCTTGTCTTTCGGACGCTCCAATACGGGTACGCGTGCCGGACGGTCCTCTTCCGAACCGATAATGATGGGTGCTCCCGCCACCGCGACACTCGAAATACCGGGATCTACCTCGCTTTCCAATATAGGAAATACCGTCGTCATGCCGGCAAACACGACAACGACGGCTGCAGCAAAAGTCAGGACCCTGAACATAATGCAATGGTATACCAGGCAGGGAGCCGAAAGCGACCCTCTGTGGATTCACCAGGGAAACCTGACGGCGGCGGGGTATACCCCGTGAGATATGCGCACCCTGCGTTTAATTGAAACGGCCGGTATATCTCGTGCAACCTATACACTGGGGAGTATTCCAGAGGAGCTATCTCACGGGGTATACTTAGAAGTTAATGAACCGAAAAGTAAAGATTGTCTCCCTCAACATTCAGCATGGGTGGAATTCGGACAATCCGGTCCCCCTTTCTTTCAGGCGCCGCGAGATAGTCGCGAACCTCGACAAGATAGTCGAACTTCTCAACAAGCATCAACCGGACGTCGTTCTCCTCCAAGAAGTCGACCGCATCTCCCCGCTTACGAGTCGTATTGACCAACTTCGCTACATCGCGTCGCGCGTTGGATACCTACACCTCGTCCATGGCGCCTCGAGCGAGTGGCGAATTCGAGAACGCGTTGTCTACTCGGCAGGCTGCGGCATCATGTCCCGCTTCCCCATTCTGACCTCGGAACACGTAAAGTTCGACCAGAGCCTTCCAACATTGCGGAAAGGCTTTCTTATCGCGACGCTCGACCTCCCGCCCGGAAAACAACTGACGGTCGTCTCGGCGCATCTCCCGCCGTTTGACATGCTGAACATGTATTCGAAAGAGGTTCAGATCCAAAAGATGGCGAAGGCGCTCATGGGAAAGGGGCCGTTCGTTATAGGAGGAGACCTGAACATGAGCCTGTCGTTCGTCGGGAAAAGGAACTTTCGCTCTTTGACGCAACAGTTGAAAGTAAAAACACATCGCTCCGTGCTCGAACCGCGCTTCGCGACGTATCCGGCATGGAACCCGCGGAGAAAGATAGATTGGATATTTGCCTCGCCGGAAATCGCTATGACCGACTACGCAGTGTTCCCGGACCGTGTCTCGGACCATCTCGCGGTCGGCACGACCGTCGCCTTCTGAACGCAACGGACTGCCCTAAGGGCAGTCCGTTCCCGGGCGAGACGCACAAAAGCGTCACATGCCGCCCGAAGGATTGCACTGTCTGCAGTTCTTCTTGTGCGTTACGATCTCGTAGACGGCTGAAGCGCCTACGAGGATGTACACGATCCACTCAAGAGCGGGCCATGAACCAAGAAGCATTTGAACGAGATTCCAATTACCACCCAGGAATCCTCCTAAGCCGACGAGCCCCCAGTTGAGCGCCCCGACGATGATAAGTATCCACGCGGCCATGTGCAGTGATTTCATAGAGAAAAGGCCTTATTGATTGATAATTCGACCCCTTTAGTACCAGTGGCATAAGTATGGAATACCCGTGGAATATGCGCTATTTCGTTATCCACTCCCCGGGGAGACCCGTTGGGACAGCGATGAATTAAGGCTACAATTGGGCCATTAGCCCAATAATTCGCTACGTATCGCGTATATGATACCTATTAATCTTCTCGCAGTCATCGGAGCCGCCGCGGCGGCGATAGTTCTTGGGTTTCTCTGGTATGGGCCCGTTTTCGGTAAAAAATGGATGCAGGAAGCGGGACTGACCGAAGAGAAATTGAACGCCGCGAAAGCAAAAGGCATGGGAAAGACCTACACGATTATGGTCGTCAGCACGCTCATCATGAGTTACGTGCTTGCACACTCTCTCCTGTTCGCGAACACCTACCTGAATACGAGCGGAGTTTCCGCCGGGCTCCAGGCCGGATTTTGGAACTGGCTTGGATATGTTGTTCCGGTCTCGCTCGGGGCCGTCCTTTGGGACGGAAAGTCCTGGACCTATTGGTTCATCACTGCCGGCTACTACTTGGCCTCGCTCCTCGCCATGGGCGTTATCCTTGCCCTTTGGGTCTGAACAGAAAAGCGACGATTGTACACCGGCTCTTCCGGTTTCTGGACTCCTCGGCTCGGAAATGCAAAAGAGCACTTTTGCATTTCGCTCGCAACGCTCGCCTGTAATGCGCGGGTAGCTCGCCCGTCTCTATGAAGGCGGTCTTCATGAAATATCCATGCCACACTATGGAATATAAGGGTGGGCGCATGCATTGCCCGGCACATTACACGTTATAGAAGCAATACTATGAAAATACTCATTGTAGAAGACGAAGAAAAACTCGCGGAAGCGCTCTCGCGCGGCCTTCAGGCACACGGGTACGCCGTCGACATCATCAGCGACGGAAAGAAAGCACAGACGAGGATATCGATGCATCGGGACGATTATGACCTTGTCATTCTTGACCTCATGCTTCCCTCGATGGACGGGCTTGAGATATGCAAATCCATCCGGGATCTGGAGATAGTCATACCGATCCTTGTTCTGACCGCCCGCAATGAAACGGAGAACAAGGTGAACCTCCTTCTCTCGGGGGCCGACGACTACATGGTGAAGCCATTCTCATTCGCCGAGCTGCTTGCGCGGATCAAGGCACTCCTGCGCCGTCCGAACGAAATGCTTCCGGAAATACTGAAAGCACGCGATATCGAGATGGACGTGGTAAAACGGAGAGTGTACCGGGAGGGCAAAGAGGTACCGCTTACGTTGAAGGAATTCGGACTCCTCGAATATTTCCTCCGGCATCCGGATCAGGTCGTGAACCGGGAAGATTTACTGGCGCATTTATGGGATTTCAACTATGCATCCTTTAGCAACGTGGTGGACGTCCATATCAAGAATCTTCGAAAGAAGCTCAGCGATGCGAGCGGTGAGGACGTTCTCGAAACGATTCGTGGCGTGGGCTATCGCCTACGTACGTAGGTATCATCTCGATCCGTTCGTCCGAACAGAAGCGCGGACCATCGCGCTTCTCGTACTGTTCTCTCTTTTCATACTGGGCACTGTCGCCATATCTTCGAGCTACCTCTATAAGAACGTCATAACGACGATGACGGAGGCTATCCAAGAAAGCGTAACGCTTGATTCTACGACCGCGGAAATTGCCGCGTCGGTCGCGGAAAAACTGGAGAACATTCAAAGGGGCAATATGATCGCTCTATCACTGATCGTCATCGCCGTTACCATGGCAGCCGGATATGTCGTCGGGCGCATTGTCCTTTCGCCGACAAGAAGTGCGTTGGATTCGCAAAAACAGTTCATTGCGAACGTGGCGCACGAGCTTCGCACTCCCCTTTCGATAATAAAAACGAACAGCGAGGTGGCGCTCCTCGATTCCGACATGCGCGATGCGACGCGAAAGGTCTTCTTAAACACCGTCGAGGAACTTGATCGCATTTCCAATATCCTCAATAACCTCTTGACCCTTTCGGCGTCGGTCCGACCGGAACGCATACAGTTCCGCGACGAAGACCTCGGCCCTATCGTCGAAAATTCTATGCGGAAACTAGAGGAATTTTCCGAACCGAAACATCTTGAAGTGACTGCACGTATGAGCGAGCGAAGGGTCGTATGGGGCAATGCGACGGCACTTGATCAGATCGTCACCAACATATTGAAGAACGCTATCATGTACTCGTCTCCCGGAGGCCACATTACCATCACTGTCGAACCGGTGTATCCAAACTACATAGAATTGACCGTCCGCGATTCCGGTATAGGCATCGCGCGGAAGGACCTTTTTCGCATTTTCGAGCCGTTCTATCGCGCAGAACGCTCGCGCACTCGCGCGAAAGGCGGTATCGGCCTCGGACTTCCGATAGCCTCGGAACTCGTGCGTCTCCATCGAGGAAAAGTAACAGTGCGAAGCGTTGAAGGACACGGGACCATCGTGAGCGTGCTTCTTCCGGGAGGAAAACAGAGCCCTGATGCGAAAGCGCCACCGGAAAGAAGCCGAGAGAACATGAGCGAGATTTCGGTTGATTTCTCTAAAGAAAATGGTGTGAGAAGCTCTCCGAACGCCGTTGATTCAAAATAAATAGAGGCTTCACAGTGTCCTCATCACCATTTTCTTATGATGGGCGATAGTTCTGCTCCTTAGAGAGGTGCGGGGAGCGCAGTGCGTAACCAAATCGCAATTAATTGATCTGCAGAAGCAGAGGAGAGTTGCGCACTGCACACCCAAGAGCTCTTTAGCAACATAATGACGTAGAGCGCATGACGAATACAGAGAAGGAACGAGCGTGCAAAGGGTCCCTGGAAGGGACCGAGTGAGCCGGGGAGGCCGCAGTCGAGAATGGGCGCGGCCTCCCCGGCTATATGCGGGTACATTCATCTTCGCTTCATGTCCTGCATTGTGTGGTGCGGAAAAGACGAAATCTCCACACATTCTTGAACGTCTCACCTCCAGATGCGGCAGAGTAGCACACAGTTGCCCGCATCTTATACATGTCACTCGATTACCTCGAAAAAGAACGTTCATACACTTCCTTACAAACCAATCACCGAACAATAACGTCCGTCGGCGTCATCGGTCTTGGGTACGTCGGGCTTCCTTTATCTATTCTCGCGGCAGAGCGTAGGTTCCGCGTCGTCGGATTCGATATTGACGAAAAGAAAATAGCGCAGCTCATGCGCCGTGAAGCAGGATTCCTGAATGCCGAAGAGGCGGTGCAATTCAAGCGCGCCGGAGCGCTTTCCGTGACCGCCGAAGAACGCGACCTCGAGGGCCTTGATGCGTACATCGTCTGCGTGCCCACGCCTGTCCACGAGAATCGCCTGCCAGATCTCCGGCCGCTTGAAGGCGCGTGCGAGATAGTAGGCCGGCACCTTGCCTACGGCGCCTTAGTCGTCATCGAGTCGACTGTAAGCCCGGGAGTCTGCGAAGCGGTCGCGCTTCCTATTCTCGAACGCGTATCGGGACTCTCAAGGGACGAATTCCATTTTGCCCACTGTCCGGAGCGCATTAATCCGGGCGACGAAAAATGGAACGTGCGCACGATACCGCGCGTTGTCGGAGGACTGACCGAGGAAGCGCTTGAAAGAACCGTTTTTTTATACAGTTCGCTCATTGACGGCGAAATAATCCGCATGAAAGGCATCAAGGAGGCCGAAGCGGTCAAGATGATGGAAAACGCATTCCGCGACATCAACATCGCGTTCGTGAACGAGCTTGCCATTAGCTTCGACAGAGCCGGTATCGACCTTGTGAACGTCATCGAGGGAGCCTCGACGAAGCCGTTCGGATTCATGCCGTTCTATCCCGGCTGCGGCGTCGGAGGACACTGCATTCCCGTCGATCCGTACTACCTCATCCGATATGGCCGCGAGAACGGGTTTGAACACCAGTTCCTCGTGACCGCGCGCCGCATCAACAGCGGCATGCCTCGTTATGCAGTGCGCGCGCTTGAACGAACGCTCCGAGAAAAAAAGAAGAAACTGAAAGGTTCGACCGTGGCACTCCTCGGCCTATCCTACAAACGCGATGTGCCCGACATGCGCGAAAGCCCCGCGGTCGTCATAAAGAACCTTCTCTCAAAAGCCGGGGCGACAGTGAACGTGTACGACCCGTACATCCCCGGCGCTTCGACCGCAAGCGACCTTGAAAAGGCGCTGACTGGGGCTGACGCGGCTCTCATTGCGACCGACCATTCGATATTCAAGGCGCTTGGTCCGGAAGATTTCGAAGAGTGCGGCGTCGATATCGTAGTGGATGGACGCAACTGCCTCGACAAGGATGCGTTCGAACGAAAAGGTATTACCTATCGCGGGATAGGAAGATAATGTATGAACACACACAATCACCTGCCAGAAACGAACAAGAATCCGAAAGGAGCTGTCTTTAGCGATTTCGGAAGTACGGCGCAAAAAGTCGGCGACCTTGGGTGGTGGTTCGTCTTCTTCGGCGTCGTCTACGTGATACTCATTTACAAAGTAGTGTTTTACGAAGCGCTGTCGAATCATCTTTTCTTCGGCTTCTACAGCGTGCTCATTACGACGTACATACTCTCGCGTTTTCTCCTCGCGTACGTGCACAAACCCGTTCAGGTCGACGTGCGATATGAACCGACGGTCACGTTCGTCGTTCCCGCGAAGAACGAAGAAGCGCACATCGCTGAAACGATACAACGTTTCGCCGAGGTGGATTACCCACGGGAAAAGGTAGAGGTCATCGCGATAAACGACGGCTCGACGGACAGAACTCTGGAAGAAATGCACAGGGTCGCAGAGGAAATACGATATTCTGTGCGCCGCATCGAGGTCGTTGACTTCAAGGTGAACCGCGGAAAGCGGTACGGAATGGCAGAAGGGGTCAAGCGCGCGGAACACGATATCGTCATCTTCATAGACTCCGACAGCTTCATCGAACCCTCGGCCGTACGCCATCTCGTGAAATATTTTGCGGACAGATCGGTCGGCGCGGTTTCCGGACACACGGACGTGTGGAATCGAGATACTAATCTTTTGACACAAATGCAGGCGGTCCGCTACTACATTTCATTCAAGGTATACAAAGCGGCTGAATCCATTTTCGGAACGGTCACCTGCTGCCCCGGGTGCTGCAGCGCGTACCGCCGTGAATACGTCCTAAAATTCATCGACGAGTGGCTGCATCAGAAATTCTTCGGTGTGCAATGCACCTACGGCGACGACCGCTCTCTTACGAACTTCATGATACTGAAGTATCGGGCTGTCTATTCGTCGGAGGCGCAGGCGCATACCATAGTGCCGGATACGTTCGGAAAATATATGCGCCAGCAGCAGCGGTGGAAAAAATCTTGGATACGCGAAACATTCATTGCCTCGTCGTTCATGTGGAAGAAGCATTCTCTTGCGGCGCTTTCGTTCTACTCCTATGTGTTCCTCGCGTTCGTTTCTCCCATCGTATTTTTCCGCGCGATGGTGTGGTTCCCCGTCGTATACCACACGTGGCCCATCGTGTACCTTTCGGGTCTATTTCTCATGCTCTTTCTTCATGGCCTCTACTACCGCATACAGGTCGGACCACGTGCATGGTTCCTCGCAATATGCAGCTTCTGGTTCAACACGGTCATCCTTATGTGGCAGCTTCCTTGGGCGATCATGACGCTCCGTGATACACGCTGGGGCACGCGATAAATATGACGAATCTTGGATACAAAATCTTCCCAACTCCCCTCCCGAGAGAAACTCGAGGCGATGTGTGTTTTGTGGGGCCTAGTGAGCGCGGCGGCGCGAACTCGAGGAATTTTTCAGCAGAAAAATATCCGTGCCTCCACAAAATATACAGCGCGAGAGTTTCTTAATATTACCCCTATGTATATCGACTTGTCATTGAGGAGAATGCTTCCCATGCTTGTAATCGGCATGGTGCTTCTCGTATCTGTTGCCGCGACCGGCAATATAAAAGAGCGCCGATATGGCTCGACACCCCCTGTGGCGTCTATCGGTTTTGCGTGGCAAGAGCTTACACTCCGAGTGCGGTACGCCATCGAAAGCAGTGTGTGGAAAACAGGGCAAGTAGCATCCGCCGCATTCTCGTTCTTCTCTGGAGAAGAGGAGGCAACCCGGGGAGGGGCTGGGGGTCGGACGGCGCGTGCGATCCCCGTCCTCACCTACCACCGCATCGTTGGCAATCGGAACGACCTCAACAACGTGACCGTGCGAAATTTCAGTGACCAGATGTTTGCCCTAAAACGCGCCGGCTGGGAAACCATAACGCTCAAAGAGTACATGGAGTTCATGGATGGGACTCGTGAACTTCCCGAACGATCATTTCTCATCACGTTCGACGACGGCGCAAAAGAAAGTTTTTATCCGGTCGATCCACTCTTCGATATGCTCGGCTACGAAGGTGTCATCTACGTCATTGCGAGCGCCATGTATACCGAGAAGAGCACCTACTATCTCTCCCCAAATGAGCTCCGGAGAATGCTCGATACGGGAAGATGGGAGATCGGTTCTCACTCATACGACGGACATCGTCCGTATCCGACGGACAGAAACGGCAACACGGGCATCTTCTTTGCAGACAAATTGTGGCTCGAAGAAGAAAGCAGGCTTGAAACTACTGAAGAGTTCACCGCGCGCGTCTCGAATGACCTCGCACATGCACGGAAAGTGCTCGAAGATGAATACGGAGTTATCGTTAATACTTTCGCATTTCCTCTCGGGAACGAAACAGGCATCGAAGGCGCTGCAAATTTTCCTCCGGGAGCGGGTATCACCGAGGATGAGGCAGAGAAACTGTACGACCTTGGGTTCCTCCAGACCGATAACAACAATTTTACGTTCAACTATCTAGAAGACCGTTCGTTCATTGCGCGTCGCATCCACGTTGACCATGACTGGAGTGGAGAGAGGCTTCTTCGCGAGCTTGAAGGAGGCCTTCCGAAAGAGCTTCCCTTCGAAGACGACTTTTCGAGAGACCGCGGCTGGATACCGGCATGGGGAACGCTCGATCTCGGGACAAATAACTTCTTGTTGAGGGCCGACGAAGGCGCCTCGAGCGCCTCCGCGTTCCTCGACGGCTCTGCTTTATGGGCGGATTATTCGTTCGACGCCACCTTGAATTGGCAAGATGGTTCTGTATTCCTTCTCGCCGACCTTACCAATTCGAAAACCTACAACGCGTGCGTATTCTCTCCCGGTACAGTTCGCATCCAATCGACAAAGAACGGAGAAACGCGCGTACTTGCCGAGATACGTGATCCGAAGTTCGCGTACGGCGAAAGCGCTCGGATGGGCATCCGCGTGCACGGCGCCGTCATTGAATGCCTTTGGGATTACTCATCGGTCGTCGAAGCGTATTCCCGAGCAATGAGTGCGAAAGGAGGCATCGGAATACAAGTATGGAACCCGGAACTTGGAAGCGCTGCAGTACAAGTTTGGAGCATACTCGTGCGGCCGTTCGGTTCATGAACTCCTGAAAAAATCCTTATTTCCGAGATTATAAGCTAGACATGAAGAACGGGCTGTTGTTGAGAAAAAAATTCCTTCATAAATCTATCGACAGGCGTGCGCGGAGCGAGTACAACTCTCTCCAATGTACGCGCACGCACTCAAACACACGTTCTCTCTGCGTATGAACGGAATGCGTGAGTATAAGGGATTCATTCTTCCACTTCTCCTCGCATTCGCGGTATTACTTGCGCTTAACCTTTTTCCGGGAAGTTCTCTCAATCCAAAGCCTCCGCGGCATGTTGCGGCCGTTTCCATCGTTTCTCCGTTCGTCTACACGTTCAAAAGTACCGGCGTTTTGAACGAAGCTCCGAACATGGAAGAATCCACCTCTCCCTACTGGTGGCTTAACTCGGGAGGCCAATTCAGTATCGAGGGAGGTTTTGGCAATACGATGTTAGGTGATGCCCCTCTTTGGAGCTACTGGCGCCTTCTGTATGCGCTTACGAATCCTACCGACACTGACCTCGGAGCGCACCCACAGAACATATTCCGCCTTGTCTCGCGAAGCACCTGGGAAAACGTGCGCATGGAAGCGCAGTTCAAGATACTGAAAGACAACTGGAGTACGAGCCCTAACCGCAACGCTTCGAACGGACTCCTTCTCATGAACCGCTACGTAAATGACGACACGTTGTATTACGCTGGTATCCGTGTCGACGGGTTGGCGGTCATTAAGAAAAAATACCGCGGTGCGTATTATACGATGGCGCAAAAAAAGGAATTCGCTGGAACGTATGTAACGGGAGAGCGCATTAGCATGCTTCCCCACCAGAGTTGGATAGGATTGCGCAGCGAGACTAAAACGGAGGCGGATGGCAGCGTCACCATACGGCTTTACATGGAACGGCGGGATGGCACGTGGAAAAAACTGCTCGAAGCGCGCGATAGTGGAGAATATGGCGGTACGGCTCCGATCATCGGCGCCCACCTCGTCGGCATGCGCACGGACTTCATGGATGTGTCTTTCGACACAGTGCGCATTGAAACGATTTGATGAGGTCTATTTTTTGAACCTCTCTTTCTCCGCTTCATAAATGCGGCGGCGCAGTTCCGTCGTCGAGAAACCGTGATCGCGCGCATTGAAATACATCTCGATGGGCAGGTCGTGTCCGGTGTACGGCTTCCCTTTCCAGTCCGCACCAATGATGCGTATATCAATGCCGAGCTCGTTCTTTTTCAAGATGTCGTATAACTCGGTCTCCGTATCGTATTCGAATATCTCGTCAATATACTTTATCGATTCGAGAATGATGCGCCGCTCCGGAAGGGTCATGATGGGTTTGTTCTTTTCAGGTCTGTCGATCGTCGGATCTGAATGGAGACCGACAATAAGGTAATCGCAAACCTCCTTTGCTTCCTTGAACATCAAAATGTGCCCGGCATGGCAGAGGTCGAACGCCCCGACGGTTACCCCGACTTTCTTTCCGTTTTTCATTGGAAATCAGCATACCACAGGCAGAATCATGGAGGAAAAGAGCCCTGTGATAGAATGCATCAATGCAAGCATTGCTCGCCTCGTACGAAAAAGATGCGCCCCTTCTGCGGCTCGCCACGCTCCTCGAGAAGAACGGGTGGACGCTTCTCGGCTCGTCGGGTACCGCGAAATACCTGAATGAGAACGGGATTTCCTGCCGTGATGTAGCTCTAATCGTTGGGAAACCGATACTGGGACACCGAGTCGTTACGTTAAGCCGCGAGCTCCATGCGGGACTTCTTGCAAAACCTGAAGACGGCGACGAATTAAAAAGCCTGGGTGTCGAGCCGATAGACCTCGTATACGTCACCCTCTACCCGCTCGAAAAGACTGTCTCCGACCCGGGCGCAACGCCGGAAGACGTTATCGAGAAAACAGATATCGGAGGACCGACGCTTTTGCGCTCTGCCGCCAAAGGGCGCCGGCTCGCGCTGTCGTCCCCGACGCAAATTGACGACATTGAACGCTGGCTGTCGAGCGGAGCGAAAGAGCCGGAGCGGCAAGCCCTTGCTGAAAAACTCGCCGCTGCCGCCGAACGCCGCGTCGCGGAATATGTGAGCACCTCGGCCGACTATTGGGAGGGCAAGCTCAAGTGATTCCTTATGGCTGTGCTCAAGAAAACGATGTTCCGCGAATATGACATTCGCGGCCGCGAATCGGAGGACGAGCTGAACGAAGTGTCGATCTATGCAATTGCGCGCGGCTTCGCGAAGATCCTGCATGACAGAGGTATCGCCGATGCTGTTGTAGCGCGCGACGCACGCGGTACTTCCGAGTCATTCCAAAAAAGCGCTATGAGAGGGCTCGTCGAGTCCGGCATCAATGTTATCGATATCGGCGTGGTCACGACACCAATGAGTTATTGGGCACAGTACCACTTCAATACAAAGGGCCTATGCACTATTACCGCAAGCCATAATCCTGTCGGGTGGAATGGTCTCAAACTGGGTGTCGGGCTTTCGAGAACATTGCTCGCCGAAGAAATACAAGCCCTGTACGAAATAATCGAAAAGGAGGATTACGTGAATGGAAAAGGCTCCGTCCGCGCAGAAAATATTACTGAACCATACATGGCTGACGTGCTCTCTCGCATTAGACTATCGAAAAAGTTCAAGGTGCTTGTGAATACGGGAAATGGCACTGCCGGGCTCTATGCACCCGAGATCCTGCGCAAAGCAGGTTGTGAAGTCGTCGAACACTACACCAATGTAGATCCTACATATCCGAACTACACGCCGAATCCTGATGGTCTCGCGATGATGGAAGATACTGGTGCTCAAACAGTAAAAAATCAAAGCGACATCGGAATAGCGTTTGACGGCGACGGCGACCGTCTTGGCATGACGGACGAAAAAGGCCAAACCATATGGCCGGACCGCTACATGATACTTCTCTCTCGACACGTGCTCTCAAAAAAGCCCGGCGCAAAGATCGTGTTCGATGTCAAAGTATCCGAAGCGCTTCCGGAGGATATTGAGGCGCACGGGGGCACGCCCATCATGTGCAAAACAGGCCATTCATACATCAAGGCTAAGCTTAACGAAGAACATGCGGCACTTGCCGGAGAGATGAGCGGACACATATTTTTCGCTGATGATTATTACGGCTTCGACGATGCGTTTTTTGCCGCTCTTAAACTACTGGAGTATTTAGGCGAGCAAAAGAAAACGCTGTCTGAAGTGGTCGCTTCTACCCCCTATTACATTTCGACGCCGACCATACAGGTCGAGACAACGGACGAAGATAAGTACCGTATCGTCGAGACCCTGACGAAGGAATTCAAGAACGACGGATACCGTGTGATAGATATAAACGGAGCGCGTGTCTATATTGATAACGGATGGGGTCTTGTTCGGGCCTCATCAAATACCCCCACTCTCGTACTCAGATTCGAAGCCAAAGATGAGAAAACACTTGAGAGAATAAAGGACCTGTTCCGTGCAAAGCTTGCCGCCTTCAGTACCGTGAGCGCAAAATGGGATACATCCGGACATTGAGCGAATGTGCTACACTAGCTCCTCATGCCCCCGGCCCTCGAAATAAAAGACCTCAAAAAGACCTACAAATCAGGCACCGTCGCGCTGAAAGGGGTCTCTTTAACGGTTCCCGTTGGGGATTTTTATGCGCTTCTCGGGCCGAATGGCGCTGGAAAAACGACCATCATCGGCATCGCAACGTCCCTCGTGAATAAAACCAGCGGTACGGTGAAGATTTTCGGCCATGATATCGATAAAGAATTCGAGAAAGCTAAGACCAACATAGGGCTTGTGGGTCAAGAAGTGAATTTCAACCCCTTCGAGAAGCCCCTCGACATCGTCATCAATCAGGCGGGTTATTATGGTATTCCGCGCAAGGAAGCGATCCCTCGCGCTGAAAAACTCCTCACCGACTTGGGGCTCCGCGACAAAATGAAAGGGCGCTCTATGGAACTTTCGGGCGGCATGAAGCGCCGTCTTATGATAGCGAGAGGGCTCATCCATCGTCCCCGCTTCCTTATTCTCGATGAACCGACTGCGGGCGTTGATGTGGAACTGCGCCGCGGCATGTGGGATTATCTTCGAAAACTCCAGTCCGAAGGGCTTACGATACTTCTCACGACCCATTACCTCGAAGAGGCGGAACAACTCTGCAAGCATGTGGCCATCATCAATAAGGGAGAAATCGTCGCGTCCGGCACAATGGATGAGGTGCTCGCAAAACATCACACTAGTGAAGCCCAGAAAGACGGGTACCGAGGAGGCAGACTGGAAGAGGTATTCTTGAAACTCACGAGCGAACCGGAAAAATCAAAGTTATGATGCGAAGCAACCACATAATAACTAATAAACGAGTGCGAGCATGGCACTTTTGCCGTGTCTCGCAGCGCGTCGGCGCGAGAGTCAGCGCTGCGACAGCAGTCGCAGACAGCGACGGCAAAAGCGCCATGCTTAACGAGCGAACCATATGACGCCTTATCAAATGTGGATCTCGTTCTATACCATGCTGCGCAAAGATATCGTGCGCATGTTCAGGATATGGGTGCAGACGTTCCTTCCGAGTGTCATCACCGCAATCCTCTACTTTGCGGTCTTCGGCACCATCTTAGGCTCGCGCATAGGCGATATGCAGGGAGTGGATTACATGACATTCGTCGTGCCCGGTCTCGTTATGCTCGCTATCGTTACGACATCGTATGCGAACACGTCGTTCATGTTCTTCACCTCTAAATTCTTCGCTCGTTCGATAGATGAAATACTCGTCTCTCCCACACCAGCATGGCTTCTCATCGGCGGATTCGTCGCGGGGGGCATCGTACGAGGAGTACTCGTCGGAGCATTGGTCCTCACTGTTTCGTTATTCTTCACCGGACTCCAGTTATCTATCTTCAACGCTCTCATCATACTGTTGTTCGCCATTCTGACGGCGCTCGTCTTCGCGCTAGCAGGCCTCGTGAATGGCATCTACGCGAAAACGATAGATGGTATCAACATCGTCCCGACGTTCGTCCTGACTCCCTTGGTCTACCTCGGCGGCATCTTCTATTCAGTGCACGTGCTCCCCGACTGGTGGCAGGCTATTACCTATGGCAACCCTCTCTTCTATCTCGTGAACGGTTTCCGTTACGGTTTTCTCGGCATAGCGGATATACCTATCCTCACCTCCTTATATGTGCTGACCGTTATGATACTCGCCCTCACCGCGATAAACTGGTACTTCATTAAGACCGGCTTGGGGCTGCGGCAATAATTAGAAAAAACCTCGCGCTACGCGCGGGGTCTTTTCGATTGCTCGTGAGGCTACTGCATTCTTTCTAGGGATTCGTCCGAAAACTATGCCCGATGCCCCACTGCAAGTTCCCGGAAACATCTGCCGATTGGAGAGCAAAGAAGTAGAGCGTGTTTGGCTGGAGTCCGGTCAAGGTGACGTCGCTCGACATGTCCATCGAAACGTCAGCAGTTGAAGCTGCCGCCGTGAAGAGGAACGGCCAGGTTGTCGCATACATGACGCGAGAAAACGCCGGTTCGTTCGTCGTCCAATGGATCGAGGCGGTGGTGGACGTCGTTGCAACAGTCGGTCGGCTTAAGATAGGAGCCGATACATCTCCTCCGATAACAGGTCCTCCTACACTACCCTGGAGTACCTGTATCCTCGCAAGTGTTATCGGTCCGACACGGCCATAGCCGGTCGTTCCGACACTTCCCGAACAGACGATACTTTCCCTGCACTGCAAACGCTGTACTGCGGCAGTCGTCAGAGAGCCGTAATACCCTGTCACAAGACCCTCCGGATAGATCGTTGCGTCCGTTGCGAGGAATGTTTGAAGTTCGGATACTTGCGACCCAGATGCTCCCGGCGAGAGGGTGGAAGTAACAAGCGCGTTCGTGGAAGTCGTGCCGACAAACATAAGTGCACCAAGGAGCGCGACAAACGCGCCAATGAATGCGATTTCGTGGTGTCTCAAAAGATTGTTCATACTCATGTTGTGTTTTGATCGTTTGCTTGTAATGTGCGACCTTTACATCATGAAGACGACTCACCCGAGTTCATATTACACAACATGAACTCTTCATTATGAAGAGAGCGTGAAGGGATCCGGACGACCGAATTTCTACTGGCGAGCGTTATGCGAGGGATATGCGAAAGCTAGCTTTCGCATATCCGAGCCGAGGAGTCCAGAAACCGGCTCTGCCGGTTTACACTATGTTCCTTCTGCGATTTCCAACGCCAAACCGATGTAATTCTCCGGGCGTAGTTTTTTAAGTTGCTCTTTTACTTTATTGTCTATCGACAGGTCATCGATAAATTTTGCAAAGTCGTCAAGCGATACATCCTTGCCGCGTGTTAATTCCTTCAGCTTCTCGTACGGCACTTCCACTCCTTCTCGACGAAGGACCGTCTGTATTGCTTCTGAAATGACTTCCGGGTGCGCCTGAAGAGCTTCAAGCATTTTCTCTTTGGCCACGCTGATCTTCTTCAAACCGCGTGCGAGCGCGGTATAACTGACAAGTGCATGTGCGAATGCGGTACCGAAAACCCTAAGAACCGTTGAATCTGAAAGGTCCCGCTGAAGACGGGATACCGGGAGTTTCCGAGAAAAATGTTCATAGAGCGCGCTTGCGACCCCGAGATTCCCTTCCGCGTTCTCGAAATCTATCGGGTTCACCTTGTGCGGCATCGCCGAAGAGCCCACCTCCCCTTCCTTCGTTTTCTGGGCAAGCCACCCGTCACTTATGTAGCGCCAGAGATCCTGCGAAAGGTCGAGTAGTATCGTATTGATGCGGCGCATCGTATCGAATAGTTCCGCATAGGTGTCGTGCGGCTCTATCTGGGTTGTATATGCATTGAGTTCAAGCGGTATTTTATAACCCACATTGAGGCGTGCGACGAAGTTCCCGGCGAATTCCTGCCAGTCCACTTCGGGCATCGCTGCAACATGCGCATTGTAATTTCCCGTCGCCCCGCCGAATTTTACCAAGATAGGGCGCGAAAGTTCTTTCATCTGCCGCTCAAGCCGTTTTTCGAACACCCTCATTTCCTTGCCGAACGTCGTCGGACTCGCCGGTTGGCCGTGGGTGCGGGCAAGCATCGGCGTCCCTGCATGCTCTTTGGCAAGTGCGAGAAGTGTGCTTTGTATCTCCGTGAGAGCCGGCAGGATGACGGATTGGAGAGCAGACCGAAGCGCGATGCCGTAGGCTGTGCTATTCACGTCTTCGGAAGTCAGCGCGAAATGCGTCCACTCTGAAATATCTTTAAGCGAGGTCCCGGCAAGTTTTTTCTTTATGAAATACTCGACGGCTTTGACATCGTGGTTCGTGGCCGGAATGCCGTCGTATCCTTCCTTTTCTATTTTCTTTACGATAGCGGCTTCTTCGAGAGAAGTGTGCGGCAGCTGCTGGAGGATGGCAATTTCCTCTTTCGTGAGTTTTCGCACTCCTATGCCTGCTTCTGAAAGTGCAAGAAGATATTCGCACTCAACCGTCATTCGTTTTCGTATCAATCCGTACTCCGAAAAATGTTCGGAAAGAGCGCCTGCGATGTCGCGGTAACGACCGTCTACGGAGCTTACTGCGGTTAGTTGTTCAAGCGGCATAGGGTCGCTCGTTGAGAATATCATTTTTGCCGTCGCTGTCTGCCGGTGCTCCGGCAGCGCTGCCTCTCGCGCCGACGCGCTGCGAGACACGGCAAAAACGATATCCCCTTTCTCGCTTTAGTCGAATTAAATCCTTTCGAATCATATGGAATAGCTCTTTAGATTGCGTTCCATGCGAGGCAGTATCGGCTCCTCTCCCGGGACGAATGTCTTTCCTGTTATCAGCTCGTACATTTGAATGTAGCGCCTGGAAAGCTCCGCAACAAGCTCCGCGGGTGCTTCGGGGAGTGTCGCATCCTTGTACGGGTCGCTGTGCTCCTTGAACCACAGCCGCAGGAACTCTTTATCGAAATATTCCGGCTCCTCGCCTTTCGCGACGCGCTCTTCATAGCTCCCGAGCTTCCAGTAGCGTGACGAGTCCGGCGTGTGTATCTCATCAATAAGCACGAGTTTTCCCTTCTCGTCCGTCCCGAATTCATATTTCGTATCGACGAGAATAAGGCCGCGCGTTGCGGCAAGCTCCTGCCCCCGCTTGAAAAGCGCGAGAGCCGTTCTCTTCAATTCCTCGAATCGCTCGGCCGTAATGAAACCCTCTGCTATCATTTCCGCCGGCGTCAGCGTCCGGTCATGCGTTTCTTCTTTCGTCGTCGGGTCGAAGATGGGTTCGGGCAGTTTCTGATTCTTCTTCATGCCGTCAGGGAGTGTGATCCCGCCGAATTCGCGAACGCCTTTTGAGTATCGTGTCCAAATAGAGGTATCGGTAACGCCGGTGAGATAACCGCGCATCACCGCTTCGACGGGTACGAGTGTGCACCGTTTCCCGACCGTTACGTTCGGGTCAGGGACCGCAAGCACATGGTTCGGGACGATGTCTTTCGTCTGCTCGAACCACCACGCGCTCGTCTGATTTAGGACCTGCCCTTTATGCGGGATATGCGCGATGATGCGGTCGAACGACGAGTGCCGGTCGGTTGTGATGAGTATGAGGCGCTCCGGCTGTTCGTATATGTCGCGCACTTTGCCGGCCTTTTTATTCCCAAGAGTTGTGAAGTTCGTTTCCTTTAACACTTCCGTCATATTTTAGTATACGATAATGATTGTAAGATGTCAATGCGAATCCTCGCTACTCTCCCGGCGGTGACAAGATGACCGATGCTGGTTCGAAGATGATCTGCCGCTCTCCCTTCTCTACGACGCCAAGTATCGTCATTTCGTAGCCGGCTTTTGCGCCGGTCTCTACAATGCGTTCCGCGTCTTCTTGCGCGGCGAACGTGTAATAGCCGACGCCCCAATTGAATGTTTTGAGACAATCCTGACTGCTTACATTCAATTCGTCGTCGTAGTAGCGGAACAACTCTGGCACGTTCGGCCAATTTCTGATGCGATACGTAAAAGGGCGCTTGTCGAACGCGATCTTTCCGACGCCATCCCCGGTCGCAGGAAGGAATGCATGCACGTCTATCTCGTTTTCAAGAAGAGCCTCGACGAGCGCCACATAGGAGCGCGTTGGTAGTAATGCTTCTTCACCGAGCGTATGGCCATTAGGGAGTTTTGTGAGAAATTGCTCCGGTAATTCAAGGGCTTTTTGTATCACGAGAGAAATGCCGTTCGCGTGAAGGCCGGACGACGATGCGCCGATAATTACGTCTCCCGCGGCAAGCTTTTTTCCAGTGATGAGCCGCTTCGCGGGTACCACGATGCCTGTGACCGAGCCGGAAAGCGTCGCTATCTCTTTGACGGGAGCTTTCGGATTCACGATGTAGCTGACGCTCGCCGACTCCCCTGCGGGAAGCGCCATGCCGACTTCTTCGCAGATCTTCAGGAATCCGCTCGCCAAGTCTTTCGCTCGTTTCTCGTCCGCATACCAGGCACTGCTGCTTGCTTCAAGCTGGTCGGTAAAAACGACCGGAAGCGCGCCTTGCGCGATGACGTCATTCACAACGATGAGTGCCGTGTCTATCGCGATATTCTCGTAGTAGGACTTCCCGGTTTTCTCGTACATCCATTCGGCTATCCAATTCTTGTTGCCGAGGTCTTCCTGCGTCTTGCACCAGATGTGCGGCTCGGAACCCCTATATTCGAAAACCGCGCCGTGCGCGTGCGCTGCGTCTTCGTTGATGAATACGCCGCGCTTATTCGGGAACGAGAGGGTTTTTTTGCCGGCTTCTATCATCGCCATCTTGAATGGCTCCATCTTCGTGTAATCTACTCCCGCTCGTGCATAGGCGCTGTCACTCATAGCAGCCCTTTCTCCTCCAGATATTTTGTAAATCCTTTTTCCTGCAGTTCATTGTCCTTCGCCTTGATGTCTTTTGCCATTTTCTCCTTATATGCCGTGACCTTAGCTTTGACCGTCGAATCTCCCGCTCCGATGATCTGCGCCGCCAAAATTCCCGCATTCTTAGCCGCTCCGATACCAACAGTCGCTACAGGAATGCCCGGCGGCATTTGTACCGTAGAGAAAAGTGCGTCAACGCCTGCGGCCCCCATTTTGCTGCTTAAGAGCGGCACGCCAACGACGGGAAGTGCGGTGTGCGCCGCGACGACGCCGGCAAGGTGCGCGGCGCCTCCGGCGCCGCAGATGAATACCTTGTAGCCGGAGGCCTCGCTCTTCGTCACGTACTCGACGACCGCCTCGGGAGTGCGGTGCGCGGAAAGCGTATGCACTTCAGAGCCGATGCCGAATTCCTCTAACACTTTCGCCGCTTCCTGCATCACCGAAAGATCAGAATCTGAGCCCATAAGAATGCCTACCTGTGGTTTGTTGGTCATACGAAATATTGTACTGCATTTCTAAACAACTGGAGACCCGGCCCCTCCTGGGGAAATTTCTTGCCGCTCCGAACGTACTCTTCGCGAAGCAGGGTCCAGTGCGGAAGTTGGGTGAAAAATACCGCCCGCTCGGGATGCGGCATGAGCCCCAAGACGCGGCCGCCGTGCGACGTGACGCCGGCGATGTTCTTAAGAGAGCCGTTCGGATTTGGAGGTAGACCGAAATGCTGTGAGACTTCCCCATCGATATACTGAAGTGCTATTGCATTCTCCTTCTCGAGCGTCTCCAAAACCTCCGGCGGTGCGTAGTATTTGCCTTCTCCATGCGCAATGGGTACCGACATCGTGTTAATACCCCGTAGCCACGGGCTCTCCCCTTTTACTTTGAGGTCAACCCAGCGTGCGGAGTAGCGAGGTACGTTATTTGCGATGAGAGCCCCGGGAAGAAAACCTGCGCTTGTCAGTATTTGAAATCCGTTGCAGATGCCGAGCATCAGGGTGTCGCGCTCCAGGAATTTAGAAATGTCTTTACCGAGGTGCGCCTTGAGGCGGTTGCCGTATGCTTTCCCCGCGCCGGTATGATCACCGTAGGCGAATCCCCCGCCGACGACGAGTATGTTCGCTTTGTTGAGGAGTGTAGGTCTAGCGATGAGATCATTGATGTGCACGATGTCCGCCGTGGCACCCACCGATTCGAATGCGGCCTTCGTTTCGTCCTCCGTATTGAGGCCGTATCCGGAAAGAATAATGACGTGTGGCTTTGCCCGCTTCGAACTTCTTTTTTCTTGCTTCTTACTTCTGTTCATATCACCATTGTTTGAAAAACGAGCGATAGCTTTCGGTAAGTGCGGATACGGAGTATTCGAATTTCTCTTTTCCCGTTGTTATCGCGCACGCACCTTTGCCGACCTCGCCGACCCGCGCGAACGGGACGCCTTTCAAGAGTTTCTCGAGCTCTTTTTCCTTTCCCTTTCGTACAGATAGTAGGATACGCCCCTGGCTTTCGGAAAAGAGAGTGGCGTCGGGACGTCGTGCTTTTCCAGGGATATTCGAAAGATCGGCGTTGAATCCTAGTTGCCCCCCGACTGCCGACTTGGCAAGTGCCGCGGCGAGACCGCCGCGGCCGACTCCTATCGCTGATGCTATGAAGCCTTTTTCAATTGCCTTCGCGACGGCATCATATGCTTTTGCATGTTTGCTCGCATCGACGACGGGAACTTGTCCGCCACGCACGCCGAGCAGTTCGAAATATTCCGAAGCGCCCATTTCATCGTTCGTTTCCCCGACGATGTAGAGCGCGTCGCCGACCTCCTTAAAATCGAGCGTCATCGCACGCGCGACATCCGGAATAACACCTATCGCGGAGACGAGAAGGGTCGGGAGCGCCGCAATGTGGACCGCTTTTCCGCTCTCATCGTAGCCGCGAAAATCGTTGTGCATGGAGTCCTTTCCGGAAATGAACGGCGTCCCATAGCGAGTGGCGATGTCGTAGCACGCTTTCGCCGCCTGCTTTAACTCCCAAAGCCGCTCCGGCTTCTCCGAGCTCGACCAGCAGAAATTGTCCAAGATGGCGAGGTAGTCTCGCGATGCGCCTGCACACACGGCGTTCCGTACGGCGGTATCTATCGCGGCGGCGGCCATTGCATAGGTGTCGAGTGTCGAATACCACGGACAGTATCCCTGCGAAAGGACGACGCCCCGTTTGGAGTTGGGAAGCGGTTTCAATACTCCTGACTCCGCATTCACGCGGCCGCGACCTTGAAGCGGCTTCGTGACCGACATGCCCTGCACTTCGTGGTCGTATTGCCCCGCGATGAACGCGGTCGAGCCGACGCTCGGCCGTGTGAGCACATCGAGTATTGCTTGCCGCACATCAACGTTCGGCATCTGTGCCGCTTCCTTGCTTCTTGCTTCTTGCTTCACGCTTTTCTGCATCAGGACCGGTCGTCCCTCGTGCAAAAAGTCGAGCGAAAGATCCATCACCGTGTTTCCCTGATATCGGACGACGCACTTTCCTGTCTTTGTGAACTCTCCGATGCGCGTCGCTTCGACGCCGTAACGGTCCATTATTTTTTTGAACGCCGCCCAGTTCTTTTTCGGCACGGCGAGCGTCATCCGCTCCTGCGATTCCGAGAGCCATATCTGCCAAGGCGAGAGTCCTTCGTACTTGAGCGGCACGTGTTCAAGATCCACGCGGCATCCGCCCGCCTCTCGCGCCATTTCACCCACCGAACCGGAGAGCCCGCCCGCGCCGTTGTCGGTGATGCTCGTGTAGAGTCCCTTATCGCGCGCCTCGCGCACAAGCGCGTCAGACAATTTTTTCTGCGTGATGGGATCGCCTATCTGAACGGCGGTCGCGGGAGAGCCTGTCGCAAGCGCCTCGGACGAGAATGTAGCGCCATGAATGCCATCCAATCCGACCCGCCCGCCGAGCATGACGATATAATCGCCCGGCCGCGCTTTCTTTTCATAGAGCTTGCGCCCCCGCACTTTTCGGGGGATGAGGCCTATGGTGCCGCCGAAAACGAGAGGCTTCCCCCGGAATGACTGGTCAACGGCGACGAATCCGAGCGGCGTCGGAATGCCGCTCTGGTTCCCTCCCGCGTTCACACCGGCGACGACGCCCTCGAGGATGCGCCGAGACGCGAGCAGTTCTTGTGTTTTTGCGGAGTCGCGATAGAACGCCGACTCGTCGTGCGGGTCGGCAACACAAAATCCATAGACGTTGGCGATGGGCTTCGCGCCCAATCCAAAACCCAGACAATCCCGGTTGACTCCGACGATTGCGGTAATCGCACCTCCAAAAGGGTCCAAAGCCGAGGGTGCGTTATGCGTCTCCACTTTGTGCGTGATGAGATACTTGTCGTCGAGCCTGATTGCGCCGGAATTATCCTTGAACACGGAAACGCAGAAATCTTTCTTTCCTTTTTGTTTTCGTATCTTTTCCGTCGCACCTTTGATGTAGCAGCGATAGATGCCGTCCTCGATTTCATCCAGTGGGTCGGCGAAAATCGTATGCTTGCAATGTTCGGACCACGTCCCCGCGAGCGATTCCAGCTCGACATCCGTGGGCTTTCTATCCAACTTCTTGAAATGGCCGCGTATGGTCTTCATCGCGTCGAGCGAGAGTGCCAAGGGGCCGCGTCGCGTGCCGTCCTTGCCTTTGATACCCTCTTTTCCTATCCGAACCAATTCATCGTCAGGCACGTCGAGGTCCACTTCATCAGCGTGAAGCGTTTGCGCACGAAGCATTACTTTTGGAGCGCTCAAAGGAAATCCCTTTTTCGCATCATCGGCCGAAAAAATAGTCGCCCGCTCAATGAGCGGGTTGTGGAGTTCTTTGGCGAGCGCTGCGGCGTGTTCCGCATTGAGCGAGCCTTCGAGGAAAAGAAAAGTGGACGAATACACGCCCTCATCCGCGCCGAATGCCCGATGAATGGCGTCCTCGATTGTTTCCTTGGCTGTGTGCCCGACATTATCGGTGACACCCGGCAGATAGCCGATCTCAATGCAGTATGAGAAAGCGTCCGGACTCGGGACGTCGAGCGAATACTGTTCCGTTATCGGATTCGTGAGGCGCTCCGCTGCCGACTCGAGTTCTTTTAAGGATAGCTCCGCGTCAACGGTGTAGGCCGCGACGGTAGCGACTCCGGTCAGCGGGGCTTCGGGAAAGAGGGCTTTGAGGCTCGCGAGGTAGTGCCGGGCGCGTGCATCCCCAACACCCGAGGATACCGCTATCCGACGTATCATACCTCACAATACTAGCATTGAAAGCGAAAATCAAGTTCGGAAAAAAGCCGGCGCGGCCGCGCCGGCGCGCATGAAAGACGGTTAGACGAGCTCCGAGTGCGCCCTGTCAGTCGGCAAGACGACGTGGAAGGTCGTGCCCTTATTCTCCTCGCTCTCGAACCATATCTTCCCTTTATGCCGTTCAACTATCTGCTTCACGATGTAGAGTCCGAGGCCAGAGCCGTCCGGCTGGTGAAGCACCGCGTTCGTTGCGCGGAAGAATCGCCCGAAGATGCTCTTTTGCTGGCTGTGCGGTATCCCTATACCGGTGTCTTTGACGCTGACGCGAACGGCATTCCCCTCCCCGATGGCCCGGACGCTTACCTGGCCTTTCTCTGGCGTGTAGTGAATGGCATTTTCGAGCAAGTTCTGGAATACGATGCGAATGCTCCCGTGGTCGAGCTCCAATTCCGGCAAACCGGCATCCGGCTTGAATTCTATCCTGATATCCTTCCTCTCCGCGGGAGCCGTCACGTCGGCGATGATGGTGTGGAGGAGGTCGACGAGATTGGTCGGCTCGAACGAGAACTCCATGCGGCCGGATTCTATTCTGTCGATGTTAAGAAGGTCGTTGACGAGCTCGACTAGGCGATTGACGCTTTCGTAGCTCTTCGAGAGAAGCACTTTCTGTTCGTTCCTCATCGCGCCCATGCTTTCGTCGACGAGTAAGCTGATAGCCCACTTGATGCCGGAAAGCGGCGTCCGGAGCTGGTGAGCGGCTATCGAAATGAATTGCTGTTTCGCGTTCTCTATTATCTTTT
This sequence comes from Candidatus Parcubacteria bacterium, assembly GCA_003599295.1. Taxonomy (GTDB): domain Bacteria; phylum Patescibacteriota; class Minisyncoccia; order Phycocordibacterales; family UBA2100; genus UBA10103. The sequence goes on along the minus strand of QZJK01000015.1, from coordinate 1,226 downwards.
GTTCGGTCACGTCGTGGAACACAATGACGCCGCCGATGAATATGCCGGTCAGCTCGACCGGGGTCCCGACGACGGAAAGCACGATGGTGTTCCCATCAACGCGCGGGAACGTGACTTCCGGAAGTTTTATCGTTTTCCGCGCGTTCACCACGTCAAGTATGGCCGCAAGCGCCGGCTGCTCTCCCCGCCCTTTGGACGGTATCTGGAACACTTCCGAGAGTGACTTGCCTAATATCTCTTCCTGCGTGAGCCCGAGCAAGAGCCCCCCAAATTGATTGCATAGGAATATCTTTCCTTCCGCGTCGACGACAAGCACCCCTTCTCCGATGCTCGAGACCACCGTCTCTATCTTTTCCTTTTCTGATGCGAGCTCGGTCGCTATCTTGCGCGCGCGGAACGCCGTTGCGAGGGCGATGATGGAGAAGAGCGCGAGCGCGATGCCGATGGGAAGCGCCGCGCTTCGGAGGACCGCATATCCAGGGGTCGGCGACGTCCACACGAGTGCTCCGATGGTGCGGTCGTCCATGTCCTCGATAAGCGGGAAATTATTCGAGAGTATGTCGAGCGTCGGTTCTCCCACGTAGAGACGCACGTCATCAATGAGGAATTGTTGGCCCATCTCGGTCAATCGCTCTTCGCTCAGATAAATGCCCTGCACGAGAAGCGGCAGGCTGTTGGGGTCGACGTCCGGCACCTTGGACACCGGCGTAATACGATTCACGGCCATGAGAACTATCTTGTCGCCGTCTTGAATGTATGCAGAGCGCGCCGCATCGTGTGCATGCGGCATGTCAGCTGTGAGTGCGAAGATATCCTCGATGACGTCCTTTGTGAAGACTTGCCGGATGGGTGTCGGGATATCAATGATGGCCCAATCGTAATCAATATCTCGGGTCGTCGTTGAGATAATGAAAATGAGGTCGGATATCTGCGTATCGATGATGCCCGAGCCGTAGTTTTCATCCACCCATTCCCTGTCGCCTGCTATATACGCGTCGTATCCTGCCTCCCACCACGCGTAGTCGTTCGCAAATTGTTGAATATACTCCTCAAGCCCGCCAAGGCCTCCCAAGACCATCGTCCGCGTAGCTTCCGCCGCCTGCTCGTTCTGGCTGCGCGCCATCCAGTAGATGGCGCCGGAAACGGTAATAATGGTCACGACGATGCCAATGACGAGATTCGAGGTAATGCGCCACGTGATGGCTTTCGCTGCATCCGCGTTCCTT
>QZJK01000018.1 GCA_003599295.1 Candidatus Parcubacteria bacterium | reverse complement strand
AAGCGCGATTAATTCCGAAGCGGAGCGCTCGAGCGAATACCCTTCCGATTTCGCGACATCTTCGATGACTCCCGCGAGGACCTCGCGCGTCGGCTGTTTGAAACTGTATATTTCGCAACGCGATTGAATGGTATCGGGTATCTTATCCTTCTCCGTCGTCGCGAGGACGAATATCGCGTGCGCCGGCGGCTCTTCGAGCGTTTTTAGAAATGCGTTCCACGCGGCGCGCGAAAGCATGTGCGCCTCGTCTATTATGTAGAATTTGTAGGGTGAATCGAACGGTGCGACGAAAACGCCCTCTCGAAGCTCGCGAATATTGTCGACGCCGGTGTTCGAGGCAGCATCGATCTCGTAGAGGTCTTTGTCGGAAACGCCGAGCTCGCGCGCGAGAATGCGCGCAACGGACGTTTTTCCCGTCCCCCGGCTTCCCGCGAACAGGTACGCATGCGCTACTTTTTTATTCTGTATCGCCTTCGCGAGAACATCGACAACATGGCTTTGTCCATGGACTTCCTTGAACGTCTGGGGTCGGTACGCGCGATAAAGCGTCGTGTGCTTCACCTCCTTTTTCATGGACACAGTATACATAAAAAGAGAGGTCGGCGAGATTCGCCGACCCTCACGAGTTCCGTGATTTTCTACGATTCGAGCGTGTCTTCCACCGGAATCACAAGCTCCAGCCGTTCCTTCAGAAGCCCGTGCCAAGAGCCTTGTCCGCGCTTGACCAGGAGCGCAATGTACTCAAGCTGCCACATTGGAAATGCATGGTGCCCGATGGAGTCGGCAAGCTTTGGTCGGACTGCTATCGGAAAGGGCGCTATCGCGAGTGCGGCTTGCATGCTTAGATGGCGCGTCTCGATAAGGAGCAACACGTCGTCCGGGAGTGACGCGCATTTGGAAAGCATATGGACTGTTTGGTCTGAGCAGTCCATTCGTGCCGCAATTTCCCTTTGCGTCAGGCCCTTCTTAATCTCGCGATACCTTCGTATTGCCTCATTCAACGCGGTGCCGCGCAGGGGCGGGTTTTTTTCTTTCCTCGTGCGCGTGACATTCTTGTGCGGTTCGGCCGATCTCGCCCGAGCTATTACCGTCTCTTTTTTGACCGGTTCCGCTTTCGGAACCAGTGTGGGTTTCCTCACGATCCAGATCGGTACGAACTGCACGGGCTTTTTCCGCGCCGGCGATTGGACGACTTCCATGGGTTTTGGGTTTCTGCATTCATTGCATAGTCCGTCCCCCGTCGGCGGCTTGCTGACCAGCCGTCTGCGATTCTCTCTTACGCATTTCTGGCAGAACCTGTACGGCGACAGGCAGCTGCCGCATTTCTTGTTCACTTTTGGATCGCCAGAACGAATCGCGCAGAGATCGCGCGACACTGCCTGACTATCAGCTTCGTGATGACATGGCCCGTACAGCGGAGAATCGTCCACATACGGCCTCTGCAAGATCTGAGACATTTCTCCTCCTTCCCGGACCACAAGCGTAATGAACGGTCCAATCCTGAGCTTATTCTCTCTATCGCTACTGTGCAACAAATTTAAAATGTCGGGCCGCTTCGCACAAACGCGAAGCGGCCATCATGTTCTTTACCTCCCGCCTTACGCCGCACGGTGCATGCGCTCTATATATACGAGCGCTTGGCGCGTGCGGCCCCTAATGAGATTTTTCGCGCGAACCAAGTATTCATATTCGGGCGCGCTCCGCACGATAGACAGGGCGTCGGCGACCATGAGCCGCTCCGGAAGAGGGCGCGATGAGCGCATCAGGTCGAGGACCTCTTCAGGAAGACGATTGAGCATGTACATGTTCGAGACCCATGCCTTGCCTTCGTCGAATTCCCTCATCACGTCCCGGGCATCATCAAGAAGTATGCCGCGAGCGTGCCCGACGGCCCGTATGAGACGTACGGGGTCAAACTGGAGTTTATGCCCCGCCATTTTCGCCGCTTTATACTTTGCGGCGACGGCTTGCCAACTCTCGTTGCATTCTTCCGCATAGCGGCGCAACTCCTGCTCGCGAGGTGCAGTGAGTTTAGTTTTGAACATTTGTACCTCCCCAAGCCGTGAACCAGCCTCCAAAAAATCTATCTCTTTCGAGGGAAGGGCGCAACAGTGATTATGAAGACGCGGACGCCAAGATCTTCCGCGCATCATCCGGCGCTTCGGTTTCCATAAGCCGCACGCGCAGCTCTTTTGCTCCGTCCCAGCCGGAAATGTACGCTTTGAAATGCTTTTTCATGAGCGCGAAATTGGACACATTGCCAAGCAGTTCTTCATAGAGTTCAAGATGCTCGATAAGCGCTGCGATTCGCTCTTCGCGCGTCGGGACATCCGCACGCTCCGCAAAGAGCCACGGATTCCCATAGATGGCGCGGCCGAGCATGACGCCATCCGCGCCGGACTCTCGCGCCTTCACGCGCGCGTCGGCTATATCACGTACGTCTCCATTACCCACTATCAACGTTGGCGACTTCATTTCATCGCGTATCTCGACGGCACGCTTCACTCTGTCCCAGCGCGCAGGCACCGCGGACATTTCTTTCCGCGTCCGCGCGTGGATGGCAATGGCTACCGGTTCCTCTGCGAGCAATTCCGGAAGCCATGCCTCAAGTTCATCCTTCGTGTAGCCGGTGCGCGTCTTAACGGAGACTGGGAGACCGGATGTTTTCGCGGCGCGAATAAGCTCGCGCGCGAGCGCGGGATTTTTTATGAGCGCCGCGCCGCATTCTTGCCGGACGACTTCGTCCACGGGACATCCCATATTGATATCAATGCCGTCGAACCCGAGTTCCGCGACAAGACGTGCCCCTTTCTCCATGTATTCCGGGACTGCGGTGAAAAGTTGTGCGACGATAGGGCGTTCATCCTCGGAGCAGATGAGTTTCCTGCGAAGTTTCTTCTGTCCCTCAACATCCGCCAGCATTAACCCGTCGGCGGACGTGAATTCGGTGAACATGACGTGTGGTTTCCCATGGCGCGCGATAAGACGACGAAATGCGGCATCGGTCACGTCCTCAAGCGGCGCAAGCGCGAAGAAGGGCTTTGGCAGCTTCTCCCAAAAATTCGACATGCTGGAAACATAGCATAAAACCAGTGTTTTTGACGTATGTCCCTTTGGAGTGGTATAATAGCGATAGAACGACGGGTCTTTCGTCGCTCTTAAATGGAGGCCAGAGATGGGGAGAAGACGAACGTTCTTCTTTACGCCAAGTGATCATCATGACCCCGAGTCTGCCGTGAGAATTCTTCTCTGTTACGGGCGTCCCCTCGACACTCGTAAGAGAGGGGACTTGTCTCAACTTTTAGAAAGGTTTGGGGAAGATGAAGAGAGCATACCTCTTCCCCTTCTTGTCGAGGTCGAGACAGCTCTCGAAATACTGCGCCTTTGACGGCGGATAAATCCGCCAACGCACACGGAGGCGGCCCATCGGCCGCCTTCTCCCTTACTCTATCTTCGCCGCCTCACTGTTCTCGAATTTGTAATACACGCGATTGCCGAAACGGAGGTCAATATATTCCAGCCGGCTCTCTTTACCACGAAGCGTATCCGACGCAAGCACGAGCTCCAGGTCGCGGATGAGTTTGTCGGGATCGCTTCTGAGTGGAGCGCGAATCTCAAAACCCCAATCAAGCATGACAGAAACGTCTTCCTCTCCTTCAAGCGAGAGATCGAGCGGCGGATATCCGGCGTCTTTCAATTTTTCGAGGAATTCAAGCATGTTCGGGAAATATCTCGGCAGGAAGGTTTGTCCTATCGGCGAACCCGAATTCGCGAGAGTGCCCGCGAACGTATAGAGCCCGATGTCGGACGCGAGCGGAGCGGACGCGAAAATGAAACCGTCTTTATCGAGGTAATAGCATCCGCCGGCATCGCACCAGCGGCCGCGCGGTTCCCGCTCCTCCACCGTGACGACGACGGCCTGCGCGAGAAGTCCTTCGCGGGAGACTTTTGCGCTTCGGATGCGCGGCACCTGTTCCATAAGACTTTCCTCAAGAGATTCCCGCGGATACAAGAAGATGTTCTGCCGCGAGAGGAAAGCATACGCGCCGTCGAACAGATCGGCTTCGAGATACGCTTCGATAAGACGCGGAGGAATATCAGCGGCACCTTCGACCTCGACCGCCGCTATTGAAAAGCGCGGCACGTACGATATCCAATTCGCGCCATACGCGAGCATTGCGAGTATCGTGAACATGCCGAGGCCGGCTATCGCGCGAGTGCGGCGGCGGCGGGCGCGCAGCGGCGATTGCCGTGCGGGCTTCGGGCGGCTCGCATGCGACCCGCCCCAATTGAAAGAAAGCGTGCCCGAGCTACCGGGCTTTTTCTTCCGCAAGTCAATTACTTTTCCCGATCGTGTCTTTGCCGACATAGCCCCGCAAAACCTCCGGCACCGTTATGGAACCGTCTTTATTCTGATAGTTCTCGACTATCTGTGTCACGATGCGCGGCGTCGCGAGCGCGGTATTGTTGAGCGAGTGCACGTAGCGGAGCGTTTCTCCGTCACGATAGCGGATATTCAAACGGCGCGTCTGGAAATCGTGGAAATAAGAGGACGAGTGCGTCTCGCGGTATTTCTCCTCGCTCGGCATCCATGCTTCGATGTCGTATTTTTTGACCTGCCCCAATCCGAGATCGGCGCCGCAATTGATGACGACGTGATACGGAAGCTTCAACTCTTGGAGAAGCGCTTCGGCGTTCGCGGTCAACTCTTCGTGATACTTCACGGACTCTTCGTGGTTCGCCTCGCACAGAACGACCTGTTCGAACTTCAGGAACTCGTGGATGCGGAAAATCCCTTTCGTGTCTTTGCCGTGGCTCCCCGCTTCCCTTCTGAAGCACGGCGAGAACGCAAAGAACTTGAGCGGAAGATCTTTTTTTTCAAGCGTTTCGTCCATGTGGTATCCCATCGCCGCGACTTCCGCCGTGCCCGCGAGATAGTCGCCGTCCTGCGTTTTATAGAGATCCTCTTCGCTCTGCGGAAGGTATCCGGTGCCGACGAACGGTTCTCGTCGCACGAGGGACGGAACTATCATCGGCGTGAAGCCGTCGCGATTCATGAACCGCTCGATGACGAACCGCTCGAGCGCCCATGAAAGCCGCGCGCCGTCGTTCTTCAGAAAATAGCCCCGAAAGCCGGCGACTTTCGCGCCGCGTTCGTAATCCGCCATATCGTGCATGAGAAGCAGTTCGCTGTGGCTTTTGACGGGAAAATCGAATTTTGGAATATCCCCCCACTGGCGCACTTCTTTATTGTCCGCGTCGGATTCCCCTTCCGGCACCGATATATCTGGTACGTTCGGGACCTGAACCATGAGTGAGCGCCACTCCTTAAGAAGCTCCTGCATGGATTCTTCCTCGAGGCGAAGCGTTTCCTTCAGCTCCTGCATGCGCGCGATTATCTCTTTCTTCTTTGCCGGGTCTTTCTCTCCCGTTATCGCAATGGAAGCGTTGTTTTGCTCCGCACGCTTGCCGTCTATCGAGGCCTGCAATTCGCGGCGCTTGTCATCGAGCTCGACAAGCCTGTCGAGGTCGACTTCTATGCGTTTTTTCTTGGCGCCAGCGGCGACAATATCCTTGTTTTCTCGGATAAATTTAATATCAAGCATACGGTACAATATAACACCATGAAGGCCGATTTGGCGATTCTTTCCCCGAAAGAGTTCCCGCCGCTTCTCTCGGAGATACCGGATGCGCCGAAAAAGCTCTACGTGCGCGGAAAACTTCCGAGTTTCGACGCGGCGTGGCTCGCCGTCGTCGGGAGCCGCGCGTGCACCTCGTACGGGAGGCAAGCCCTGCGTCATCTCATGGAGGGCCTTCGGGGCTACCCCATACTAATTGTATCGGGGCTTGCCTATGGCATAGACGCCGAAGCGCACAAAGCGGCGCTTGAAGCGGGGCTTACGACTGTCGCCGTCCCCGGCTCCGGGCTTGGTTGGAATGTCCTCTACCCGCGCGCGAATGTAAGTTTAGCGCGCGAAATCGTCAAAAAGGGCGGCGCGCTCCTTTCGGAATTCGAGCCCGACATGAGAGCGACTGATTACACGTTTCCCCAACGGAACCGCATCATGGCGGGGCTCTGCCATGCGACGCTCGTCGTCGAAGCGAAAGAGAGGTCCGGCTCGCTCATCACCGCGCGACTCGCGACTGAATACAATCGGGAGCTCCTCGTCGTCCCCGGCTCCATTTTCTCCGCCGAGAGCCGCGGAACGCATCAATTCTTGAAACTTGGCGCGACTCCGGTGACGGAACCGGCGGACATTTTGCGGGCGCTCGGTATCAAGGATGAGGCGCGCGAAGCGGTCGCTTCGCACGCGGATGTTTCCGAAGCTGAACGTCGTGTTCTCGAGGCGCTTCGAACCCCCATTTCCCGCGATGAGCTTCTCGCGACGCTCGACCTTCCGATAACCGAGGCGAACATTTTGCTCTCAACAATGGAAATAAAGGGTCTCATCGTCGAAGAACTCGGTACAGTTCGCGCACGTTAAGAGAGAAAGCGCGAAGCGATTAGCTTGACACATGCTATGGTATTGGGATATCACTACCCGCCATGAAGCTTGTAATAGTAGAATCCCCCGCAAAAGCGAAAACGATAGAGAAGTATCTCGGTAAAGGATTTACCGTCCGCGCTTCCGTCGGACACATTCGCGACTTGCCGAAATCGAATAAAGACGCCGTCGATGTCGAGGGCGGTTTCGTGCCGCGCTACCAGCTCGTGAAAGAGAAACAGCACGTTATAGATGAGCTCCACAGAATGGCGGAAAAGGCGGAAGAGGTCATCCTTGCGACCGACCCCGACCGCGAAGGAGAAGCCATCGCATGGCACTTGGCGGAAACTATCGGGCTCAAGAAACCGAAGCGCATCGTATTCAACGAAATTACTGAACGGGCGGTGCAAGAGGCGCTCGCGAACCCGCGAAGGATAGATGACGATCTTCGACGCGCGCAGGAGGCGCGGCGCGTGTTAGACCGCCTCTTTGGCTATGACCTTTCCGGACTGGTATGGAAAAAGGTGCGCTACGGCCTTTCTGCCGGACGCGTGCAGTCCCCCGCGCTTCGAATACTCATGGAAAAAGAGAGGGAAATACGGGCGTTCATCCCCGAGAAATTCTGGGTCATCAGCGCCGATCTGAAAACCGCGAAAGGAAAGAAATTCGGCGTTACCTGCGTCGAGGAGCCGAAGACCGAAACGGAGGCAAAAAGAATATTGAGTGCCGCCGAGGCCGGTCCGTGGAAAGTCGCAAACGTCGAAGAAGCCGAGCAATCGCGCGCGCCGCGAGCGCCATTTACGACCTCGACCCTTCAGCAAGCTGCTTCGACCCGGCTCGGTTTCTCGCCGTCCCGCACAATGCGCACCGCGCAGAAATTGTACGAAGCCGGACATATAACGTACATGCGCACCGACAGTCCAAACCTCGCACAGGAAGCGCAAGCCGCGCTCATTGCGACCGTTGCGAGCGAGTTCGGCAAAGAATACGTTTCTCCACGCACGTATAAAACGAAAAGCAAAACTGCGCAGGAAGCGCACGAGGCGGTGCGCCCGACGAACCCGAAAAAACACAGCGTGGGAGCGACCGATGAACAGAAAAAATTGTACGCGCTCATCCGCGCACGCGCGGTCGCAAGCCAAATGGCCGATGCGCGCGTCATGCGCACGACCATTTCTGCGGAGATTACCGGGGCATCCGTCCCGCTTTTTGCCGCACGGGGCTCCCGCATCATGTTCGAGGGTTGGCTCAAAGCCGATCCGGCCGCGCGCGGCGAGGAAGTCGAACTGCCAAAAGTGGCCGAGGGAGAATCATTGCATCTCATTGAAGCTCGTTCGGAAGAAAAAGAAACTCAGCCGCCAGGGCGCTACAGCGAAGCTGGTCTTGTGAAAGAATTGGAGCGGCGCGGCATCGGGAGACCGTCCACGTACGCGACCATCATCAAAACGCTCGAGGACCGCGGATATGTCGACAAACAAGGACGCACGCTCCTTCCAACGCATACGGGCGACGTCGTCTCGACGTTCCTGGAGAACCACTTCGCCGAGTACATCAGCGACACCTTCACGGCGGAGATGGAGAACGAGCTCGACGAGATAGCAGACGGCAAGCGCGAATACGAAAAAACGCTCAGGAATTTTTACAGCCCGTTCACGAAAGCGGTAAAGAGCAAGGCGAAGATAGAGAAGCTGACGAACATGGGAGACGCGCCGGCGGAATTCCCCTGCCCACTCTGCGGAGGACCAATGGTCTACAAATTGTCGCGTTCGGGGCGCTTTATGAGCTGCGCAAAATTTCCGGCGTGCCTCGGAGCGCGAAAAGAAGATGGAAGTGAAATAGCGCCCCCGAAAGAGATAGGTGAAGCGTGTCCACAATGCAAAGACGGAAAACTCATCGAACGTGAAGGGCGCTTTGGGAGATTCATCGCCTGCTCGAACTATCCGAAGTGCAAATTCGTGAAGCAGGACCCCGCCGAAGAAGCGCGCGCGAAAACGGGCGTCGCATGCCCCGTCTGCGGCAAGGGAGAACTAACGGAACGCCGTGGCCGCTTCGGCCTTTTCTACTCGTGCTCCAACTATCCCGAGTGCAAATATGCGATAAAAGCAAAACCGACGGGGCGTACTTGCCCGGAATGCGGCTCGCTCATGATGGAGGGGACAAAAACCATTCCCGAACGTTGCTCGAACAGAGCATGTCCGAATCACAATCCGCACAAGAAAAAATGAGATACTGCGCTAGCCCAGCTGTTGCGGTATCTCATTTTTTGAGAACCGTCGGTTCTCAACACTCGCTCCGCTCGCTGCTCTCCTCCACGGGGAACCGAACGCGGTTCCCCGACCCCCTCCGCTCCTGCGCATTCATCCTCGCGGCTCTGCCGCGAGGTATTCTGCGCAAGCAATAAACGGCGGAATTCTCTTCACGTTGCGTACTGCGTAAGTCGCAGTATTATCAGCTTGTATGAACGCCGTAAAACCTCGTCCCTTGAAGGAAATACTCGACGCGATGGCGAGCAAGGACGCCAAGGACATTGAGCTTGTCTCAAAGGCGTATGGATTTTCGGAAGAAGCACATAAAGTGCAGAAGCGCTATTCTGGCGACCCGTACTTCGTGCACCCGGCAGAAGTTGCATATTTGCTCGCGGAAGCTGGCATGGGGCCGCGCTCGATAGCGGCCGGGCTCATCCACGACACTATCGAAGATGCGGGTGTGACCCCGAAAGACATCGAGGATACGTTCGGCAAAGAGGTCCTCTCTCTCGTTGAAGGCGTGACGAAATTGGGGACGCTCCGCTATCGCGGCCTTGAACGACACACCGAATCGCTTCGCAAACTTTTCGCCGCGACCGCGAAAGACATACGCGTGCTCATCATCAAATTGATGGACCGGCTGCACAACGCGCGCACGCTCGAGCACGTGCCCCGCGTCGAGAAGCGGATGCGCATCGCGCTCGAAACGCTCGAGATATACGCGCCGATAGCAGACAGGCTCGGTATGTCAGTCGCGAAGCAAGAATTGGAGGACGCCGCGTTCCCGCACGCGTACCCCAAAGAGTATGAGAAGACGCGCGAGCTTCTCAAAGAGCGAAGCATCGAGAACGAACGACGGCTTGAGAAAGTCGAGAAAACCCTTAAACGAGAACTGGCCGAGGCAGGATTACGCGAATTCCGCACGGAAACCCGCGTCAAAGGCATTTATTCCCTGTTCCGAAAGCTTGAGCGCAAGGGGTGGGATATGACAAAAATATATGACATACGCGCGCTCCGCGTCATTTTCCCGACGATAGCGGATTGCTACTCCGCGCTTGGGCTCATTCATTCCCATTGGCGCCCCGTTCCGGGAAAGATAAAGGACTACATCGCCTTTCCGAAGCCGAACGGCTACCAGAGCATTCACACCACCATCTATACGGGAGACGGCGGGGCCTTGGAAATGCAGCTTCGAACGGAAGCGCAGCACAAAGAAGCCTTGTACGGCATCGCATCGCACCTCACCTACAAAGAAATACAGGCGGGGGCGAAGGAGGGGCGGCGAGGAAGCCTCGAATGGGTGCGGCAATTCTTCCCGCGGCTCGGATGGAGCGCTGTGGAAAAAATACCGGTCGTGGAGGATAAAGGGGAGGGCGTCCCGGGATGGGTGAAAGAACTTGCACACGCCGACCCCGCCTCGAAAGAATCTAAAGAATATCTCGATACGTTGAAATCCGACTTCTTCAGTCACCGCGTCTTCGTGTTCACGCCGAAGGGCGACGTTATCGACCTCCCTATCGCCGCGACGCCCATCGACTTTGCGTATGCTGTGCACTCCGACCTCGGGAATACAATGTCGGGCGCGCGCGTGAACGGAAAATTAGTATCCCTCGATACGCCCCTCCGGAACGGCGAGATGGTCGAGATCATTACGAAACCCGCCGGGCATCCGACGCGCAAATGGCACGACATCGCAAAAACGAACATGGCAAAAAAGCACATTCGTGCCGCGCTTGCTCAGCAACGAGAAGCTAAACGCTGAAATTGCGTATCGAGTACAGGTCGTCTCCGGGGTTCTCTTTCGCAGGCGCTTCTTCCGTTTCCGGCACACCTGGGTTTGCATCGGAAGCCTCTGGGGAGGCGGGTATCGGTGATCCTGAATCTGCAGGGACACTGCTCTCTCCGCGGGAGAGCACCGAACGGATATGCGCGAGATCGTCTACTGAAAAGAAATCTATCAGGAGTTTCCCGCCTTGATCCTTCTTCTCTATGCGCACCCGCGTACCCAACCGCTCTGTCAGTTCGCGCTCAAGGAGAAGCAATTCCGGCGTAAGGTCGGGCTTTCGCGCACGCTCGGTCGCTATGCGGCGAGCGACCTGCTCCGAATCGCGTACCGTGAGTTTCCGCGTGAGTATCTCTTGAAAAAGCGTCTTCTGCTCGGCCGTCCGGTCCATGAGCATGAGAAGCGGACGCGTGTGGCCTTCGCTGATGTTGCCCGAGGCGAGCGCGTCCTGCATATCTTCCGGGAGCGCGAGGATGCGAAGCGAGTTCGAGACGTACTCGCGGCTTTTTCCCACCCGCTTGCCTATATCGATGTGTTTAAGGCCGAACTCATTTGTAAGACGCTGGAACGCCTTCGCGCGGTCTATCGGATTCAAATCCTCGCGCTGAAGATTCTCGATGATGGCTATCTCGAGCTTCATCCGGTCGTCGTCCTCGCCGCTTCGGATGACCACCGGCACTTGGAGAATGCCCGCAAGCTTCGCCGCGCGAAGCCTGCGCTCTCCGGCGATAAGCTCGTATTCGACGTAAATCCCCTCTCCCGGCCGCTCTATCTCTTTCCTCGTGACCGTGAGCGGCTGTAATACGCCGTACTGGCGGATGGACTCGGCGAGAGATGCGAGGGCCGCTTCGTCGAAGACTTTGCGGGGCTGGAACGGGTTCGGCTTGATGCGGTCAACCTCGACCCAAAAAATGGAATCCCCCTGATATGCCGCAGCCATAATTGAAAATTATAACATGTCGAAAAAGTTTGTTTTCCGCATAAAATCGCCGTACACTTGCCCCTAAGCCGGAGTGGCGAAATGGTATACGCGCACGACTCAAAATCGTGTGGGGCAACCCGTGAGAGTTCGAGTCTCTCCTCCGGCACTTGAAACAGCGAATTCTCGTCATTGTCGGCCCTACATCGTCGGGCAAGAGCGCATTGGCCGTCGAGCTCGCCCGGAAATTCAACGGGGAGGTGATCTCTGCCGATAGCCGCCAAGTGTATCGCGGACTCGATATCGGCACGGGAAAGATCAAAAAACGCGAGATGCGGGGTGTTGCGCACCATCTCCTTGATGTGACGGATCCGAAGAAGCTCTACACGGCCGAGGACTATCGCAAGGCGGCAACGCGAGCTATCGCGGACATTGCTCGGCGAGGAAAGCTACCCATCGTTGCCGGCGGCACCGGCTTTTACATCGACGCGCTCGTCGGCCGTATTACCCTCCCTGCCGCTCCTCCCAATATGAAGCTCCGCGCCCGCCTCGAAAAAAAGACGGCGCCACAATTGTACGCGCTTCTTAAGAAACAAGACCCGCACCGCGCGAAGACGATAGATAAACACAACAAGCGGCGGCTTGTCCGCGCTCTTGAGATAGCTGCTGCAATCGGAAAAAGTCCGCAAGCGGCGCCTCTCCCCGCCGAGTATGACGTGCTTTGGATAGGAGTTATGCCCCCTAAAAAGATCCTTGATGCAAAGATAGCGGCGCGCCTATCGGCTCGCATGCAGGAGGGTATGATCGCCGAGGCAAGGCAACTTCACCGCAAAGGGCTCGCCTATAAGCGGATGGGTGCGCTCGGTCTTGAGTATCGCTCCCTTGCCAGATTGCTGGAAAAGAAGATATCGAGACAGGAATTTGAGCGCGAACTGCTTCGCGATATCCGCCGTTACTCGAAACGGCAGCTCACCTATTGGAGACGAAATAAAAACATCGAGTGGTTCGAGTCGAAACAAAAGAAGATTATCGAAAAAAGAATCGGGTCGTGGCGGGCCCACTAGGACTCGAACCTAGATCAGCGGTTTTGGAGACCGCCATTCTACCGTTGAACTATAGGCCCGTATTGGAGATTGTACGGCTGCGATGCCCCGACTACAAGGCACTTATTTCTTGCTTTCCTTATGCTTCGTATGAGCCCTGCACCACCAGCAGTTCTGGGAAACCCACGGTTTTCCCATTCCTTCCTTCACGGGGAACCGACAGGTTCCCCGACCCCCTCCTACTGCAAATGGTGCAGTATTATTTTTTGGATTCCTTATGCTTTGTATGAGCCCTGCACCATTTGCAGTATTTCTTGATCTCTATTTTGCGCTCTACGAGTTTCTTGTTCTTGCGCGACCAATAGTTCGTGCGGCCGCACTTCTGGCACGCCAGTTTTATGAGTTGATCTTGGGACATAAGACGAGCACTATAGCCGAGAATCGGCAGTCGGTCAATTTCAGCAGATCTCGTTCCAGGGCCCCAAGGTCGCACTCTCGCTTACAAAGGTTTTCATGATTGTGTCCACGACAAGCCATCCGGCAAGGATGATGACAAGGCCGATGAGTACATTAGTGAATATTTCCCGCGCGCTTCTCACTTTGCCGGAATCACCGCCCGCAGAGACGTATTTCCACCCGGCCCATGCGAATAATATTGCCGAGAGAAAGATGGCGATGTAAATGCCGGCATTGAGCGTGTTCTGCGCAAGTTTCGCGATATCGCAGACATCGCAGTCTACGCCGTTACACGGAACTATCTTGTCCGGGAGCGCCGCAGATGTGAAGAGTGGCAACGTTAAAGCGAGAGAGAAGACGATTACGGCCATCCAAGAAAGAGCCTGCGTGCGGGACATATTCGGTATTGTAGCATGACCAAAAATACGGCATACTATCGAACAATGCGCCGGTGGTAGAGCGGTCAATTACGACGCGCTGTAGACGCGTTGCCTTCGGGCTACGGGGGTTCGAATCCCTCCCGGCGCACTAAAATTGCCAAAGTCGGAGCGTGTCTCCGACTTTGTGCTATTTTCAGCAGGGTGGAATTCGAAAGGGAGCGCGGGGTACCCGTTCAGTAGAACGGGTCGCGCGAGCAGGGCCGAGCGGAGAAATTTTGCGACGGCGAAATTTCGAGCGCTTGGCCTAATCCTCCTCCCGGCGCACAATAATTTCTTAAGCGCGGACTGCTGCGCGAGCGCGGGCGCCGCGAGCGCGTTCCGGACCTTTGCGAACGTCGAACGAGAAGTCTCCCTTGCCGTCGGCCCCGCCGTCCGGCTTGAAATCAACGGCGACCGAACCGCCCTCCAAAACCCCGCGCGCCACCATCATGTTCGCGATGGCCGTCATTATCTTCGTCTGGATGAGGCGCTTCAGCGGCCGCGCGCCATACTGGGGATTGTAGCCTTCCTTCGCTAAATGCTTAAGCGCCGCTTGCGAAAGCGTCAGCGTGATGCTCTTTTCTTCGAGGCGTTTCGCGACGATGTCTACCTGCATGCGAACGATGTCCATGACGGCGTCTTCCGAGAGGATGTTGAAGAGAATTATCTCGTCGAGACGATTGAGGAATTCCGGACGGAAAAATTCTTTGAGTGAACCCATGACCTTATCTTTCACCTGTTCGTAGCGCTCGTCTTGGGTGCGTGAAATGCCGCTCGCAAACCCGAGTCCCGACATCCTGTCGATGTGTTCCGCACCGATGTTCGAGGTCATGATGATGACCGTGTTCTTGAAATTCACCGTACGGCCCTTCGCGTCCGTCAGCCGACCGTTATCGAGGACCTGGAGAAGCACGTTGAATACTTCTGGATGCGCTTTTTCTATTTCGTCGAAAAGGATAACGGAGTATGGCCTGTGGCGTACGAGCTCCGTTAATCCCCCGCCCTCGTCGTATCCCACGTATCCCGGCGGCGAGCCTATCATTTTCGAGATGGAGTGTTTCTCCATGTATTCCGACATATCAACGCGTATCAGCGCCTTCTCGCTGTTGAAGAGAAATTCCGCGAGCGCTTTGGTGAGTTCCGTCTTTCCGACGCCGGTGGGACCCAAGAAGAGGAAGCTTCCGACGGGTCGGTTCGGGTCGGAAATACCCGCACGGCTTCGTTTGATAGCATCGGCGACTTTTTGCACCGCTTCGTCTTGCCCGACGATGCGCTTCTTCAATTCCGCATCCATGCGGGAAAGCTTTTCCGCTTCCTCTTCGAGCATGCGGGAGACCGGGACACCCGTCCAACGACTGACGACCGCGGCGATATCTTCTTCTGTTATGTCTTCGCGCAATACGCGCCGCGTTGCCTGCAATTTCTTCAAACGCTTGGCCGCTGTTTCGATCTCTTTTTCGAGATGCGGTATCGTCGCATATCGTATCTCCGCAGCGCGCGTCAAATCTGCCACGCTTTCGGCCGCGTCTGAATCGAGACGCGCTTTTTCAAGTTCACCCTTTGCGCGTTTTATGTCTGCGAGCGTTTCTTTTTCATTCTTCCATTTGAGTTCCAGTTCGTGCGTCGAATCGCGAAGGTCTGCTATTTCTTTTTCGATGGAGCGAGTGCGCGTGCGCGCTTTCCCCTCGCCTTCCGTCGCTTCTTTTTTTAGCGCTTCCCGCTCTATCTCAAGACGCGTTATTTTCCGGTGCGCGTCTTCAAGCGCCGGCGGCTTGTTTTCAAGACTAAGCCTTAGCGCCGAGGACGCTTCGTCTATAAGGTCGATGGCTTTATCGGGCAAGAAACGCTCGGTGATGTAGCGCGTCGAGAGCTGCACGGCCGCGAGAATCGCATCGTCCGTGATATGAACGCCGTGATAGAGCTCGTAGCGCTCCTTGAGGCCGCGAAGTATCGCGACCGCGTCATCCACCGACGGCTCGTTCACGTAGACGGGCTGGAACCGGCGCGTGAGCGCGGGATCGTGCTCGATGTGTTTTTGATATTCCTTGAGGGTCGTCGCGCCGATGACGCGAATTTCCCCGCGCGCGAGCGCGGGCTTCAGCATGTTCGAGGCATCCATGGAGCCCTCGGCGGCACCCGCTCCTACGAGCGTGTGTATCTCGTCTATAAATAGAATGATCTTCCCTTCCGAGCGTTCGACTTCGCGCATCACGGCCTTGAGGCGCTCCTCGAATTCGCCGCGATATTTCGTACCTGCAATAAGAAGCCCTAAGTCGAGCTGTATCAATTCCTTGCCGCGAAGCGATTCCGGCACATCGCCGGACGAGACGCGCTGCGCCAAACCTTCCGCAACAGCAGTCTTCCCGACGCCGGCCTCGCCAATGAGGATGGGGTTATTTTTCGTGCGCCGCGAAAGTATCTGGATGACGCGCGTTATTTCCGTATCGCGTCCGATGACCGGGTCGAGCTTGTTCTCTCGCGCACGCTCGGTAAGCGAACGGGCGAAACGCGCGAGCGCGCGCGGCTTTTTTGGCTCTTCGACATCGCGTATCTTGCCTTCTTTGATGTCGGCGAGGACGCGCGCGAGCGCAGCTCTGTCTATGCGGAAGCGAGTGAATATTTCCGACGCCGGCCCGGGGTGCTCAATGAGTCCGAGAAGCAAGTGTTCCGGCGACACGAATTGGTCGTTGAACGAAGCGGAAATGCGCGGCGCCGCTTCAAAGACGCGCACCAATTCCGGCGTCAGGTAAAGCTGGAACGACGGGGACACGGCGGTATTGCTGGAACTGCCTTCTATCTGTTCTAAGACCGAGTCGGTCAGGTGGGCGACGTCAACGTCGAGTTGTTCAAGCATCGGCAGGACCATAGATTCTTCCTGCATCAAAAGCGCCGCGAGAAGATGCACGGTCGAGACCTGATTATGCCCGCGCTCGACCGCGAGCTGATGCGCGCGATGTATCGCCTCTTTCGCTTTCGTCGTGTAGTTGTGAAAGGGTGCCATAAATGTTTTAAGCGTTATTCTGCGCCCGAACTCTCGCCCCCTGATTCTACCTCAGTTTTCCTCATAAGGTCGGAAGATGCGATGAAGCCCTTAGAAGATGACGCGCGGGAAACGCTCGTGCTTACTCCTATGATTTCCCCGTCGGTATTCATGAGCGGCGTGCCGTCAAGGATGGCATCGGCTGAAATGTTCGTATCAATGACGGTACCCACCGAAGCCTCCCCCTCACCCAAAGGGATGAGCGCCGTTACGATGCCGTCTTCGACGCGCACGACCGTTCTTCCGGAAAGTGCGACAACGGTCTGGCCGAGTATGGGGTTGCCACCGGCAAGAGTCGCCGGTTTCCAAGCAACCTTCGCATCCGTCGAAGTCGCCTGCAGGAACGCGAGGCCGAGTTCCCTATTTCGCGAATCGAGGACGGCGCGCACGCGTGTGCCATCGGAGAGCCCGACTGCGCCTTCTGCGGCTTCCCCAAGAGATGATGCGTCGATAGCAATCGAACCTTCAGCGCTCAAGACAATACCGAGGCCGAGGAATGGAGTGGCTTCCGACGTGCTCGCATAGAGACGAACGACGCTTGGAGATATCTTTGTTACCGCCTGTGAGATGAGTTCGGTTTCGCGAACGACGACGGTGCGCGTCACTCCCGCCCCGGCAGATTGGCTCGCGGGCGCGACGGTCTCTATCGTACGCTCAATGACGCGGTTGACCGTCTGTGCGATGACGGGCGGCGCCTGTTCCATGAGAGAAACAGTGACGATTCCCGTCGCGATGGACGTGACGAATGACACCAGAAGCGTCAGGAGAACTATCTGCGATTTGGAGAGTTGTTCCATGTTCATAGTCGAAAAAAGTATACCATTCTCTGTCGTTTTTGCAAAAAAGAGCGGCCAGCCCCGGATTCCCGGGACTGGCCTGCGCGAGGTCACTCCGCCGCCTCCAAGAAGGCGCGTTGTGATTGGGGAATCATTGCCCGAATGCCTTCGACGACGCACTCGATTCGTGCCTCGTCTTGAGCAATGATTTCGCCGTACTTCTTCTTGCGCCTTTCCCGCTCGAGCGCCCTTGAAAGTCTCCTCCCAAGAACGCTATCATCGGTCCAGAACATCAGACCGATGAACGCGACAACGGAAGCAGCGCCGATGAAGGTTAGCATTAGTGGGTTCACCCCCTTTCCTACAAAAACCCTACTCCGCAATGAGAAAGAGTCAAGTGTCAAGGGGTGTGCAACGCGATGTTATGCCTTAAATCTTTGATATGCCTCAACGATCCTTGTAATTTCATGAACAATCTGGGAAATATCGCTTTTCCGGATATCTTTCCCCAATGACATGCGAAGGGTGTTCCGCGCACGCCATTCTTCCCCACGGAGAGCCGCGACGACATGCGACGAATCTTCTCCTTCTCGACAGGCGCTTTTCGTCGAGATTGCAATGCCGGCGCGGTCGAGCGCAAGTACGATGTATTCGCTTGAAATGTTCGGTATGGAAATATTGAGCATGTGCGGAAGAGCGTGTCCGATGTCGCCATTCACGATAAGCCTAGGAGTGCGTTCCGAGAGCTCGTGCGCAAGCGTGTCGCGGAGTTTCGCCAAGCGCTTCGATTCCGACTCGCGCTCGCGCGCGACAGACTCAAACGCCGCCACGAAGCCAAGCGCGAGCGCGGCATTCTCTGTTCCCGCGCGCAAGCCGCCTTCCTGCGAACCGCCGAGAATAATTCCCGCAAGCTTTCCCGCAAGCGAGCGCTGGTCGAGGAAGAGCGCGCCTGTTCCATGCGGCCCATACAGTTTGTTCGAGCCAAGCGACAGAAGGTCGACGCCAAGACTATGGACGACGGTCGGAAGATATAGCGGCCCCTGCCCCGCATCAGCATGAAAAGCGATGCTGCTCCTGTGCGCCTTTTCATACGCACGAAGTGCGCGCGCGATCTTTGCGAGCGGTTGTACCGTTCCTATCTCATTGTTCGCCCATGATACAGATACGAAAACCGTTGCCGGTTTGAGGAGGCGGTGTATTTCTTCTGGCGTCACGATGCCGTGCTCGTTCGGATTTGCATACGACACCTCACCGCCCAACCGTTCTACTTCACCGAAACAACTGAGAACCGAATCGTGCTCGATAGCGCTCGCTATCCAATGCGAACCCTTGAGTGTCCGGCGCATGCGCTCCAACCCGCGGGCATACCCAAGAATGGCGAGATTATTCGCTTCGGTAAGTCCGGACGTGAATACGAGCTCGCGCGGCTTAACGCCAAGGATGGCGGCTATGCGCTCACGAGCGTCTTCAAGAACGCGCTTCGCTTCCACGCCCTCCGCGTGAAGCCCGCCCGGATTTCCGAAAAGCGATTCCGCTTCGCGCATGGCGTGGAGCGCTTCCTTCCGCACAGGCGGAGCAGAGGCATAATCTAAATAGACGCGCTGTTTCCCAAAAAAGCCGAACATATGCTGATTCTACGCTGAAAATTGATAATTGATAATTGAAAATTTCTAGCGTATACTGCTCTCACTAAGCCGCTTATGGCTCTCCAAAAAACGTATGGCCCGAGTCCCGAATTTCATAGAGCGTCCTCCTGTTGTAGCCGTTCTCGGGCACGTCGACCACGGTAAATCCACGCTTCTCGATTTCATCAGGAAATCGAATACCGTCGCAAAAGAAGCCGGCGGTATCACCCAACACGTTGCCGCGTACGAAGTTGAACGTGAGAAAGACGGCGTCAGGAAACGCATCACGTTCATAGACACGCCGGGGCACGCCGCGTTCGGCGCTATTCGCGCGCGGGGAGCCAATGTCGCCGATATTGCGATACTCGTCGTCGCCGCGGACGACGGCGTGAAGCCCCAGACCCTTGAAGCGCTTTCGAGCATCAAGGACGCGAATATCCCCTTCATCGTCGCTATCAATAAGATAGACAAGCCCGAAGCGAACATTGAGCGCGCGCAGGCGACCCTTATGGAAAAGGGCGTGTATTTGGAAAAACTCGGCGGTGATGTCTCATGGGCCGCTATTTCGGCAAAGACCGGGAAAGGCGTCGACGAACTTCTTGACCTCATTCTCATCGTCGCAGAGCTTCAGGAATTCAAGGGAGACCCGGCAGCACCCGCTTCCGGATACGTCATTGAAGCGCATCGCGACGCAAAACGCGGGGTCGCGGCGACGCTCATCATCACGAACGGCACTATCAAACAAGGCACCGCGATACTTGCCGGACAAGCGATAGCGCCCGTGCGCCTGCTGGAGAAAACGACCGGAGAATCGTTTCGTGAAGCGAGCTTTTCGACCCCTGTTCGCCTGGTGGGTTTCGACGAGTTGCCGGATGTCGGCGCGGCATTCCAGGCCTACAAAAACAAACGCGACGCGGAAGAGGCTCGCGCGGAGAAACCATCACAAGAAAAGTCTCTCTCCTTTCCGCCCGAGGGCGACGAACATGCGGAGCATTTTTATCTTCCCGTCATCATCCGCGCCGACGCGATAGGTTCGCTTGAAGCGGTCGCGCACGAAGCAAGCCGCATCGGCGACGAGCATTCTTCGGTGCGCATCGTGCAATCGGGCATCGGGAACATTTCGGAGAACGATGTAAAAGCCGCGCTTGCCGGAACTATTCCCGCTGCGGTGGTGGGATTCAACGTGCAAGTCGACGGTATCGCGCAAGCACTTGCGCGCCAGACAAAGGTGCCTATCGAGACGTTCGATATCATCTACAAATTGACCGAACGGCTTGAGGAAATGCTCACTACACTGCGCCCCAAACGCGTCACCGAAGAGGTCGTCGGGAAAGCGCGCGTTTTAAAACAGTTCTCAAGCCGCAAAGATTCACACGTCATCGGCGGCGCAGTTACCGAGGGCTACATTGCGCGAAATGCCTCCATTCGCGTACTCCGCAGGAATGCAATCGTCGGCATGGGAAAGATACAGAATCTCCAGGCGCACAAGCAGAATGTAGATCGCGTTGAACAAAAAGGCGAATTCGGAGCACAGGTAGAGTCGGCATTCGAGATCGCTCCCGGCGATGTGCTTGAATGTATCGTCGTCACTGAAAAATAATAATATGTCGTCGCGTCGGGAAATACAGGTGTCTGAATCCATCGCACATCTTGCAGCGGATTTTTTTGCGCGAGAATCGAATGCGCAATCGCTTGTTACCGTCACCCATGCGGATGTATCGCCCGATATCCGTGAGGTCACGATATTTTTCTCAGTCCTTCCCGAAACATATGAACAGACCGTGCTCGCGTTCGCGAAGCGCAAGCGCTCCGAATTCCGCGAATACTTAAAGAAACACAGCGCTCTGCAGCGCCTTCCGACCGTCGACTTCGAGGTAGACTACGGCGAAAAGAATCGTCAGAGGATAGAAGACCTGACGCGGAAAGACAAAAAGTGATATATTGGGCAGCGTAGAGTGAGGTGAGAAAGTGATGAATGGCCCGATGGCGAAGTAGCAACGCGGCGGTCTGCAAAACCGCTATTGGGCGGGTGCAACTCCCGCTCGGGCCTCACGCCGGGGTGGCGGAATGGTTTACGCGGAAGACTTAAAATCTTTGACCTTCACAGGTTTGTGGGTTCGAGTCCCACCCCCGGCACAAATCCCCGACCCCCGTCTGGGAAACCTCTCGGTTTTCCCAAACCTTCCTCCACGGGGATTTGTGATGCCGTGCAAAAGCACGGCACTCGAAACGCTAAGGTTCCAAAAAACGCGGATTCGTGTAAAATCTTCCTAACCCGCCCATAGCTCAGTTGGTAGAGCAGTCGCCTCTTAAGCGAACGGTCGTTGGTTCGAATCCAACTGGGCGGACTGAACGAAGCGAAGGACGCCCAGAGAAAAATGCTGGGTGTTTTTCGTTTGGATTCGAATAGGAAAGGGTTGGAAAACCTGCCGGTTTTCCGCGGAGGAAGGAGTGGGAAAACCGTGGGTTTCCCAGTAGTTCATATCCAACTGGGCGGACAAAATAACGCTTTTACTTTCCAAAGAACCTCTTTTTAGCGAGTGCCAATGGTATACGCTTTATGGCGTAGTATAATTGTTTGGTGAGGAAAAGAGAATCGAATACTTATTCAGTGTGGTCGCCCGAGTTCGCTTATGTGATTGGTTTAATCGCTTCAGATGGTAATCTCTCGTCCAGCGGTCGCCATATAAATATCACTTCGAAAGACCTCGAGATAATCAAGATGGCGAAGAAAATCCTCAGACTTAAAAACAAGATCGGCCGTAAGGCGCGTGGGTATTCTAAAGAGAAAAAGTATTTTGTACTCCAGTTTGGAGACATGAATTTCTACGAATTCCTGATTTCCATCGGCCTTACGCCAAAAAAATCAAAGACGATTAAAGAGGTAGCTGTACCAGACGAATTTTTCAGAGATTTCCTGCGAGGGTGCTTCGATGGTGATGGTAGCCTAGGTACCTTTTGGCATCCAGAGAGTCAGTTTCCTCAAGTACGCCTCCGGATAGCATCTGCGAGTCCAGCATTCTTAATCTGGATTCTAGGAGTTGTAAAGCGACTTTTTATGATAAAGGGCGGGCATATTCATACTCTAAAGAATAAGTCCGTACAGATGCTCTCTTTCGGGAAAGCCGACTCTACCCGTATTTTGCAGTTGATGTATTATGAGAAATCCTTGCCAGCTCTATCGCGAAAACGGAAAATTGCGATGAAGCTATTGAGGGGCGAGTAGCCGAATTGGTACAGGCGCACGGCTTAGGACCGTGTGGAGCAATCCGTGAGGGTTCGAGTCCCTCCTCGCCCACAAATCCTGAATTACGCTACGATACAACCTATGACACTTGAACAAGGTCGGAACGCTGAACGGGGGCCTTCTATATATATTGCCGACGTTTCCAAAGGATGGGATACAGTATCTCAAACAGAGTTGTTCATCAAAGCACTGAGAAAAATGCCGTTTTACCGAGCGTCGCTTTTATACAGTGGTTTTGATGCAGATGGGATTGGTAAATCTTGGCATTCAGCCGAGGATCCCGGTGTTATTTATTGTACCGATGAGCATAATCTGACCCTTGAACACGCTGATAATCCGTTTCAGTACGCACTTGCATATAAAAATCCTGCTATTGGGGTGTACGACCCTGACAAGATGGAGCCGCTTCCTTCCAGAAATGAATTTGCACACACAATGAAAGACCCTTCAGCATTGATTGCGATTGTCCGTTTAAAATTCTGACAGAAAAATGGAACATCCTTTCTTTTCAAAAAACGGGGAGATATTACCTGTTGAACAGGCGGCAATCCCGCTCTCAAATATCGAATATCAATACGGTTTCGGCGTATACGAAACTGTCCGCGTCACGAATAGCATCCCCAACTTTTTGAAAGACCATCTCGAACGCCTCGCGGAATCCGCGCGCATCATCGGCCTTGAGCACTCATTCAGCAGTACTATCATATATGATAGTGCCGAGAAATTAATTGAAAAAAACGAAGTGGAGGCCTGCAATCTGAAAATACTGCTCATCGGCGGCCAGACAAAAGACTCCGCGACGCTTTACATTCTGTGCCTCAATCCCCTGTTCCCCGACAAGAAACTCTTTCGGGACGGTGTCGACTGTATTACGTATGCCTATGAGCGGTTATTTCCTCATGCGAAGACTCTGAACATGCTGGGGAGCTACCTTGGCCTTAGGGAAGCGAGGCGAGTGAACGCCTACGAGGCGCTTCTTTTAAATCGAGATGGCCGTATCACCGAAGGAACACGGACTAATTTCTTCGCTATGAGTGGGAAAACTCTTTACTCCGCGCCTGAGGCGGTCATTCTGCAGGGCGTTACCCGAAAAGCGGTGCTTCGCGTTGCGCTGGATATCGGATTCGTACTCGAAGAAAAGGAGCTCCGTCCGGACGAAGTACAAGAGTATGGAGCATTCCTTACAAGCACATCATCGAAAATATTGCCTATCCGCTCTATTGATTCACTGGTACTTCCCGAACCCTCGCAGAAATTGCGGGAACTTTCGCGCGCGTTCGACGAATTCCTTGAGCAAAACCGCGGGCGCTCAAACGACTAGCTTCCGCCGAAATCTATCGTATTGAGGTCGAGGCTTCGCACATCGGGGTTATACGAGCCTCCCGGCCCGATGCCGAGATCGAACGTGGCATTGAGTAGCATAAGAATCCCCTGCACGGATACCATGACGAGCATGCCTGCGATGCCCCATTTCATGTGATTGATACCCTCTTGCCGGCTCCCTCCCTCGTCCAGATTAATGATGAACTGGACAAGTCCCCACAAAAATAGAAAGAACCCCGCGGTAAATATCAATATTATCGCCGGCGTTACGATGAATTGGTCGAACCGGTACAGAAGTTGCGATACCGGTTCCATACGTTCTTTCTAGGATGCTTGAGTGCTTCGCGACAGAGTGCGAAGCGGGAACTCCTGCTACCTCTCTATCGCGGAGGCGTGTAGTAGATGCCTCGCGGGATGATGGGCTCTGTCGAAGTCACGCGGAGCGAACTCTGCAAGAGCCGAATGATGCCCCAGATGGAAACCATGACGAAGACGGCAACGACGCCCCAGAACATTATCCGGAGTCCTTCGTGCGCATCTTCCGGTCCCATGCTCCAGAGGTACTTGATGAGCCCCCAGAAGAAGACGACGATGGCGAGCGTGATGAAAAGCCCGATGATGCCGTTCAGTATGGTGCTTACGAAGATAAGAGTGTCGCTCAGTGTTTGAGCGCTTGCGATGAAGGGAAGAAGGCCGCTTGCTGCCGCTACTGCAGAAATCGCTGCTCGTTTATGCATAGAAATGACTTTTCCCATAAATTAGGCTATGTAAAGTTGTCCCATCATGATAGCGAGCCCCTTGTAAAACTCAACGGAATGTGACCAAAGTGTGTGGATAACGGCCTAGGGCGAAATGCTCTAATGTTCCTCCTTTTTCTTCTTTGCCATGGTGACCCACAAGGTAATGCCGGCAAGAATGAGGATCACTATCCCCGCCACAACCATGCTCATAACCTTGGGATAACGCTGGAAGAATTGCACGATGGCAAGCAGGATGATGAGCGTGAAAAGGACAGCCACTCCCCACTCCATTATCTTTATCGCCTCATCGCGGTTGTTCGGCCACGTGCCCAAACGGCTGAAATACACCCAAAGACCGCCAAAAAAGAGGAGCAGCGCCGCCGTCAGCATGAGGCCGATGAAGATGTTGAAAAGCTCCGCGACCGATACGAACGTGAGCGCTTCCGCGGGTGTCGGGGTAACGACAGCGAGAGCAAAAAGGCCAAAAAAAAGCCGGTGCGCGCCCGATGAATTCATACATTAGTTAGAATCCAAAAAGAAGGTTGGCGAGGTGCCGGACTCCGGGGCGGGTGCGCCTCCGATACCGAATGAACCACCCCCAAAAAGCGTATTTTGGAGGAGTTCAATAATGCCCCATATCGAGAACATGACGAAGAGAACGATAATGCCCCAAAAAAAGTAGGCTTTCTTTTTTTCCGGATCGTCCTCGAACTTCAACACGTTCACGGAAATCCCCCAGAAGTACATGATTATCCCGAGCAAAAGAAGGAATCCGATGCCAGTATTAATGAGGCTTACGAGGCTTTCGACTAATTCCGAGAAACTCTTAGCAGCCGCGTGCGCAAAAACCGGGACGACGAGGACAGCGAGGAATATGAGGAGCGGCCGAAGCTTCGTCATGAGTTCATCCGGTCAGCTGATTGACGGTGCCGCCGACCAAGGTCGCCACGACCCACGCACCGAGGATGAGAAGTGCGCCGATGATGACGTACATGAAATTTTTCTTGGCTTCTTCCAATTTGCTCGAGTTCCCTTGCGCGGAGATGAACTTAAAACCGGAATAAACGATGAAGAGCGTCAAGATAGGAAGAGCGATCATGACCAATGCTTTCAATGCGGCTTCGATAAAGCCCGGTATTGAACTTACTTCGGGTTTTAGAGGGCTCTGGATGCCTTCAGCCGCGAACGCAGGGAGAGAAAGCAGCACGAGAAATGCTGCGGCGGTAATAACGGGGAGAATCCGAATTACAAGCGTTTTCATATGCCTAATATATTTCCCATCTCTTGATGCGCGCGCTGCACTGCTTCCGAGAGACGGAGTGCGCCGGTAGTCACGTTCTCAATCATAGCGCGGAAGACTTCGTTTGTCCTATCGGGATCAGGGTCGGTCCAAGCGCGCGAGATTATCGCCTGCTTATTGAACAACTCTTGTTCGCTGCTGAATTTGAAGAGGTCGTCTCCCTGGGGAGCGCCTCCCGGAGGCGTCAGCACGTCGCGGCGCGCAGAGGGTATGCCGTATACGGTCGAGAGCGCGAGTGATACGTCTCTCGCCGCTAACGTCGAGGCCACGATAAACGCTCCTTGAGGGTTCTTCGTCGTACGCGTTGTCGCGAAGCCATATACCCACGCGGTGTTCACTGCCTTCTGCACTTCCCCGTTCGCAGCGCGAATCTGCGGCATCGGAGCGACCGCGAAGTTCAAATTGGGGTTCGTGCGGGAAATGATGGGCTTCTCGCTCGCGTACCCAATGTAGAGCGCGAGGTCGCCCGCAGCGAACGCCACGCGCGATTCCGAGAGCGCCCGGCTCCAGGTGTAGCTCGCCTTGGATGGGTCGGCGAATTCCGTGTAGAAGCGGAGCGCCGAATCGGCGGCCTGTAGGCGGTCTCCTGTCCGCGCGGCAAGCGCCGGAACGAGGCGGCCGGTGCTGTCTTTCGCCGTAATCGAACTGCCGGCCTGTAGGATGAGGGTCGCGAGAATGTCCTTTGCATGGGTAACATTCCGGTACTCGCCGAACGATACGGCAGATTTAACGACTTGTCCGGCATCATCCCGCACCGTTATCGCCTGCACCATGCCGTTCAATTCGTCCCAGTAGCGCGGCGGATTAGCGAAACCGGCCGAAGAGAGCATGTCGCGGTTCCAATAAAGGACGAGCGGGTCGGCCAAGAACGGTACGGCAAGAATCCCCGCAGTGCCGATGAACGGATTCGCCGCTTCGATGAATGCATTGCGGAATTGGGTCTCCGGAAAATTATCGAAAGGTATGGGGAGCACTTTTCCCGCGTCGCGCACCGCATAATCCTGCCGCATGAGAAAGATGTCCGGGCCAGTGCCGCTCGCGAGCGCTTCCGTCAGTTCGGAGGCGTACGTTTTCTCGTCTTTCGCTATGTATGTTACTTGAGAGAGAGCATCGTTATTCTCGGATATCTGCCGAATGACGGCGCGGAACGCTCCTTCCTCGAGCGTGCCCCAGATCGTGACGGGCCCGACGGAATTCCCGCCGCCTCCGCCGACAACGAGTGCGAATATGAGAACGCCGGAAACCGCGAGTGCGCCGAAGACCGCGAGTAGGACCGTTTGAAAGACAGATAGTTTGGGCATGGTGTTATTTTGCCACAGCTACGGGCCGCATAATGAGCCCGTAGTGGTGCGCTCCGGCGGGAAATTCTTTCACAAGCTCGAAGCCGGCCTTTCGCGCAAGTTCGAGCGCCGTTTGTTTCGGCACGACATCCTCCTCTATCGGTCCCATTCCCTTGAATGATTCGGACCAATCCACAATAGCAAGACGCCCTGATGCCTTCAGTATTCTTCGTGCTTCCGAAAGAAGTGCGCCCTTATCGGGAACCTGGAAAAGGAGATTCGAAATGAGGACGAAATCAAGCGTTCCTCCTGCGAGTTTCGAGGCACGCGGGATTTCAAGGTCCGCCCAAATTACTTCGACGTTCTTGTGGCCAAGTTTCGCCGCCTCATTCGCGATGCGCCTCAATAGGTCTCGTTGAATATCTATGGCATACACGTGCCCCAGCCCTTCCAGCCGATCCGCGATGGCTAGCGTGTAGGCGCCGCTTCCGCTCCCGAAATCCGCCACTAACATTCCCGGCTCTATGCCGAGCGCCGCGACGTTGCGCCGCGGATGAGCAAAAGTTGCCGTCTTTGACGGTGCGTGCGTTCGCATCGTCGTTCATTATATACGGCTGGGAACCTCTGTGGTGAAAAATGTGCGAGTTTGTGGGGAATTCTATTCTCCCTCGATTCCCCCAAACACGATGAATGATGCGACACTGTCTCCTTCGCGAAGCTTCATGATGCGAACACCCTGCGTCGCGCGGGAAAGCGTCGGAATCTCATCGAGCCCCGTGCGAATGGTCTGGCTCTTCTTCGACATGGCGACTAGTTCGCCGCCGCCCTCGAGGACGGCCCCTCCCACCAGCTGTTTCGTTTTCGGCGTGATGGACATCGTCTTGACACCACTTCCGCCGCGTCCTTGGCGTTTGTATTCCGAAAGCTTCGTTTTCTTGCCGTACCCGGTCGAGGAGAGAACCAGGAGTTCCGCATTCTTTGCATCCTTTGAAATAGTTCCCGCGCCGACTAACGAATCGCCGCTCCCCAGTTTCATCCCGCGTACGCCCGCGGCTTGTCTCCCCATCTCGCGGACGTCCTTTTCGGCAAAGCGGATGGATTGTCCCTTTGCGGTGACTAGCATCACGTCATCGCCTTTCCGGACGAATTGCGCGGAAATGAGCGAATCGCCTTTGTCGAGTCCTATCGCGATGAGACCGCTCCTGCGCACTTCTTTGAATTTGTCGGCCGAAGTCTTTTTCACTGTGCCGCTTTTCGTCGCCATGAGAAGCGCGAGGCCTTCGGAAGCCTTTACGGCTTTAGGCATCGCGAGAATGGAGGTGATCTGCTCGCCCTGCTCAAGCGATATGAAGTTCATAATGGACTTTCCCTTTGTCGCACGCTTCCCTTCCGGCAATTCATACATCTTGAGCTGGTAGACTTTTCCGCGGTCGGAGAAGAAAAGCAAGTCCGAGTGCGCGCTCGCAGTTAAGAATTGCGTCACAAAATCTTCATCCTTGGTATCGAGATCGACGACGCCGACTCCGCCTCGCTTTTGCCGGCGGTACTCTGCCGGGTTCGTTCGTTTGATGTAGCCGCCGGAGGTTAAGACCAAGACGGAATCCTCGTCGGCTACCAGGTCTTCTGCAGAAAGCAGTTTTACCTCGCGCTTCACTATCTTCGTCCTGCGCGCGTCGCCGTATTTTTCTATCACATCACCTATCTCTTTCTTGATGAGACCCATCAACTTCTTTTCACTCTTGAGAAGAGCCGTCAATTCTTCGATGAGCGCCTGAACTTCCTTCAACTCGTCTTCCACTTTTTGGCGTTCGAGCCCGGCAAGCTTCGAGAGGCGCATCTCAAGAATCGCGTTTGCCTGTTTCTCAGAGAATTTAAACTTTTGCATCAGCGCCGCGCGAGCGTCGTCCACGGTCTTCGATTTCTTGATGAGCGCGATTATCTCGTCGATGTGGTCGAGCGCCTTTTTGAGACCGAGAAGTATGTGCTCCCTGTCTTCCGCTTTCGTCAGGTCGAATTTCGTGCGGCGCGTGACGACCTCTTTTCTGTGTGCGAGGAAGTATTCGAGAAGCGCTTTGAGGGAGAGCGTCTGCGGCACGCCGTCGACGAGCGCCACGACGTTGTAATGGAACGTTTCTTCGAGCTGGGTGTGCTTGTAGAGATAATTGAGGACAGTCTGTGCATTGGCTGTGTTCTTCAATTCGACGACCACCCGGATATCCTTCGTGGATTCGTCGCGGATGTCGCGAATACCTTCGAGCTTCTTTTCGTGCACCAGATCGGCGACCTTGGTGAGAAGGTCCGCCTTGTTCACGCGATACGGAATGGAAGTGATGACTATCTGGTAGTCGCCTTTCTTCCCCTCGACTATTTCCGCATCACCGCGTACGACCACGGGCCCGCGGCCGGTCGTGTATGCATGCGCGATATCTTTTTGATTGAACGCGATACAGCCTGTTGGAAAATCCGGGCCCTGCACGAACTGCAGCAGTTCATCGGTCGTCGCATCCGGCGCATCGATGAGATGCACCGCGGCCTCGCACACCTCTTTCAGATTGTGCGGAGGGATGTTCGAGGCCATGCCGACCGCAATGCCGAGTGTTCCGTTCAAAAGCAGGTTCGGAATGGCCGCGGGCAGTATCGTTGGTTCTTGTTTCGTGTTGTCGTAGTTCGGACGGAAGAGGACGGTATCTTTCTCGATATCTTTCAGCATTTCTCCCGCAAGCCGCGACATCTTCGCTTCGGTGTAGCGGTAAGCCGCCGGATCATCGCCGTCGATCGAGCCGAAGTTACCTTGTCCGATGATGAGCGGGTAGCGCATGCTGAAATCCTGCGCCATCTTCACCATCGCGTCGTAGACGGATGCGTCGCCGTGCGGGTGATATTTTCCCAAGACATCGCCGACGACGGTGGCCGATTTTCGGGTCTTTGCGGAGACGGTGAGCCCCGCTTCCTGCATGGCGTAGAGAATGCGCCGGTGCACGGGCTTGAGCCCATCGCGCACGTCCGGAAGGGCGCGCGCCGTGATGACCGACATCGCATAGTCGAGGTACGACTCGCGCATCTCGGTCGTGATCGAACGGGAAACAACGCCGCCCGCTCCAACTCGTGCCGGTTCTTCCTTCTTTTCGCGGGCCATAATTGCCCTTAATTATAGCAAAAAAGGCGCTTCCCTGCCACCTTGTTCAACCCTGATTTTCTGGCTCACATTGGCCAAAAAGTACGCTTCCGTTCTCTTCGAAAAACGCCACGTCGGACGAACGCCAGAAAACGAACGAACCATCCGTGGACGCATAGCGCTGCCAGAGAAGAGCCTCCGGAGGCGCTTCCGGCGTGGGAGGTGTATAGACCACTGCGATGCTGCGCGAATCGGGAAGCGTAACCGTCGCATCGGTGTCAGAAAAGGCCACGAGGACGCGTGTTTCTCCGCATATATACGCGCTGGAGTTTTCTACCACTTCTTGCGGGGGTGCGGATTCGGGAGCATATAAAAGGTATGCCACTCCGCCGATTATCCCGATGCCGACGCAGACGAGCGCAATGCCGACGGCCCCATGCCACAGGTGTATTGATTTCATGACGCAATCGTAGCACCGCTATGACCGGATTTCACGAGCATGCGAACGGCGACGGCGGTCGTGATGGGAACCGTGAGAATAATGCCGATGGAGCCGACCAGCGTGCGAATTATCTCGGTGGCAAAAATCTCCCGATTGAGCGTGATAAGTATCGAATCACTCCCGAATCCGTAGAACAAGAGAAGAAGAGGCAGAGAGACGCCAACGTATGCGATAGCAAGCGTATTGACCAGGGCGCCGATATGTTCGCGACCCATGCGAAACGCGCGCGTATAGATGGTTTTACGGGAAAGTTCCGGACCAGCCGCGGTAAGTTCTTCAACGGCTACTGCCTGGCCGATGGCGGCGTCATAGAGAACTCCCAAAATACCGATGAGGATGGAGCCTAACAAAAGTCCTGTTATATCGATAGCACCGCTCGTGTTGAAATTGAGATAGACGCTTTCGTCGGTCGAGAAACCGGAAAGCCGCGCGAGCCCGATGGCAACGTGAGCCAAGATGCCGGTCATGACGATAGTCGTTATCATCCCGAGGACCGCAGTGGTCGTCATCTTATTGAACCCGTGCGTCACGTATGAGCCGATGAGGATAATAAGCGAGGATACGCCTATTGAAACGAGTATCGGCGAGTATCCTTGAAGAATTCCGGGGAGAAGAAAAAGGACGATGAACAAGAAGCTCATCATGAGGGCAAGAAGGCCGCGTGCGCCTTGCCGCCCTCCGAAATAAAGTGTGATGCCGATAAAAAGCGCCGCGAGAGTGGCGAGTACGGGTAAGCGGTATGGCTCGGAGACTGTGTAGTAATCGGTGCCGTAGATATTGTCTACCGTGTGCCGGAGATAGAATACTTCGCCTTCTTTGAGTGCTAGATAATCATTCTCGACGACGATGACCTCACCCGCCTCCTCCCCGTCGAGTATCTCAACACGGATGGTTTGGTAGATGCTCGGAGTATCAGTGCCCGGAATGAAACGCGACTCCTGCGAAAGCACTTCTAGTACCCGCGCTTTCGAAGTCGTCACCGTGTCCTGCACGAGTTCTTGCGCTGAAATGCCGCTTGGGGCGGCAACGAGGAGTATTAGTGCACCGACGGCTGATATGAGAAAACGCATGCGGAACAGTATAACTTGGGGTTCGGTTATCCACACCTGCGTATAAATACTTGCAAATGATTTGCAAGTAGTTATACTGCCCGCATGAGACGAACGATGCGGAGTGCGAAGGAGGCTCTTCAAGGCGCGGGGCTTCGCAGGACGTTGCCCCGCGTCGCGGTCTTTTCGTATCTCGAGAACGCTCGCCGTCCCCTATCCATAAAAGAGCTCCAAAAGCGCTTCCCGCGTATTGATTTAGTGACTCTCTACCGGACGTTGGCTACATTCAAAAACGCTGGAATTGCGAAAGAGATACATCTCTACGGCGGCATACGCTATGAAATAATCGATCCCGCAGACGATCATCATCACATCGTCTGCACCAGTTGCCGCCGTATCGAGGATTTCGCTGATGATTCCCATTCGCGCCTTGCCGAGCGAGTAGTCCGAAAGTCCCGCTCATTCGCGCGGCTTACCGACCACTCGTTCGAACTGTACGGCCTCTGCAACACCTGCGTGAAGGACGCTGCCCTTGTGTGATATGTCTCTAATCTTCATTTCCACTCTCGCCGCCGTATGCGTCATGTTCGCATCGCTCGTCGGCGTCATATTCACCCATCAGGCACTTGGCGCGTGGATGCAAAGACGCCTCACGTACCTTGCAACGTTCTCTGCGGGCGTTCTTACCGTTCTTGCCTATCATCTCGTCGAAGAAGCATTCCACGAAAGCGAATCTGTAGCCCTTGCCGCTGCTTCCGTAGTAGGCGGCGTCGTACTGCTTGAAATAATCCACCACCTGCTTCCGGACATGCACCATCACCACGAAGCTCCTGCGGACCACTCTCACACGCGGATGGACGGGCGGCGTGTTCTCGTAAGCGATGCAATCCACAATGTGACCGACGGCTTTCTTATTGTTCCGGCATTCCTCGTAGATTGGCGCATAGGTGCCGCTGCGACATTCGGCATTTTTCTCCATGAGCTGGTACAGGAGATATCGGAATTCTTCGTTCTTAAAGAGGCGGGATACTCCGATCGAAGAGCTCTTACGCTCAACTTCGCAGTTTCCTCGACCATCCTCATCGGCATCGCACTCGCGCTCTCGCTCGCCTCATTTGAATCGCTCCTTGCCATGTTGAGCGGATTTGCGGCAGGCGGATTCCTTTCCGTCGTCATTCGAGACCTCCTGCCGCATGCTATGCGTTCGGCAAAAGTACACGGCAAATGGATACCTCATATCGCCGCTGCCGTTATCGGCGTCGCCGTCATGCTCGGGGTCACGACGCTCGCTCCGCATGAGGAATTCGAGGCATCGGAAAACGGCAACGTATACGCGCCGGATGTGGCGGAAGAGCTATAATGAGCTCATGCACCTCAGGAAAAAAGTCCTTAATTTCCGCTACGCACTAAAAGGCCTCGAGATCGCGTGGCGCGAGGAGTTTAACTTTCAGGTACAGATATTCTTCGCGATAGCGGCTCCTCTTCTCGGCTGGTACCTCAATATCTCGACGATCGAATTCCTCATTGTCATCCTCATGATCGGATTGGTGCTAACAGCAGAATTATTTAATACGGCCCTCGAAGAACTCTGCGACAAATTCCAGCCGGAGCACGATCCGCACATCGGGAAAATAAAAGACCTCGCCGCAGCTGCTGTGCTCGTCTCGTCTCTCACCGCACTCATTGTCGGCTTCATTATTTACATGCCGTACGTGCTAGCCCTTTTTTCATGGACGCAATAATCTCGCTCGACCAATACATACTGGAAGGGTTGTACGCGATGCGAAACCCTGAGGCAGTGCAGGTACTCATTTGGATAACAGAGCTCGGGAGCACGACGTTCATTGGCGGCCTGACGATCTCCGCGGGACTCGTATTCCTATTCCGGGGCAAAGTTGCATATTTTACGGGACTCGCCATTAGTGTCGCTGGCAGTGCCGCCGCTGTATACTTCCTCAAAGAGCTCTTTCATCGCGCGCGTCCTGATACGATATTCCAGGCATACCTAGAGACAGGTTTCTCATTTCCAAGCGGTCATGCTGCAATGTCGCTCGCGCTCTACGGATTTTTAGTGTGGCTCGTGTGGCGCCATATTCCGCAAACAGGCTGGCGTTTTGCGGCGTTGTTCTCGGCTGCCTTGCTCATTGGGGTTATAGGATTCAGCCGCATGTACCTTGGCGTACATCATGCGAGTGATGTTCTGGGAGGGTTCCTCATCGCCGGCATGTTCGCGTGGCTTGCCACGATTGCTACCCGGAAAATGCTGTCTCTCACCGGCTCAGAATAGTTTTGAGAAGCGCCATGCGCACCAAGAGGCCGTATCCGACCTGCCTGAAATAAACCGCGTGCGGCGAAGCGTCCACTGCGTCCTCAATTTCCCCGACGCGCGGTAAGGGGTGAATGATGATGGCTCCCTCCTTCATCGCGTCCGCAACAGCCCGCGTGATGATGTATCGCCCCCGCTGTTTCTCATATTCTGCATCGTTTTTTATCCATTCCTTTGCGATGCGCGTTTGATAGACAACATCCGCTTCTTTGATGCCCTCCGTCATATCCTCCGTTTCCGTGAACGGGACACCGTTTTCTTTGAGATGGCCTTTCACGTCATCTTCCATGCGAAGCTCCGGCGCGGAAATGAACGTGACGCGGATATCTTTGTATTTGCTAAGAAGGTACGCGAGCGAGCGCGGCGAACGGTAGTACTTGAGGTTGCCCACGAATGCGACGTGTATCCCATCCTCGCGTTTGAGCTCCCGTTGGATCGTGTAGAGGTCAAGGAGTGCCTGTGTCGGATGCTGGCCCATGTTGCCATCGCCCGCATTGATGACGGGAATCTTTGAGACTGCGGCAGCACGCGCCGCAGAACCGACTTCCGCGTGGCGCATGACGATGATGTCCGCGTAATTATTGATGACCTTTATCGAATCCTCCAAAGTCTCCCCTTTTGCTTGCGACGACGAGTCGCCGCTCTCCATAGTGATGACCTCTCCTCCGAGACGGAGCATTGCGGATTCGAAACTAAGGCGCGTGCGCGTCGAGGGCTCGAAAAAAAGCGAGGCAAGTATTTTGCCTTTAATGGATTCCTCTCGCTTCCCTTCAAGTGAAGACGCTAATTGGAATAGTTCTCGAAGAGCGTCTCTATCGAACTGCTGGGTCTCGACGAGATGGTGAAGCTTCATTAAGAAGAAATTGTATACCCTTTTCTGAAAAAGGAAATCTCCAATACCTCATTCTGCACGACCCATCGGTAGAGTGCCGGCGAAAGGAGAGTGGCGAATACGGCCGTACCGAGAAGATGCATCAGAGTAAACGGTATCTGTCCGATGAGAGCGGCGCCCCAAAGTTGGGAGTTGAAGAGGGGTCCGATGGTCATTGTTATGGCGTCATATGCGAGCGTTCCCGGGATGCCGAAGAGAAGAAAGTTCTTGACCGACGCCTCACGGTGCTTGAAAAAGAGATGTGCCGCGACGCCCAAGCCTCCATAGCACACGGCCGTGACGGCGGTCCATATCCCCCATCCACTCGTTATTGAGTCAAAGAGGACGATACCGAAGAATCCGAAGCTAAAGCTCCCTAAAAGGCCGTAGCGCTTGGAGAACGGCATTACCGTTGCAAGCATCGGCTCGAAGTTCGGCGGCCGGAACGGGATAAGGCGGAACAAGAATACCGCCGTCCAGCCGAGTACGAATTTTAGGGTGCCGGTAGGAATAGTCATGCGCATGGCACCCAAGTATACCTCGTGAGATAAAGGAGCAGCAAGATTTCTCAAGCAATCGAAATAGCGTATATCACGGGTAGTAGCGCACTACTCCGCCGAATCAGTTTATGGCAGATTTTCCAAACGCACCACCGTATCGCCTGTAGGAGAGAGAACACGACGCACCGCCTCCGCCCTAATAGACGGCAGGGAAGAGTTGTTGATGAGGTAACCGGTAATGTTCACGAAGTCTCCAAGACGTATATCGGAAAACATTCCGGTTTCCCCATCCGGTTGCACGAACCTAGTCTTATCGTCTATTTCGATCATCCAACGGAATGTGGCCGCCTCCCATTTTGATGAGACTGTCATTCCTGTCTGCGAAATTGACACAATTCGAGCGCCTTGCATATATACTAATCCGTTATTGGCGATGTGAAGCTCTAAAAGCGGTGCATCTTGCACTAAGGCTAGCTCCTCCGACCCTGCGACGACTGCCCGTGCAGCGAACCGTTCTGACAAAAAACCTCCGATTGCCCATACTGCAAGCACTGCAAAGATCAGTATCGTAAGGCCTGTCTTCCACGCTACTGCATGAGTCTCGAAACGAGATTTCACTCCTCCTATTGCTTGCACACGTTCAGAAAGCCCGGCAGTGTGCCATGCGGACCGTATTTTATGTGTGCGTGAAGAAATGTTCATGACAGTTCGAAAACGCTCATACATGAGACGCCCTTAATGAAGCGCTCCTTACACAGTTGACACTGACGGACGTGAAGCGATGGTGAACTACATTGAATGCAGGAGTGGCGCGGAGAAACTATCCGAGGTGCGCATGGTCGTTCCAGACCCTCAAGATCCATCCGCTATGACGCTTCTTATCAATACGAGTGAGAATTCGATCGTGGTATTCGATACGTGTAATGCCAGTATTATCCATCCAGACCGCAGGCGCGATTCTTTTAAACTCTGCGACCGTCAGTGTGTTGCCGAGAGTTACCAGCGCCACCATCATGTGCAAAAAGAAGCCGTGGGTTGCGACGAGGATGTGCTCTTCAGGGCGCGTGTAAAGGTGCTCGAGCGCTCGTACCACGCGCGCTTTCAAATCCGCAAAGTTCTCACCCGACCCGACACGTGCACCTTCCTTGAAGAAAGTTAGCATCCATTCATCCTCCATCTCCCTTGCTTCTGCGTCTTGTCGAGACTTCCCAAATAGTTCCTTGGGGGGTATGCGCTCGGTAAAGAGACTGTTCACTTCCATATGTAAACCTGTCGCCTCGCTGATGTACTCGGCGGTCTGTTTAGCGCGAGTCGCTGTACTTGCGATTAATGCCTCGACAGACAGTTTTCTGCAACGTTCCGCGATGTGGCGCGCCTGTTCTCGCCCTTTGTCGGTCAGGACAACATCCTCTTCGCTAAGAAATGTCGGATGTCCGACGTTAGCTATGCTTTCGCCGTGTCGTACGAAATAGACCGTTTTCACAGTACGAACTGTCCGTCCTTATAAATGACCTTCGTCGTTCCATCCTTCAAGTGCGCGGTCACGGTGCGGCGCGTCGTCGAGATGATGTCGGTGTGCACCGATGAATCATTGAAACCGAGCTTTTCTGCCTGCTTTGTGGTCAATTTGGAAACATCGCCCGCATACGTGTCGCGATAGCTCATGCCGAGCGCCAGATGCGTATTGCCATAAGGGCCTCCCATATTCTCGTCGAAAAGCGTCTCTGCCATGAATTTCGTGATGCGCGAGTGGCGGCGGTCTGTCAGCGAATACTCCCCTATCTTGTCGGCATTCTTCGTCGCTATCATTTCTTTTAGCAGCTTTTCGTTCGTCTTCGCTTTCGATTTTATGACGCGTCCGTTCTTGAACCACAATTCAATACCGGTGATCTTGTTTGAGTAGCGGTAGAGCGGCTGGTTGAACCGAATCCAACCGTTCGTGCCGCGCCAGTCGGGGCTCGTGAAAATCTCAAAGCTTGGGATATTCCTGCCGCGCCCCGCATGCCACGAACGCTTGTCGCCGAGTTTTATCCAAAGGTCCATGTCAGAACCCTTCGCGTGAAGGCGGTCTATCTTCGGCGAGAGTTTGTTGAGGCGGCTCCGATACTTTTCAATGTCTCTGTAAACCTGCTGCCATTTCGCGATAGGGTTTTTCTGGTCCAAAAAGCATGCCTTTATTATTTGGTTCCAATACTCTTTTTCGGAAAGCCCTGCTTCGCGCGCCATCGCCGGCGTCCCGTAGAGTCCGATGGTCCAGGTGAATTTATTCTTCCACTCTTTCTCGTGCCTCCAATCCATGAAGGGCTTGAGTGCAAGCCCGCGCGCCATGATTTTTTTCGGGTCTATTCCTTTTAGGGCATGCGGGTCTTTCTCTGCGAGAAGGAAGATGGAGTGGTCCATCTGCTCGACGACTCCTTTCAGGTATTTCGCCGGAAAGAATTTTATTTGGTGCGGCTGTGCGTGCTCATAAAAATACCGCGAGACGCTGATGTTCCGGCGCTTATCGCCGTGCTCATCATCGGGGCCGTAGTGCGAGAGCACATGGCCGCCAGCTTCAACTATCGCGTTGCAGACCGCGATGAAAAGCGGCTTTGCCGACTCGCTTCCGGAAACCCGCACGACTTCGCCTTTTTTGATGCCTTTCCCGCTCCCGAGAGCGAAATTCACGAGAACGTCCGCGTACTTCTTGAGTACTGTGTCGCTCGGTGTGTATGCCATTTCGCTACACTACAACATTCGACGTCATTAGCAAAATCCGACGCTCTTTTTTACACGTCCATTTGTATCTCTTTTGCGCGTTCTTTGATGTCTATCGGATACATTCCGGTAAAACACGACGTGCAGAATTGGTCTTCCGGAATGCCCGTCGCGCGTATCATGCCTTCGTATGAAAGGTAGTGGAGCGACGTCGCGCCAAGATATTTCTGTGTTTCCTCGACAGATTTCATCGCTCCGATAAGAGATTCTTGTTTCGGCGTATCGATGCCATAAAAATCCGGATATTTAACCGGCGGCGAGGCGACAAGAAAGTGGACTTCTTTGGCACCTGCTTCGAAAAGCATTTTTACTATCTGCCGCGAGGTCGTCCCGCGCACGATGGAGTCGTCGAAAACGACGACGCGCTTCCCGCGAACGGCGCTCGGGAGAACGCTTAATTTCGCGCGCACTCCCTGCTCGCGCACATGCTGTTCCGGTGTAATGAACGTGCGGTGGATGTAGCGATTCTTCGTGAGTCCCATTTCGAACGGGATTCCTAAAGCCTGCGCATACCCTATCGCCGAAGCGACTGCCGTCTCCGGCACAGGAATGACGACATCGGCCTTGAGAGGATATTCTTTCGCGAGTTCCACGCCGAAATTGCGGCGCACCTCATATACCGATTTTCCAAGAAGCTCACTATCGGGGCGCGCAAAGTACACGAATTCGAAGATGTCGAGTTTCGGGTCTGGTTTTACTATCTGTTCGCTTCTTATGCCTTGCTCATCGATAACTATTAACTCGCCGGGCTGTATCTCACGCTCGAATTCCGCCCCAATGGGGGCGAAGGCGCACGTTTCCGATGCGACGACGTATCCCCCGTTCAGCCGCGCGAGCGCCAAGGGGCGAATGCCGCAGTGGTCGCGCACGGCGATGAGCTTGTCTTGCGACATGATGACGAGCGAGAATGCGCCCGTGAAAAGCGGGTACATATCTTTTATCGCTCCTGCGAGATCGATACCCTCGCGCATGCGCGCGGCTATCGCCTCGACCATCATCCGAGAATCCGAGAACTCCGTCGGTTCGATATCTTTAGAGCGCAAAAATTGCGCTAGCTCATGTGTTGTCGGCAGGTTCCCGTTGTGCGCGAGAGCAATCGCGCCGTCGTCTGGTCCGGATGAGAGCGAGACCGAATCGTTGAGGCTTGGGCGCGGGTCATCATACGAGACTTTGTGCACCAAGGTAGCGCCCAGCATCGGCTGAGAGTGTTTCAGTTTTGAGCCGCCTGTCGTCGAGTAGCGGTTATGCCCGATGGCGATGTGGCCCTTAAGACCGCCTATGAGCTCGTCGTTGAAGACTTGGGAGACTAATCCCATTCCCTTGTGGAGCGTTATCGTTTTGCCGTCGGCTGTTGCGATGCCGGAACTTTCCTGGCCGCGGTGCTGGAGTGCGAAGAGCCCGAAGAAGGTTATGCGGGCGACATCGAGGCCTTTGCCGTAGACCCCAAAGACTGCGCATTTTTCTCCGATGGTGCGCATGGGAAAAGCGCATTCTAGCAGGAAAAATCGAAATAGCTAGAGCATGTTTGAAAACCCGGGTTCCCGAGTCGAGATGCGCGTTTTTGAAGGCGAGACGCAAGTCGGAGGCCGAGGTGTATCCGTAGATACATTGAGGACGAGACGACGCGTCGAAGCCCAAAAACACGCATCGCAGACAGGGAGAGGTTTTCAAACATGCTCTAAGTCTTATCCACCAATTTCCAGACGTCTATCGCGGGTTCTTCGTACGGGTGCGCCTTCCGGATAGCCGCGAGAACCGTCTGCAGTTTCTTTTCTGTGCAGACAAACTCAATGCGTTCTTCTTCCACCTCTTCGAGTTTGCCGATTTCCCCTATCGCCGGATGTGCGCCTTCGAGCGGCTTGAATCGTCCGGTACCGTGCGATGAAAAACTGCAGTGCGAGTAGTTCCCGATTTTTCCGCCACCCGCATCTCCTATCGCCTGTCGCAGAGATTCTGCGTTC
The DNA here is from genome assembly GCA_003599295.1 of Candidatus Parcubacteria bacterium. Classification (GTDB taxonomy): domain Bacteria; phylum Patescibacteriota; class Minisyncoccia; order Phycocordibacterales; family UBA2100; genus UBA10103. The sequence continues at coordinate 3,833 of QZJK01000018.1, read as the reverse complement.
GCTACCGGAACGAAGACGACTACTTTGTACATGTCATCAGTATATAAAGGTTTTAGGCGCACGCAGAATAATATCTGCGTGCGCCTTTGTTCAGCGAATGAACAGCCATCGCCCGCCATTCAGACGCGGCAAGCCGTCCCTTAGAGCAGTTTCAGGAAGACGCTGTCGACCGTTGGGGATATTCAGGCCGACCCTCTCGGCCCAATCCTCAACGTTAGACATCACGAGTCTGGTCACCGGACAAAAGCCGTGCCTTCTCGCGATTTCCTGGTACGCCGGATCCTGAGAAATCGTGAAGTACCGCACTCCAGATTTCCGGGAGAGTAGCTCGGCCATGAGAAGACGGCCGACACCGTTGCCCTGGCGTTGCTCACGGACGTATGCAAGGGCGATCTCGCACCAGCCTGCGTCCCTGCTCTTTAGGCACGCAAGATATGCGTAGGGGTCCGCAGGAACGCCATGACGGTTCATATTTTCGCCGCGTACGAGGGCATCGCCCTCGTGGTAGGTCTTGGCCAAAAATCTGGGCGTGAGTCGTTCCATGTCGAACCTCCCAGTCGCCCCCATTTCATTGGCCAGTCGAGTCCAGCATGGATTCACGTTCTTACCTCCTCTGTGAAAGAGCATGCGCCGCATGCTCTTGCATGTGACGAAAGCGGCCCCTTGAGGCCGCTTTGGAATGTTTTTGGGGAAACGCTCTAAACGGCCTCAAAGTATGAAGCTTCTCGTCGAGGCTTGATTGTCAATACGTGTTGCATCACCGCTTTTATAACATCCCCTGTTTTATCGCGCAAGCAAAAACACTGCGGGCGCGCCATGGGCGCGCCCGCGATTGTTAAAGATCCAGTCGCCACGTGAACTCCCACTGGTGACCTTCCCAAGAGACCGGCTCACGAGAACCATCGGGACGCTCACGCCAGCCGTAGTTCTGCAGAGGCTCATACGCCAAGGCTCGATGAAGTCCATCATTCCATCTGAACGGGACTTTCATTGTGCCCTCGCGGGTCGTGAACACCTCTCCTGCAGCCATGACCGCTCCTTAAACTCACGCGTCGGCACCGTTACGGCGCTAAGCGCGGTTCTTCTTGCAGAAGCTTGAAGTGTTCGGATTTCGAAAGCCACCCGAAGCCGTCGTAGAACGTGACCTCTTCTCGCGTTCCGTCTGGTCGCTCGCGCCAACCGATTGTTTGAGATGGTTCGCGGCCGGTGTCGTGCGCCAGCCCGGATCCCATGTAGCGAATGAGTTCACCTCCAACACGTTCAGTGAAGATGCCGCCATCTGACATTCTTTTTTCCTCCTTGTAGAACAAGTTTCTCTATATACGGGCCGAGAAACGAAAAGCCCCCTCGCGAGAGGGGGCTGGTTTGATGAAAATGGAAATCAACTCAATCCCCTCGCGCGAGAATCGAGCCGTGATGCACCTGTGTCATTGCGTTCATATCTCTTTAGTAGCACCTCACACATCCTTCGTCAATACGAGCAGTTTCCGGTGGAGAACGGGGTTCGCCGCGACCATTTCGAGCATCCCGAATTTCCACGGTTCTCCTTTCATGTTCGTTATCTTGCAACCCGCCTCTTTCAGGATGAGCGACACGGGTGCGAAATCCCAAATACTGCCGTTCAGAGCGACCATCCAGTCTCTGCGGCCTGCGGCTGTGTAGCACGCGTTGTTCGCCATCGAGCCGAACGAGCCGTACATCATCTGATCCCCCTTTCCCGCCTTCAAAAGTTTCCCGAAAAAGTGGGTGCTTCGCGGCGAGAAACTTGTCGAGCCCGTACCGAATGTTTTCCCGACATCTTTTCGGGACGAACAGTAGATTCGCTTGCCGTTCAAGTAGGCACCCTTCCCGGCTTTCGCGAAAAAGAATTCACCGGTCGCGGGAATGTGTATCGCAGAAAGCATGACCTCGCTGTCATGAACAAGGCACACCATCACGCCATAGAGCGGCGTGCCAGAAGCAAAATTCAAAGTGCCGTCGATGGGGTCGATGACCCACACGTATTCTTCCCCCGGATTATGCGAACCGCTTTCTTCGGAAATGATGCCGTGGCGCGGATACTGTTTTTTTATCCTTGAGACGAGGATTTTTTCCGATAGGAGGTCTGCCTTGGTGACGACGTCCCAAATGCGTTCGGACTTCGTGTAGTGCACTCCGTCTTTTCCGAACCGTTTCAGCGTTGCGTCTCCGGCTTCTCGCGTGATCTCTTTAATGAAGGAGTCGGCTCCTGCAAGCATGCCGCATCTTACACGATTTGCGGCGAATTGAAAGATTATCGCATCTCTTCGGCCTTCTCGCGAAGATAAACGAGAAATTGGTTCGAGAAATTGAGAAGGCGCTTGAACGGCGTCTCGATGATGAAGTCCATGATGAGTACGAATACGTTTATCGAAGAGAAGGTTTGGGAGAGCCAGCGGCCGACGCGCACGACGGGTATTGCCAAAACGCTCGCGATGAGCGCCAAGGCACCTCGGTTCTCGACGACTTTCCACCGCCTTGCTTGGTGCCGGATGCGGAACGCAAAGTACGATACGAGCGCAAGGAAGAACAGGAACAGGATGATGGAGACCGCGTTGAAATTGAGAAGCTGGAGGATGCCGATGAGTGCGCCGAACACGAAGACGATAAGCGCCAAATACAGGACGCCGAATGCGAACGTAAGGCGGGTATACGTATTCCGTACGCGTATCGTGCGCACTTTCCCTTCGTAGAGAATGGCATTCACGCCTTTTATGATGGCGTCCGTATTCGATTCATCGAGCGAACCGACTCTGCGGGTGAACGCGAACAAGAGAAGCGGATGGAAAAGCACGTTTATTGAAAGCGGCACGTAGTGTATCCGGCCGAGGACAAAATACTCATACGGCACTTCGACGGCGACGGCGACGGCCATCTTCGTCAAAAAGAGGTAGATGACCGCGCGTATGCCGCTGGAGCGGATGCGCTCGTTCTCACGCTCGTATTTTTTCGCGAGGAATTCCCTTGTGTACTGTTCGAGCTCCGAAGAGGAATTCAAAAACTGCTCCGCTCCGCCGCCGTGCTGCTGCATGACATCGCGGATAATGTGAAAGTAAATGCTTTCATTCTTTAGTTTCGGCGCAAGCTGCCACTGAAGCTGGTTTCCGACGGCATATTGGATGTGTGCCATAACGCTCTGGAGTTTTGCCGCGATACCCGCAACATCGAGGTCGGGCTTTCGCCATTCGGGAACATAGAGGAGCCAGAGCGCGTACGACAGACGTTCGTTGTCCGCGGAAAGAAGCGAGCGCCATACGGCGCAGTAGAGCTGCACGTTGACGTCTTCTTCCGAGACCCCGGAAACGAACACGTGGCCTTTCATCGTCTTGTAGAACGCCTCCGCGGTGCTCTCATCCACCGTGCATTGAAGCGGAGAGAGGCGCGCGTCTATTTCCGTCGCGGCAAAACTAATGAGGCGGCGCGAGATATTGCCGTTCACTTTTACCGCGTCGATGAGCCCGAGGAATTTCCAGACGATATTGTCTATATCATTCGAAAGTTCTTCGGTCGCTTCTTCTTTTTGCAAATACTGTCCGTCGGCGAGTTCCTGGAGAAGCGTTGCTCCTACCCGCGTCTGCTGTTCCATGAATACCCGGCGCTTCAGTATCCGCTCTATCGCGCTCCGGCGGATGGTGTGCTCTTCTCGGTAATCAATTAAATACCGCACCTTCTCGTAGAAGGTGGCGGCTTTAGCGATTATCCTATTGACCTCGAGGATCTGCTCGCCAAAAGACGATTTCCTGCTTTCTTCCTCCGCGGCTTCAACCCTCCCGATGAGTTCCCGTATGGGCTCCGCCAACATCCGGGCATTCTAC
>QZJK01000013.1 GCA_003599295.1 Candidatus Parcubacteria bacterium | reverse complement strand
CTACAAGCTGAAATACGGGCACCGTTCGCAGAATCAGCCCTGTCTCGAGTCCGGCACGAAGCGGTGCTACATCACGTCGCAAAATCACGGCTACGCCGTTGATGCAAAAACTCTTCCCCACGGCTGGGAGGAATGGTTCACAAACGCGAACGACGGCTCGAACGAGGGGCTTCGGCATAAGACAAAACCTTTTCGCTCAGTGCAATTCCATCCCGAAGCGGCACCCGGCCCGACGGACACCGCTTGGATTTTCGATGATTTCCTCAACCTCGTGAAAAAACGCATATGACGAGGCCCAAGAAAGTACTTCTACTTGGTTCTGGAGGCCTCCGCATCGGCCAAGCGGGGGAATTCGATTACTCCGGTTCGCAGGCGATCAAAGCGCTCAAGGAGGAAGGTGTGTCGGTCATTCTCATGAATCCGAACATCGCCACAGTACAAACTGACAAGGGGCTTGCCGACTCCGTGTACTTCCTTCCCCTCACCGAAGAATTCGCGGCGAAAGTCATCAAGAAAGAGCAGCCGGATGCGATTTTACTTTCCTTCGGCGGACAAACTGCCTTGAATCTCGGGCTCGCACTCGAAAAAAGCGGCATCCTGAAAAAATACAAAGTGCGCGTCTTGGGAACGCCGGTCTCGACCATTCGCGACACCGAAGACCGTGAATTGTTCATAAAACGATTGAACGAGATTGATGTGCAAACGGCGCGAAGCAAGGCCGCGCGAAACGTGAATGACGCGTTGAAGGCTGCAGATACGATCGGCTACCCTGTCATGGTGCGCGCCGGTTTTGCGCTCGGCGGCGAAGGTTCCGGTGTCGTCAGAGACGCGAACGAACTCTCGCAAAAACTGTCCGAGGTGTTCCGTTCCGTTCCGCAGGTCCTTATCGAAGAGTATCTCGCGGGATGGAAAGAAGTTGAGTACGAAGTCGTGCGTGATAGAGCGGACAACTGTATCACCGTTTGCAACATGGAGAACATCGACCCCATGGGCATACACACGGGAGAATCAATCGTCGTCGCACCGTCGCAGACACTCACGAACGAGGAATACCATCGTCTGCGTGAGATAGCGATAAGAACCATCCGTCACCTGCGCGTCGTCGGCGAGTGCAATATTCAGTACGCGCTCAATCCCAAAACGGGCGACTATCGCGTCATCGAGGTGAATGCTCGCCTTTCACGCTCGTCGGCGCTGGCTTCGAAAGCGACCGGCTACCCGCTCGCCTTCGTCGCCGCGAAACTGGCGCTCGGCTACACGCTTCCGGAGCTTAAGAACTCCGTCACACAAACGACAACCGCCTGCTTCGAACCTGCGCTCGACTACCTCGTCCTCAAAATGCCCCGCTGGGACATTAACAAGTTCGAGAACGCGCAATTCAGAATAGGAACGGAGATGAAAAGCGTCGGCGAGGTCATGGCTATCGGACGCTCCTTCGAGGAAGTGCTTCAAAAAGCGCTCCGCATGCTCGCAATCGGAGCCGACGGCTTCGTTGCACAGAGGAACGGGAACTTGCATGTCCCGAATTACATGGACGAAATACGTGAACCGACGACGCGCCGCATTTTCGCGATAGCGAATGCGATAGAGGACGGTGTCTCGCCGGAAAAAATAGCGAAGGCCTCGAACATAGACCGCTGGTTTTTGGATAAAATGCAGAATATCGTTCTGCTCGAAAAACGCCTTCGAGGGCGTCAGCTGAACGTCGAGTTGATGCGCGAAGCGAAACGTGCCGGATTTTCCGACCGCCAGCTCGCGACCCTTAGAAAGACGACTGAGGCGAAGATACGCACGCTCCGCAAGAAATTAAAAGTCCTTCCGGTCATAAAGCAGATAGACACGCTGGGCGGTGAATTCCCTACCGCGACGAATTACCTTTATCTCACCTATCACGGGAGCGAGCACGACGTGAAGAAATCCAAAAAATCCGCCGCGGTCTTAGGGAGCGGCCCATACGCGATTGGTTCGTCCGTTGAATTCGATTGGTCGTGTGTGCAGGCTCTCAAGACGCTTTCGGGGAAAGGCTATCGGACCATCATGATAAATTCGAATCCGGAGACTGTCTCAACCGACTACGACATGTCGGACCGACTCTACTTCGATGAACTAAGCTTGGAGCGTGTATTGGATATCGTCGAATTCGAACAACCTAGCGGTGTCGTCGTTTCAATGGGAGGTCAGGTGCCGAACAACCTCGCACTTTCCCTTTACAAGAACAAGGTCAAAATATTGGGCACGTCTCCCGAGAACATCGACAGCGCCGAAAATCGTCATGCTTTCTCCGCTCTCCTCGATCGCCTTCACATAGACCAACCGTCATGGACCGAAGTGGGTACGCATGAGGAAGCGGCGCTTGCCGCGGGCAAGATCGGCTACCCGGTGCTTGTGCGTCCTTCATACGTCCTCTCCGGCGCGGCGATGAAAGTCGCCGCGGATAAAGAATCGCTTCTCAAATTCTTGAAACGCGCCGCTGACGTCTCTCCTGACCATCCTGTCGTCATCTCTAAATTCATCGAGAACGCGCGCGAGATAGAAATTGACGGCGTCGCGCAGAAAGGAAAACTCGTGGTGTATGCCATCACCGAGCACGTCGAGAACGCGGGGACGCACTCGGGCGATGCGACGGTCGTGCTTCCCCCGCAGCGCACCTATATAGAAACCATCAAAGGCGCCAAGGATATGACGAGGGCTATTCTTAAAGAATTGAAAATTACCGGCCCGTTCAATATCCAATTCATCGCGAAAGAGAACCGCATACAGGTCATTGAACTCAACGTCCGCGCGAGCCGCTCGTTCCCGTTCGTCTCCAAAGTGACCGGCTACAATTTTGCGGAACTGGCCGTCCGCGCGATGCTTGGCGAAAATATCGAAGGGCAGTACCGGACGCTCGAACTGGACTACGTTGCGGTCAAATCGCCGCAATTCTCATTCAGCCGCATCAAGGGCGCCGACCCGAGAAGCCGCGTTGAAATGGCATCGACGGGAGAGGTTGCGTGCTTCGGCGATACCTACGCGGAAGCGCTTCTCAAATCGATGCTCGCTTCCGGCTTCCGCCTCCCGAAAAAGAATGTGCTCGTCTCGCTCGGGCAAGAGGAGAACAAGCAGAAGCTCTTGCCCTCACTTCGGATGCTTTCTGGGATGAGATTCAAACTCTATGCGACCGAGCACACCGCGGATTTTCTAACCCTTAACGACATTCCTTGCGAAAAAGTATTCAAAATAAGTTCCGGGCAATCGCCGAACGTCTCGGAACTCTTGGAAAATGGCACTCTGGATCTCATCATCAACATCCCCACTCGCGCGTTCGTCGGCGAATCGACCGATGGATTCATTATTCGCCGGAAGGCCGTTGATATGAACATCCCTCTTATCACTAACCGCCAGCTTGCGGAAGGATTCATCGCCGCGCTTGCCGAGACTGAAAGCAAAGGGAACGGGCTTAACGCGAAAGCGTGGGCTGAATATCGAAAGTAAAAAAGATTGTGCCTTCGCCCCTCATAAAACCAAAGAGGCGAAGGCGTTCTTAGCGGCATCCATGGGATCGCAAAAAAGGCCACGAAAAGCCGCGCAGGCTCGAGGCGCAAAGACCGGTAAACAGCCGGCCGCCCTGATGCCGGAGAGAATCTACTTGTTTAGTGCCCGGAAGGCAAGACTTACTTTTTCCCCACACACGCACAGCGCGTGAAGGGACTTCGCTCGCTAGCGCTCGCTTCGCTTCTTCTTCAATGCGCGTTTTAGGTAATACCCGGTATGGGACCCGTCAGTACGTGATACTTCTTCGGGCGTTCCTTTCGCGACGATATTCCCTCCGCCCGCGCCGCCTTCCGGACCAAGGTCTATGATGTAATCCGCACATTTCAAGACATCGAGATTGTGTTCAATGACGATGACCGAATTCCCGCGCTCGACGAGTTTTTGGAGGATTGAAATGAGTTTGGCAACATCGTCGTAGTGAAGACCGACGGTCGGTTCGTCGAGAAGATACATCGTTTTCGTCATCAGGGGACGGTATAACTCGGAGGCTATCTTCACGCGCTGCGCTTCGCCGCCCGAAAGAGTCGTCGCGCTTTGCCCAAGTTCGAGATACCCGAGCCCCACATCAGCGAGCGTCTGCAACCTATCCGAAATGGCCGAAATGTCTTCAAAAAATGCGAGACCTTCCTCGACAGTCATTGAGAGAATGTCGTGAATGCTCTTCTTTTTGTATTTCACTTCGAGCGTTTCTTTCATGAAGCGCTTTCCGCCGCAGACGTCGCACGTCACGTAGACCGTCGGCAAAAAGTGCATTTCAACAGCGACGAGGCCGTTGCCTTGGCATGCTTCGCAGCGTCCGCCCTTCACATTGAAAGAAAACCGCCCCGGTCCCCAGCCGCGCGCCTTTGATTCTTCGGACATCGCAAAGAGGTCGCGAATGTGCGTCCACGCGCCCGTATACGTCGCCGGGTTCGAGCGCGGCGTACGCCCTATCGGCGATTGGTCTATCAAAATAGAGCGACCGAGATGGTCAGTACCGCTGAATTCCGCGCAGTTGTAGATCTTCGCGCTTCGGTAGCGTTTATCGAACCGGGCAAGAAGATTTCTGTGAAGTATCTCGTAAAGGAATGTTGATTTGCCGCTTCCGGAAACGCCGGTGACGCATACTAGTTTCGCGAGCGGCACGTCAATGTTCACTTTATCGAGATTGAATTTGGACGCGCCGCGGATTTTCAATTTCCCTCTATCCGCCGTACGGCGCTTTTCCGGTGCTTCTATTTCTGTCTCTTCTCGCAAATACGCGAGTGTGCGCGACCCGGACTTATTCGTCTTTGCCGTAAGCAGGTCTTCAAGCCAGCCCGATGCGATGATGTTGCCGCCGTGTGTCCCGGCACCAGGTCCTAGATCAATGATGTAATCCGAAGCGAATATCGTATCCTCATCGTGCTCGACGACGAGCACTGTATTCCCGAGGTCGCGCAAATGTTTCAGTGTCGTGATGAGCCGGTCGTTATCCCGCTGATGAAGTCCTATCGTCGGCTCGTCGAGCACATACAGAGCACCCACTAGTCCGCTCCCCAACTGCGATGCGAGCCGAATGCGTTGGGCCTCGCCCCCTGAAAGCGTGTTCGCCTTTCGGTCAAGTGTCAGGTATTCGATGCCGACATTCAGCATGAATTGGAGGCGGTTCGTTATTTCCTTGATGACAACGCGGGATATTTCTTCTTCTTTCTTCGTGAGTTTCAGTTTGCTGAAAAATTCCTGCGCATCCGCGATAGAAAGCGACGCAAGATGCACTATATTCATGCCTTTTGCGGGTCCTTTTCCGCCGCTCTCCTCGACTTTTCCTAAGAACACATTCAGTGCTTCGGGGCGCAGTCGGGCGCCGCCGCAGACGTCGCACGGCTCATCGCCGAAGAAATATTTGGTGCCAAGGCCTTTGCATTCAGGGCATGCGCCGTACGGCGAGTTGAACGAGAAAAGCCGCGGCTCTACTTCGGGAAACGAGAATCCGTCATAGGGACACATGAATTTTGCCGATACGACCTTCTCGCTGCCATTCGGGTCGGTTATCCGGACCAAACCTTCCGATTCATGAAGTGCGCGCTCAAGGGCCTCGGATACGCGCTCGCGCGTTCCCTTTGGATCATCCGTGAATTCGGACACGAATATCTCGTCGACGACAACATCGATGGAGTGTTTGAAATTTTTCTTGAGCTCAATGCGGCTCCGGAGAGACTTCTCTTCCCCGTCGACGACCACCTTCTCGAAGCCTTTGTTCAAAAGGTCATACAAAAGTTGGTAGTACTCCCCTTTTCTGCCCACGACGACGGGCGAGCTGATGCGTATTTTTGCCGCCGAAACACCTTTGGTGAGTTTTCCTTTGGTCGACTCTTTTTTCTGCTTTCGCGCTTCTTCCACCATGCCGAATACGGTTTCCATTATTTCTTCATTCGAGAGCTTCCGCACCTCACGGCCGCATTCTAGACAATGCGCTTTTCCCACGCGTGCGTAGAGAACGCGAAGATAATCGTAGATTTCGGTGATAGTCGCGACGGTCGAGCGCGGGTTGTTTGAGCGGGACTTTTGGTCTATCGAAATGGCGGGAGACAGACCGGAAATCTCATCCACATCCGGCTTCTGCATTTGCCGCAAGAATTGCCGCGCGTACGCGGAAAGGGATTCGACGTACTTGCGCTGGCCTTCCGCGAAAATCGTATCGAATGCGAGAGATGACTTTCCGCTCCCGGAAAGCCCCGTGAACACGACCATTTTATTGCGCGGCATCTCAACGCTCACATTCTTCAAATTGTGAGTACGCGCTCCTTTGACAACTATGTTGCCCGCCCCAGCCGAACCGGGGTCTGAACCTGTTTTTTTTGATTCTGCCATATACACGAAACCGGCCCCCGGCTTAGCCATAGGGGGTAGGTGGAGCGAGTATAGCATTACTCCTTATTTTTTACGACCCGAATCGAGTACGCCTCCCTATCGGCAAATGGCGCACGTTCCCATGCTGCTTGAGCCTTCCCTTCAAGAAGGCCCGCGATGAAATATCTATCGAGTCATATTGTATTTGTATCAATGCCGCGCACTTTCCTTACAGGATCTAACACAAAAATGGGACCGATGTAGGCGGCCCCTCCCGGCTTGAGCACGCGTATCATTTCGGATATCGCAATTTCTATTCGCTTCGAGTCTTGGAGATAGATCGTCACATAAAACGCAAGCACCGTGTCGAAGGACCCGTCGGCAAAAGGCAGTTCTTCTGCCATACCCGCGACCGTGAGTGTCCGTGCCTCGTCGGCGCGTTCTGCCCTTTCGTTCCATGTTTTTCCGTGATAGAACCCGGGAGAAAAAGAAATAACCTCCGCCTGTATTCCCTCTTCCGGGAGTTGTCGCGCAAGATTCAAGTTACTGCCGGACCCCAGATCTAGCACCCGTTTCCCTTCCAGATTTTCAGTGCGAATATTCAATTGGTGCAAGTACTCGCCCGCGCTTCTTCCTTCGGAGGGAATACTGTTATCAAGCGAGTTTATTGCCTTGATAAGATCTTCTCGAGAATACGGGCGATCGGGCCGCTCTTTCATATAACTGCGAGCCCGCCAAAATCCGTTTTTCTTATTTCTTTGTAGAGTTTGTTCGCGACAAGTGCGGGCTTGCCGTCCTTTTCGATAACGTAAAACGCGAATCCGCGCATATTCTTCACCCGCTCATAATCGGCGTGCACGGGCATGGATGATGAATCGCCTGTTCCCGCGACCGGGCTGTCGTCTGCGGTGACGAACCACGTCTTTCCCGTATTCACCGCCAAGTGGCCGACGTTCGGCGGCATATAGACTGAATCCCCCGCTTTCACCGAAATCGCCTTAAACTCCTCAACTTTGTCTTGCACCGGCACGCCGTTCTCGACAACGAGCTTTTGCTGAAGGATGACTCCTTCACCGTGGAGTATCCAGTACGTTTCGTCGAGTTCGTCTACGTGATAGTGGCCGTACGTCTTTATGTACTCCCCGCCCACTGTGCCCGATTCCCAAATGGTAATGTTCCGCTTCTCGCTTCCACCGCGGATCATGTAGTAATGAATGGCGGGCCCCGGCGCACCCGGGCTCATTAGCACTTCTTTCATCTTCTCGTGCGTCCGCGAGGCGTAAGGTTCGAATGTCATAGGAAATCAGTATAACGTATAAAGTATTTGGTATAAGGGGAAATACCCGAGCCGAAAACTACTTACGTTTCCGGTTCGGTTTCTGGTTCTGCTTCCGGCGGGCTTACCGGCTCCGGTGTTGGTTCAGGAGTTGGCTCCGGAGTCGGTTCCGCAGTAGGTTCGGGAGAAGGTTCTGCGACTTCAGGTTCTTCTTGAGGCACAGGGGCTTCTTCAGGTGGCGCCTCATTTACGATTTCGAGAGGCTCTTCCGCTGGCGGAGGTTCCGACGACTCCTCAAGAGGCGGTTCGCTTGGTGTTGAGGATGCTGCTCCGTCCACAGACTCTTCAGGCGTGATACTTACTTCCGGCGGTTCCTGGATCTCTTCGACTGCAGAGATGGACGTGCTGACCTCCGAGCTCGGCGTTGCTGCCTCGCTCGCAGCCGAGATAGCCGCCGCTCCAAGGAGTGCGTCGAGTTCCTTCTTGGTGACGCAAGTCTCGCCGGCCTCATCGGCAAGACAGAATTTCTCAGTGTACAGATCTTTAGCGTGTATTTTCTCTGCGAAGAAGTTTACGATGCCGTTACTTGCATCCGCAAACCATCGGACAAGATTTCCAAAAAGTTTAGAAAGGAACGTCGAGAAAACGGGTGTACTCGACGCATGCTCATCCGACGTCGTTGCTGTACTCGTAGCTACGGGTTTTTCAAGAAGCGCGTCGGTCAGGTCTTCAATATCGATCCCCGGTTCGAGGTCTATGAAGAGTTCGATGAGGGGGTCTTCTTCCACAGTTTCGTTATAGGGTTCAAGTGCGATACCTACGGACGCTTCAAAAATCGTTGCCTTGCGGCCGATACCGGGAACTGAAGAGAGCGCAATGCGGTCCCCTACCCTTATATCGCCACCCCCCAGATTTACTTTGGTCGGTACGCGGCCCTTGAGCGCAATGGGACGCTGGCCGATTTCGTCGCTAGTCTTAAGCAAGAGGCCTGGCTTGGTGGAGATAACGCCGGCAAGCGGCATCGGTACATCTACCGATGCTCGTTCAACTGCACCAAACTGCTCGGAGCTAAACGCAACGATGTCGCCTGCAGAAAGAGTTGCATCTGTGACCGGATAATTTTCCGCAAGGTCGGCACCACTGTCTGAAATGGTGTATACATAGATGACGAGCCCGCCCGAAGCGCCATCGCCGCCGTTACCGCCGGAAATTGCTCCGCCACCGCCTCCACCACCCGGTGCTACGCCATCTACACCGTTAATCCCGCCCGTATTGGTTCCTCCCGTACCGCCAGCACCACCACGAGGAGAGTCGCCTCCCTTGCCGGGGTCTGCATCATCTTCAGCTGCACCGGCACTACCGGAAATATTTACATTCCCTCCGGAACCAACTCCTCCGGCACCGGCTGCTCCCGAACCTGTGCCTCCGCCTCCTCCTCCAGTAGCGCCGGTTGCCGAAAGCGAGGGGCTAGTACAGGCAGTTGAATTGGTGCCGTAACAGCTCTGACCACCAGACGTGCCGGTACCGGTACCGGTGTTCCCAGGGCCACCTGAACCTACCGTATAAAACATTGCTGTGGTATCCGTGAAGACCTCGCTGGAATATCCACCGCCACCTCCGCCGCCGCCATCTTGTCCAGTGTCAGCTCCGCCACCGCCTGCACCGCCGCTCCAAATTTCAATTGTGTAGTAGGAAGTGTTTGAAGGGAGGGTCAGCGTGCCAACAGAAAAACTTGGGGAGCTGTCAACTGCTCCGGTAAATACTACAGAAACGTTGGAGCCGGGAGTTGAGGTTGAATAGATAGCGGCAAGCGCGGTTGTCTCGCCGATGCACTCGCCGTTCCTCGCATAACAGCCGGCGGTGATGTTGATGCCGTTTGCGGCTGTGGTCGAGCCAGTATTGCTTATTGAAAACAATGTTGTCGTTGAGTTTGCTGTCGAAGAGGCCACTGCAAAGAGCGGCTGGCGAGCAGCGTCGTTGGTGGAGTTATTGATAGAGAACTTTGCCGATGGGGTGGTCGTACCAATACCTACATTACCCCCACTGCTTATCGACAACCGAACCAGGTCGTTCGTGCCGAGGGTTAGACTGCTTGACCCTTGCACCATTAAATCCAAACCGCCGCCGTTGCCGTCCGACTTTGGCAGCGAGGTGAGCGTTACATCAGAACCCCCTCTTACAGATATTGCTAGTGCGGCATCAGTTGAGGGCGTGTCAGCTGCCTGGAAGCTGCCAACAACATTGGCGATATCACGCCAGGTAGTATTACCACTCACCGTAAACCCATTGGTTGGCGAAGACGTGCCTACGCCAACATTTCCCGAAGCGGTAATAATGAACGGTGTGGCGTCCGGGGAAGACGAGTCTTCTACTATAAATGACGGGTCGCTGCCAGTATTAGTGACTGTGAATTTGCCCCACGGGGTTGAGGAGCCTATGCCGATATTGCCTCCGGGAGCGAGTACAAATCGATCGGACGTATTTTCTTCGATAATGAACGAACCGCTGTTCACGTCCGTCTCGAGTGTAAGCCGGAATATGGACGAGCCGTGGGTAAGGGCGACGACTGTATCGCTCGAGCCTGGAGTGGGCGCGATAACAAGCTCCTCACTCGCCCACGAGCTCGGAGTCGAGGTACCCATACCGACCCGTCCGCTGTTGTCGACGACGAATGGTGAACTGTCCGGTGAAGCCTCGTCTTCGACTACAAAACTTAAGTCGCCGCTCGTGTTAGTAATCGAGAGCTTGCCCCAGGGAGTCGTCGTCCCGATGCCGACGTTGCCGAGGAAGTAGGCCAGACCATTATCAAGTATTTTCATCAAGGTCGATGAGGCGTTATTAGTGATCTCGAATGCCTGTCCGGTGCCAGTGCCTGCGCCCCAAACCGAGAGTTTGCTATACGCCGTACTTGTCCCGATACCCACAAATCCTGTTGCTCTATTGACTGACCAACCGACGTTTCTCGTGTCGCCAGTGGTATTTCGAGCGTACAAGCTCAAATTTGCCGTGCCCCCTGAAGAAGTGTCTAGATCGAAATCGTATCCAAGGTAAGTGAACGACCCTGATTGCCGCAACGAGAACGATGGACCGTTTTGAGTGCTTTGGCCAATGACTGTTAATGGGGCAACTGGAGTGGTCGTCCCAATCCCAACGTTACCCGAGGAATCGATGGTTAAACGGTTCGTCCACGAACTCGGGAAAGAATTACCCCAATCGCTTGCACTATTTATTTCGAAGGTATTACCGCCGGCACCAAACGCCCATGCAGGACGTGAGGAACTTATTGAATTGTCCGTGTCGTACGAGACGATCATTGCTTCGCCATTTTCCAAATGCAAAAGCTGGGTGGGTGAGGTCGTGCCGATACCTACTCTGCCAGTACTCGTGATGATGAATGCAGTTGTTGTTGCAGTTGCTGTAGAAGACGCGACTGCAAAGAGCGGCTGGCCCGCAGTATCAGCGGTGGAGTTGTTGATGGAGAGTTTTGCCCACGGAGACGTAGTGCCGATGCCGAAGTTGCCGGCTTGAGTTATGGCAACCCTCTCGTCAGTCCTAAGGGTACTCCCGGTAGAAAAGAAGAACGTGTCCGCAGTACTGTCGTTCCCTATAGACCATCTCGTTGTTCCTCCCTCGCGAAGACGAATAAGGGCATCTTCATTCGAGACAGCCTGGATCATCAGCTGTGCGCTGTCAGCGGTAGGACCAGTGATATGGAGAGCAAATTCTGAATCGGCTATCCCGCCTATCCCCACATTTCCCGCGAAGTACGCATTCCCCGTCGTCGTCGCACCGCCTGATATGGTGAGACCTCCTGCTTGTGCGCCGGAGCCGATGGTAGAGGATGCAAGTGCGTAGAGCCCGGCATCGAAGCCGATAAGTGTTGAGGTGGCGTTGGCGGCTGTTCCGCCGAAGGTGGTCGGGGTCCACGAGAATGTGCCGCTTCCCCCGGAGATGCCGAGGCTTGAGGTCGCTACGAGGTCATAGCCGCCTGCGCTGTTCCCGAGAAGAACATTGCCGTAGGACGGTGCAGTGGATGTGCCGGTGCCGCCGCTTCCGATAGCGAGAACGCCGCTGAAAGCAGTCGCGGTCACCGAGCCGCCGGTGATGGTCGCGCCCGATATGGTGCCGCCTGAGATGCGCGAGTCCGTGATGTCAGAGTCGTCGATGTTGATGTCGTCGAAGTTGTCGCTTCGTGCGACGGCGCCGAGTGTTTCGTATGTGTTGTTGATGACGGTCGTGTTGGCGGAGGTGAGAGAGTAGATTTTGTTAGAGAGCGCTGTGTCCAAGGCTTCAATGCGAGTATTAAGAATGTCTTCCGTAATACCACCTTGCACAGCGAGCAGTTGACGCTCGACGATGCGTTCAATGACAGGTTGATGTACGACGACAGTTGAGCTCCTCGTATTACTTGGAGCAGTTGGCTCTTGTCCGGGCTCGAGATCATTCGACACCCTCGGTGGGACAGTGATATTCGCAACGACCGCCCCGCTCTCCACGAGAGGTCGAGGAAAAGCAATGCCGTATAAAACTCCGTCGATAGCTGCGTTCCAGGAACGTGCTAAGCGAGACAAAATATTCAAAACACCCGAGGCATCATCGCCGACAGCGGCGAATTGCGATTCCCTAGGGCCGTTAAAGCTTTGTTCGTAGGAAAGTTCTTCAAGAGGTTTAATTGCAAAAAATGTGCCGATGATGAGAATAAGCATCATAGAAAATATTGTGTAGCGCAGAGAAAGAAAAGAAAGCGGAGTAGATACCGCTTCCGAAAACCTCATCTTTACATACTGACGCCCTGACGAACCGGCGGCACTAACTTGCCCATTCGTTCTCGCGTACTCTTGAATACGTTCGCGCGCAAGTTTTTCGCGACGCAATGCTTGCTGATAACTTTGCACGACGAGAAGAGAAGATATTGATTCGCGGTTTATGTACCACGTCGCACCTATGCGTTGTGCTTTCACTTTGCCGCTCCTGCATAGCTCTCGAGCGTACGCTTCGTCTACTCCTAATTCCCGAGCTGCTTCTACTACCGTTATCGGAGCAGTACCTCCGCTATTCAGGCCTTTGTATTCCTCGTGCCGTTTCTCCGCCAACTGTTCGCGACGCGCGGTCTTGCGCATCTCCTGTCCGGCCAGGAAGGAGGATAGAGACTCTCTTTTCACATACCAGTTCTTACCCTGTCTGGTCGAGTCCAGTTTGCCTGTTCTGCAAAGCTGTCGGATGTAGGCTTCGTGCTTTTTCGCCAAGCGAGAGGCCTCTTCAATCGAGATATATTTTTCTGAATCTGGAGTAGAGTTGGAGGCCATATAGGAGTAGCGAATATATCTATATTTTATTAGATATCTTCGCGAATCTCGCGGGAAACCTTTCTATCGGAAGTGGATAAAAAAGTACCGATGAAAAAAATACAAATATCTCGGCAGAATATTTCCATCCGACTCGGGCCCCTAGGCATTCGACTGAAATCGGGCTACCTATTACGACTCGAGAGTCTTCTGATATAAAAATCCGATGGATCTTTTAGGACTTCTCCTCATCAACCAAAGAATCTCGGCTCACCGAGATTGGCTAATAACATGTATATCTCGCCTGCTCGAGATACGAAATTATCTACAATATTACCGCCTCCTCCTCAAGATGAATCTTGAACTGCATCAACACCGACTCTCGTATCTTTTCAGCCAAAGTGCGCACTTGTTCCGCCGTAGCGCGTCCATTGTTGACGATGTAGTTGGGGTGCTGAGAGCTCGACTGTGCATCCCCTACGACAGCTCCTTTCATTCCGGCTTTCTCTATAAGCCAACCTGCTGGAACACGTCCGCCGCGAGAGGTCAACCCCTTTTCCTTCTCGAATATCGAAACGACGTCCGGCGGTGCTACAGGGTTTTTGAAGTACGAACCGGCTGCGCAAACATTTTGTATGTGTCTTTTCTCACGCTCTCGTATCGTTTCCTCGGAGATTTTTTTGCTTTCATCCGGAGTAACGGGCAGAAGTTTGAGAATGATGCGCGTGATGAGCCACTCCGGATTTTTCTTAAAGAAACTTTCTCTGTACTCAAAAGAGCATTCTTCGTTCTTGAAGTCCCGCACTTCGCTCGTCTTTATATTCAACGCACGCACACATTCGATAAAATCTTTTATTTCCGGGCCGAACGCACCTGCATTTCCTCGGACGGCTCCGCCGATGGTGCCGGGAATGCCCGCAAGTTTTTCCCACCCGCCGAATCCTCGCTCTCCGGATATTTTAATGAGCGTAAGAAGATTGCAACCCGGATGCGCGCTAAGAACATTTCCCTCAAAAGAATATTCATCGCCCGAGATACGAATGACAAGCGCGTCTAACCCACTGTCCGGAACAAGTACGTTGCTGCCTCCGGCAAGAACGATGACAGGCAACCCTTTCTCTCCTGCCCACTGTATTGCTTCGCGAATATCTCCTTCTGACGAGACGTCCGCAAAATACCGTGCCGGTCCGCCTATCTTGAATGTGGTAAGAGGCGCGAGCGGGATATTCTCTTTTATCGTGAGGCTCATACTTTTGATTTTGTCCTCTCCCCTTTCTTGCTTTCCTCGAGTGTTCGTATCTCATCGCGGAGGAGCGCTGCGGTCTCGAAATCAAGCCGGTCAGCAGCCTCGTGCATTTGACGCCGCTTCTCTTTGAGAAGCTTCGTCGTATCTCCGCTGTATGCGGAGACATCCATCCGCGCAAGTTCCGTAATGGCGCGTTTACGCGTGCGTTCGATGTCGCCGACAATATCGTGTATCCGCTTTGCGATGGTCTTCGGCGTAATCTTGTGTTTTTTGTTATACGCCATCTGTATCTCCCGACGGCGGTTTGTCTCCCCTATCGCACGCTCAAGCGAGCCTGTCATACCGTCGGCATAGAGAAGGACGCGGCCATGTACGTTCCTCGCCGCGCGGCCGATGGTCTGGATGAGCGACGTTTCGCTTCGAAGGAAACCTTCTTTGTCGGCATCCAAGATGCCGACAAGCTCGACTTCCGGAAGGTCGAGACCCTCGCGAAGAAGATTCACGCCGACGAGAACATCAAACTTCCCCTTTCGAAAATCGGTCAGTATCTCGATGCGCTCTATAGTCTCAACGTCGCTATGGATATAGCGCGCTTTGATTCCACGTTCTATGAGGAATTGAGTGAGGTCTTCCGCCATTTTCTTGGTCAGTACAGTCACCATGGAACGCATGCCTCGTTTCGTCACGGCCTCGGCTTCTGCGATAAAATCCTTTACCTGGCCTGCGTACGTGTCAGAGCTCACGATGGGGCGCACAGTAACCTCCGGATCTATGAGACCTGTCGGACGGATAACCTGCGAAGCCGGTTCGCCGCTCTTTGAGAGCTCGTATTCCGCGGGCGTCGCGGAGGTGTATATCGTTTGGCCGGTACGCTCCAAAAATTCTTCGAACTTGAGAGGTCTGTTATCCACTGCGGAGGGGAGACGGAACCCGTGCTCGACGAGCGTCAATTTCCGCGAGCGATCCCCCGCATACATACCGCCTATCTGCGGCACCGTTACGTGCGATTCGTCTATGATGGTCAGAAAATCAGGGCTACCGTCCGCTTTCTTCGGAAAGTACGAAATGAGCGTGTACGGCGGCTCGCCCGGTTTTCTCCGGTCGAAATGACGGGAATAATTCTCAATGCCGTTGCAGTAGCCGAACTCGCGTATCATTGATATGTCTTGCCGCGTCCGGCGCTTCAAACGCTCCGCTTCGAGTATTTTCCCCTCATCGTTCAACTGCTTCAAGCGCTCAGCGAGTTCTACCTCCATGTCGGCAAGTGCGGCCTCTTGAACGTCTTTCGGCGTTACGTAATGCTTCGCGGGAAAGAGGAAGACTGCGTTCGGCTTCCCTTCTATTTCGCGCGTCGTCGCGTTTATCTCTTCTATCTTCGATACCTTGCCGCCCGAAAGGTCGAGGCGATAAATGACTCGTTCGTTCGCCGGCATGATCTCGACTCGGCTCCCGAGCGCGCGGAACGTTCCCGGGCTAAGGTCTCCCGGTGTCCGCTCGAAATAGAGCGAGATGAGCTTTCGCGTGAGCGTTGCCCGGGTCATCTCTTCCCCCTTAGCGAGCTTTAAATTTATTTTTTCGTATTCAACTGGAGAACCGAGGCCATAAATACACGAGACGGATGCGACAACAATGACGTCTTTGCGTGTCAAAAGCGCCTGCGTCGCGGCATGGCGTAACCGTTCGATGTCCTCGTTTATCTGCGCTTCTTTCTCGATATACGTATCGGTAACAGGGACATACGCCTCCGGCTGGTAATAATCGTAGTACGAGACGAAATAGTGAACGGCGCTATTCGGAAAAAAGTCCCGATACTCCGCGGCAAGCTGGGCCGCAAGCGTCTTATTGTGAGCGATAACGAGCGTCGGCTTCCCCCATTTCGCAATGACGTTCGCCATGCTAAAGGTCTTCCCGGAACCGGTTACCCCGAGGAGCGTCTGGTCGCGTTTGCCCGCTTTGAGGCCCTCTAGAAGCGTAGCTATAGCCGTAGGCTGGTCGCCCGCGGGCTTATAGTCGCTCTCTATCTTAAAACCGGACATCGACCTACTCTATCAAGAAAGCACGAGGACGCACACATTCTTCTTGCCACGTTTCAAAAGTGCGAATCCATTCGGAAAGTCTGAATCTGTGAATTCACGCTTTTCGTCCGTGACTACTTTCCCATTGAGGTTCACCGCTTTCTCATCCAGGAACTGGCGCGCCTCTCTTTTGGACGACGCGAGGCCTGCACCTACAAGCACATCTGCCATTGAAGCGCCCGCTTTTATTTCATATGAAGGAGCTGCTTTCCTAAGCATCTCTCCTTCCTCCTTGGAAAACGACGTGATGTCGTTATCGCCGAAGAGAGACCGGGAGACCTTCTCCGCCTTCGCCGTTTCTTCTGCTCCGTGAACGAGCGTCGTCACCTCGCGCGCCAAAAGCTGTTGACCGTGCCGCTCTTTTTTGTCGCGCTTATGAAGCTCGAGCGCCGCACTTATCTCCGCTTCGGAAAGCATCGTCATCTTGAGCAAATATTCTTTCAGGTTCTCGTCCTCGACGTTGAGCCAGAATTGGTAGAACTGAAAGGGCGACGTTTTCTCCGGATCGAGCCATACCGTGCTCTGCTCGCTTTTCCCGAATTTCTTGCCCGTCGCCTTGTTGATGAGGAGCGGCCATGTGAATGCGTACACCGTGTCGCCGGTCTTTCTGCGAATGAAATCAACACCCGATACGATGTTGCCCCACTGGTCTGAACCGCCAACTTGCACGTCGCAACCGTTCTTTTCATGCAGGTGGAGATAATCGTATGCTTGCAAAAGCGCGTACGAAAATTCCGTGTATGAAATGCCCTCTTCAACATTCTTGATGCGGTCTTTTATGAAATCGCGCTGCAGCATCGCATTCACCGAAAAGTGCTTACCGACGTCCCGAAGGAATTCAATGAGAGGCAGGTTTTCCAACCAGTCGGCATTATTCAGTAGTGTGAAGTCGGCGCCTCCAAAAAGTTGTTTAGCTTGCGCAGCGATAGCCTCGCCGTTTGCGCGGACCTGTTCGGGAGGAAGGAGCGGGCGCTCGGCATTTTTACCGCCCGGATCCCCTATCATCCCCGTCCCTCCGCCGATAAGGAGAATGACCTTGTGACCGTCCTCGAGAAAATGCCGGAGTATAAGGAAAGCTTGCAATTGTCCGACTTGGAGTGAGTTCGCCGAAGGGTCGATGCCAAGATAGAGCGTCCGCTTCGGCCCGTCCGTGATTTCTTCAAGCTTTTTCGAAGAGAATTGCTGGACGTACCCGCGTTCTTTGAGGATTTCCGAAAGTTCTGCCATAGCGAAAATATAGCACACGGATAAAAAAACGGGTGCCCAAAGGACACCCGGACGGCCAGTACGCCGCTGGAAAGATCTGGACGGGGCGCGTGCCAGACCCGCCTAACGTCGGTTCCGCGCGACCGTCTACGCAATTCGGATTTTACGCAAACATCCGTCTCGGTCAACTGTTTCGTTTTGCTTCACGTTCGCGCACTTCGTGTTCATCCATGCCGAAATGGTGGGCGAATTCGTGCCATATCGTTTCCGCAACGACATCACGTACATCTTTTCCGTCCTCTTCCGCCGCTTGTTCTATGGGCCTCTGATACAAGGTAATCGTGTCGGGCATCGTCATCCCGACTCCGTATTGCTCACCGCGTGCTGAAAGCGGTATGCCTTTGTATAAGCCGAGTAACGTTTCGTCATCAGAGAGACCTTCGGCTTCCCTGTCTTCGTGCGAAGGTTCATCTTCGACGAGAAGTGCGACGTTCTTTATTTTTAAACGCACCCATTCAGGCAAGCGTTCAAAGCCTTCGGCTGCTAGTTTCTCAAAATCTTGTCGGAGCATAAAAACGGGGGTGATGCACGCGCGCCAACCGAGCACGTGCATCACCTGGGAGGCTGGATCGCTATAATTCGCTCTGACGAAGCACTCCCTACTTACGGACGGAAGCCCTCGAACGTCAATCGTCCGAGCCGTCCCGCATCCACGATACAGGACGCTATTGTTTAAGCAACTCTGCGAACCGTTTCCTCACCTTCTCTATTTTCGGTTCGATGACGAGCTGGCAATATGTCGCGCTTGGATTTTTCTTGAAATACTCCTGGTGGTACTCCTCCGCCGGAAAGAATTTCCCGAGCGGAATAAGTTGCGTGACGACTCGCGTACCGTCTTTGAGCGACGTGTCGACTTCTTTTATCATCTTCTCCGCTGCTTTCTTCTCCTCATCCGTCTCGTAGAGGATTATAGAGCGATACTGTTCTCCTGTGTCCGCTCCTTGCCTATTCGGAGTAGTCGGGTCATGCGAACCGAAAAAGACGGTCAATAAATCTTCATACGAAATAACGGCAGGGTCATACGTGACACGAATAACTTCCGCGTGCCCCGTGTCTCCCCCGCTTACCTTTTCGTACGACGGATTTTCGACCGAACCGCCCGCGTATCCAGGCTCGACTTTCGAGACCCCCTTAAGCATCGCGAACACCGCCTCCGTGCACCAAAAACATCCGCCGCCGAATACTACGGATTTAGTCATTGCCGAGGACGAAGAAGCGGGAATATCTGCGTTTCGTGCGCAGGTTTGTTCTCAAGGAACGCGAAGAGTCGTTCGGAAACGCCGAAGCCGAATGCGGGCGGCATGCCGTATTCCATTGCGCGCACGTAATCGAGGTCGAGCCGCTGGGCCTCTTCGTCGCCTTTGTCACGAAGTTTCTGCTGCTCCTCGAAACGCGCGCGCTGGTCTAGCGGATCATTCAACTCACTATACCCCTTCCCCACCTCCGAACCGGCGATAAGCACTTGAATGCGTTCGACGGTCTCCGGATTCTCGCTTGAACGCTTGGCGAGTGGTTCGAGATACACGGGAATGCCCGTCAAAAATGCCGGGCCTGAAATTTTCTTCCGAAGGTTTTTCCAAAGATGGTCGACAGCGCGCGCCTTATTGAGCGCTTCTCCGTATTCTATCTTCGCATCGCGCACGGCTTGGATAGCTTCTTTCTCACTGCACGAAAGCGGGTTGATGCCAAATTCTTTTTCTAATGACTCGCAAAAATCTATTCTTTTCCAATCGTCGGCGAAATCTACTGTGTGTCCTCCTACTTCAAATGTGTATTTTCCATACACTTCTTTTGCGATATACCTGTATAGTTCCTGCACGAATTTCATGCCGGCTTTCGCGTCACTGAATGCTTCGTATGATTCGAGCTGGGTGTAGTCCTGCAAGTGCTCGCGCGATTGTCCTTCGTTCCTGAAGATGCGTCCTATCTCGAACACTTTCGGATAGCCCGCGATGAGAAGGCGCTTCTGCCACAATTCGCCGCATGAGATGCGCATATAGACATCAATGTCGAGTGCGTTGTGATGCGTTATAAAGGGCCGCGCATCGGCACCGCCCGGCGTCGTCTCGAGGACCGGTGTTTCTACTTCGAGAAAACCTCGGGCGCGATAAAAATCGCGCGCAGATTGCCAAAATCTTGCTTTGCGTTCGAAAATCGCACGTGTTTCCGGATTTGTCAGTATGTCTATCTCCCGCTCGCGTAAGCGTTTCTCTTCGTCTTTAAGGCCGAAGCGTTCCGCCGGTATGGGGAGAAGTGATTTCGAAAGCATGCGCCACTTTTCCACTTTGACCGAAGGTTCTCCGCGCTTCGTCTTAAAGGCCGTTCCCATTACTTCTATGAAGTCGCCAATATCTGCCGCGTTCGAGAAAAGTTCGAACGACTTCTCATCCATATCGGCTTTTTGGAACACCGCCTGCAATCTCGCGGTGCCGTCGAACATATCCGCGAACACGATGCCGCCCTGGCCGCGAAGCGACATGATGCGGCCGCCGACGTGGATTTTCTTCCCGCTCTTTTCAAGCGTCTCAAATGAATCTCGCACGTCCGCGTTGGTGACGTCCCGGTGCGAATCGGACGGGTACGACTCCATCCCCGCCTTTTTGAGGAGTGCGAGTTTCTTTATCCGTTCCGCGCGAATGTCTGCTTCAGACATACTATTGTGTGTCGGGTGTCCCGAACGGATCATCGCCGCTGCCCGTGTCGAGCGGAACGCCCCCTCCTTCGACCTGCCGCGCGGTGGATTCGTTCCGTATCGCTTCGAGTTCTTCCAGATTCGAGAAACCCTCCATGATGTTCTGCTGTGCCTGGCGAACAGATTCAGGAAGGAATTCATCTTGCGCTCCCCCGCCGAATTCGAGTCTTTGCTCGCCGCTCTGTATTTTCTTAAGAAAGAATATCGCCCAGCCGAAAAAAAGTGCGACGACGACGAATATCGCGATGCCGCCGGCAATGACTTTTTTCTCGTCCTTCGGGCGGTCTTTCGCGCTGTCGAGAGCTTTTTGGAGGACCATATTTTAAATTTTCAATTACCAATTTTCAATTTTCAAAAAAATTCAACCTGAGCTGATGGACGTGTTGTTTGAAAATTGGAACATTGATAATTCATTGAAAATTGTACCTTGAAAATTGAGAATTTGTCGTGCTCATGCAGAGAGTACAACCACTTCACTCTCTTTTCCGACGACGTCTCTCGGTTTGAGGGTCAGCTTATCGACCGGTTTCGTTCCTTCTTCTCCCGCTTCTTTCAAGAACTGCTTGAGCGTTTTATCGTCGTATAAAATAGGAATGACTATTTTGCTCTCAAGCTTTACCGCGAGCTTCTGCGCCTCTGCGGGCGTCAATGCGCCGGCGCCTCCCACGGGAAGGATGAGCACATCCGGCGCGTCCATTTCCAAAACGTCGCCCGGCAGATCGAGGTCTCCGAGTGCTCCAAGGTATAGGACAGAGAGTCCGTCGAAATGGATGGAATAAATCGTGTTGGTGCGCGGCTCTCCCTCCCATTTCGAACCGGAGGCGAACGCCGCGGCCGTCATATCCTTCACTTCATACTCGCCTGGGCCGGAGATGACAAACGGCTGTTTATCGCCGCGCCCCGCTTCCTCGACGCCGTTCATGTCCGGATGATTGAGTGGGACGAGTGCGACATCGGCGCCGAAATTCGTCTGCTTGAAATTCTTCGATTTTTTGGAAACGGGAGCAAACACAAGCGTCGTGTCGCCCGCCTGGGCCCGAATGCACGCGCCGGTGTGGTAGGTGAGGATCATAAGGTATACGGTATAAAGTATCTCGTATAAGGTATGGAAATTCGAGGCATGTCCAGCATTATAACCGAAATTTGATTCACACGTCGGATTTGACGTGAGCTTTGCAGAATAGTAGTGTCCCGATAGCTCGGTGACCCGCCTCCAACGTGGGAATACCCGAGCAGAACCGCCTGGTCAATTTACTGGGCAAAACTCCTCATACAACGGGAGGAATGATGGCCACGGGGCTCAAGGCCACGTAAGGTCGGTCGGCGAATTTTAGGAAACGCAACTGCAGGGAGAAACCAACGAAGAATCCCGAGAACTCTTAAGAAAAGTTCGAAGGACTCGTCCCAATGCTCTTTCGGCATAAGCTCGGAATATTGTATCGGCTCTAGATGAGCCGATGGCCCAAGTCAAACCTGGCGCGACGCGTTGGGATTTGTTAACAGTGGCCAACATTACCGGGGGTGTCTGCGACTTCGCGTCCAGCACCCCCAACGCTTTTTTAGCTTGTGCAAATGACTCATTTCATATATATTGAATGCACGCCCCTAGGGCGTTTATTAATTAATAGAGCGTTCGGTTAACGCTTCCCTGCTCCCAGACACGGTAGCGCAGGCAGGATAGCCCGAGCGTACACAACAATGGTAGAAGCAGAACTTAAGAGTGCGATAGTGAACGACGATGAAGTAGAGGTAGTGCCGGAGAAAGAGGGCCCGATGGCGGAAGTCTTCCGCGGAAGCGCAAAGCCGCCGGCGATAGAAGATGTCGTAGAAGGTCCCGTCATCGCGATTGGCCGCGCGCGGGTCTTCGTCGATTTGCCGCCTTTTGGCACCGGCATCATTTACGGCCGCGAATACCTTTCCGCGCGCGAAGCCCTGAAGAACATCCACCTCGGCGACACGATAACGGCGAAAGTCGTCGGCTCGGAAAATGACGAGGGGTATATTGAACTTTCCCTCCGCGAAGCGCGGCAGGCTCTCATTTGGAACGAAGCAGAAGTGGCTGTGCAGAAGAAGACCGTCTTCGAACTTCCGATAACGGAAGCGAACAAAGGCGGACTCATCATCGCGTGGAACGGCATCCAAGGATTCTTGCCGGCATCGCAACTCGCCGCCGCGCACTACCCGCGCGTCCCAGACGGCGACAAGGACAAGATATTCGGAGAATTGAAAAAGCTTGTCGGAGAGAAGCTCGAAGTGATGATAATCAACGCGAACCCGAAAGAAGGAAAGCTCATCTTCTCTGAAAAAGGCGCTGCGCCTTCGGAGCGCGCATCGCTCGTCGAAAAATACACGATAGGCGATGTGCTTGAAGGCATCGTTACAGGTGCGACGGAATTCGGCGTCTTCGTGAAGCTTGAAGAAGGTCTCGAGGGACTGGTGCACATTTCCGAAATGGATTGGGCGCTCGTCGAGAATCCGAAAACTCGCTACAAGGCCGGCGACAATGTGAAAGTGAAAGTCATCGAGATAAAAGACGGGAAGGTTTCTCTCTCCATCAAAGCTCTCATTGACGATCCGTGGAAAGCCGCGGCTGCGAAATACAAAAAGGACCAAAAGGTGGACGCGGTCATCATCAAATACAACAAGCACGGCGCTCTCGCTTCGATAGAAGAAGGCGTTGCCGGACTCGTACACATTTCCGAATTCACGAACGAACAGGAATTGCGTTCGAAGCTGGAGCTCGGAAAAGTGTATCCGTTCACTATCACTTTCTTTGAACCGAAGGACAGGCGGATGACTTTGAAGCCAATCGCGTAATCCGAACGCGTGTGCCGGAATGCCGACTACGCGTCGGCGTTGAACACGTTCATCGCGCGTTCACGACCGTCAGTGACGGCGACTTCGAGTGCATCCGCGACGCGCTTCATGACGCGTTTTAATTCCTCGAGTTCGTGTGCGCGGAATTTCGTCAAAATAAAATTGAGGATGACTTTTTCCCCTTCCGGTTTTCGGAGCACTCCCGAAGCCGTCGATGGAGAAACGCCGATACGGACGCGAACGAACTTTTTTGTCTTCAGGGTGCGCATGATGGATTCCAATCCTTTGTGTCCCCCGCTGCCGCGGTCGAACGATAGCTTGAATTTCCCGAGCGGCAAGTCGAGATCGTCATAGACGACCACAAGCCGCTCGGCAGCTTTCGCCGATTTCACGAATTTTGCGACCGCCGAACCGGATTTGTTCATAAATGTATCCGGAAGCACGACTGCGACCGCGGTTTTCCCCACCATGCCACCTGCCGTCATGGATTTTGACCTCTTATCTTCGTGCCAACCGTTCAAATTCTTCGCTTTTGCGAAATATTCGACAGCCATGCGGCCAGCATTGTGCCGAGTGGAGTCGTATTTGTCTCCAGGATTCCCTAATCCGACGATAACCCATGCCATCCGCGGCATCATATCACGATGCCGCGGATGTAAACCCTAATCTCTAAGCTCTAAACTCTAAAAAATGCCGCGCAATCAACATCGCGCTTGAATTTTGAGATTTTTTTAGGGATTAGAACGATGGAACATCGCCTGCACTTGGTGTCAATCCCGTGAAGCGAGTACAATTCAGCTTCATGAATGATCCTGTGATGCAAAAAAGTTCATCACCGGGTCCAATGGGGAAACCGATCGAGAGTTCTAGTTCGCTTTTAACGTACACGGTGTTCGCATTGGGTCTCGCACTCTTTATTCGCTTCTTTGTTGCCGCGCCGTACGTCGTTTCAGGCGCTTCAATGGACCCGACGTTCGAAGATTGGCACTATTTAATAGTGGACCGTGTCACCTATGAGCTCGGAGAGCCGGTGCGCGGCGATGTTATCGTCTTCGACCTTCCTGATAACCCGGAAAAATCGCTCATCAAGCGCGTCATCGGGCTTCCGGGAGAAACGGTGGTACTGAACGGCAACTCCGTGAGGATAGTGAACGAAGCGCATCCGAAAGGATTTACTCTCGATGAACCATATCTTGATTCCGCGAACCTTGATGGCGGCAACAGCCTGCGCGTCACGCTTGAAGACGAAGAATATTTCGTGCTTGGAGACAATCGCCGCGTTTCCGCCGACTCGCGCATATGGGGAACGCTTCCGCGCGGCAACATTGTCGGACGCGCATTCGTTCGTTTATATCCGTTCAACGTCATCGACGTACTTCCGGGAGAAGCGCGGTACGAGGAGTGAGTTTTCGGTGTGAGTGTTTTGCATTGGGCCCAATCAAATTCAATTCATTCGGATAATTGAAAGTCAAAACGATCGCATGATCAGACTTAAAGATACACGGCACCCAAATACCGCATCATTTCTTTCTTCCGCGATACGCATCGCGGAATATTACGGATTCGCTCCGCTCGAAGATAATGCACCCGGGCCGCGCGCCGTGGGTGATGCACGCAAAGACGCAGGGAAAAAACCCGAGGCGGAAATAGTATTCGCGCGGCGCGAGGAGCGGCCGCTCGCGGTCGGCGCGCGGCGATGCGCCATTCGCGCGCGGGGTTCAGGACGGACTCTCCTTGCGTGGCGCACAGGCGGAAGCTCGACGAAAGAACGCGGAGATATGCCTTCCCTCTCGCTCGAGCTTCACGTGGTCGGCAGTTCGTCTGCGATAGCCGAAGCACTCCTCATCGTCGTTGCGAACGCCATCGCGGAAGAAGCGGGCATCGAGAAACGCGTGCTCTCCATCAACAACATCGGCTCCATAGAATCCTCGAACCGATACGTTCGCGATATTTCCACGTACTTGCGCAAACACATCGAATCGATTTCCCCGACGCTTCGCCCGCGCGCGGCAAGCGACCCCCTTGGCGCCCTGGTCCAACTCATCGAGCGCGGACACCCGGCTGTTTCGCGCGCTCCACAGGCAATGGAATATCTGACCGAAGAGGAACGGAGGCGATTTTGGGAAATACTCGAATACCTAGAGATGTCCGGCCTCTCCTACGAGCTCTCTCCCCAGGTATTGGGAAGCCGGGATTGCTGGGCGCACTCCCTATATGAAATATCTACTATTGACCCGGAGACAAGCGGGCGCATCTCCTTCGCGTTCGGCGGCCGCTATGACCCGCTTGCCGCGCGTTTCGCTCACGGACCCATGCCTTCCGCGATGATAAGCATCTCTTGCGAGGTGCATGGCCGTTCGCGCGTAAAACGCGAGAATACCGGCATGCCTGCCATCTATTACGCGCATCTGGGAGCGGAGGCGCGCCGCCGCTCTCTTCCCGTTCTTGAGATACTCCGCAAAGAAGGAATCATGGTCCACCAAGGGCTTCTCCACGAACGCATCGGGGAGCAGATGGCGGCGGCGCGCAAACACGCAACGCCATACGTCCTTATCATGGGACACAAAGAAGCTGTCGAAGGAACGATACTGGTGCGCGAGGTCGCGACCAATTCGCAGGAAGCCGTGCCTCTTCTGGAACTCCCCGGGTACCTCCGCCGTCATCGCATGGGCGTGTGGAGGTCATCCGTGCCTGCTTGAAAGCCGGCTTCCGTCGTGTTAGAGTTCTCCCAATGAGTATCAATGTAGAGGTGAGCAAGACCGGAAGCGAAAGCGCTCTCTCGACCATCCGCAAATTCAGCAGGAAGGTCCAGGGCACCGGCCTCGTGAAAACGGTGCGTAAGCGCCGCTATTACGCGCGCGACGCATCGAAGATAGTCAAAAAGAAACGGGCTCTCAAACTTTTGAAGCGCCGGGCCGAATACCACAAACTAGTCAGAGAGGGAAAGATAATCGAGGCGCCTCGCCGCGGGTACTCGCGAGGACCTGGCCAGAGTGAATCAACGTCTCAAACACGCCCGGCAGAAGGAGCGCCAATAGAGCGCTGACCATCTACAGAAGAGAATGCAGGGACCCACGATCGGTGTACGGCATGTAGCGCGCGGGAACGCGCGCGTTCCTTTTAAGGAAATTGCCGGTGCATTGCTGCCCAGACGGTATGAATTGAGCCTCGTCCTATGCGGCGACACCCTGTCCCGCCGGATGAATCGCGCGTACCGCAAAAAAGACTACGTGCCGAACGTCCTTTCATTCCCTATAGAGAAATACGAGGGAGAGATATTCCTGAACCTCCGGAAAGCAGAGCGCGAAGCGCGCTCGTTCGGCCTACGCAAAGAAGATAGAATAGCGCATCTCTTCGCCCACGGATGCCTGCACCTCCTTGGTATGAAGCATGGAGAGAGGATGGAGCGGCTTGAGAAGCGTACGCTAAAAAAATTCGGGTTCCGCACGATTTCCCCCACAACCTAGTTTTTGCGGCTCCAAATGGCACGCTACAATAGCCGGATGACTCGGAGAGTTCACACTGGCATCGATATCGGAAGTTCCTACATAAAAGTGGTCATCGCCACTCCGGCAGAGAACTCCGAACTCCCGATGCAGATATTGGGCACGGGCACGGCGCCTTCGAAAGGCGTGCGCCACGGCTATGTGACGGACATAAAGGAGGCCGCAAAAAGCATCCGCGAAGCGCTCGGGAGAGCCCGCGCCGCGGCAAAAGTGCCCGTACGGAGCGCCCGGCTCGCTCTTGGGGGCATGAGCCTTGAGGATATCCGCTCGACCGGAGACATAACGCTTACCCCGTCAGGGGGCATCGTGACCGACCGAGAGGTCGAGCGTGCCGTCTCCGAGAGCGAGAAGCGCGCAACGCCGAGATTGGTCAACCGCACCGTGCT
The DNA here is from genome assembly GCA_003599295.1 of Candidatus Parcubacteria bacterium. Taxonomy (GTDB): domain Bacteria; phylum Patescibacteriota; class Minisyncoccia; order Phycocordibacterales; family UBA2100; genus UBA10103. The sequence continues at coordinate 22,390 of QZJK01000013.1, read as the reverse complement.
TCATACTATCCCCCTCGAATACAGGGTCGACGGACAAAAAGTCTTCGGGAAGCCGCATGGGCTTCAGGGGACGAAACTTTCCGTCGACACGCTTTTCATCGCCGTTCTCGCGAAACATTACGACGATGCCATAGAAGCGGTCGAAGCGGCGGGTGTCGAGGTCGAAGGTGTCATGGCCTCCCCTCTCGCGGCGAGTTTCGTGACCCTCTCGAAGGCGCAAAAGACCGCAGGCGTTATTCTCGTGAACATCGGCGGAGAGACGCTTTCTACAATCGTGTTCGACAATGATGTCCCCGTCTCCGTAAAAGTATTTTCCGTGGGCGGAGCCGACGTCACGAATGCCATCGCACTTTCCTTCCGCATACCTCTGACCGAAGCCGAGCAGATGAAACGAGGCGCTGTCACCGGAAGCAGCATTCCCCCGCAAAAAATGAACACTGCTGTCGCGACGAGATTGAAGGACATGTTCCTTCTCGTCAACATTCATTTGAAGGCCATCGGACGCCATCGGCTCTTGCCCGCCGGCGTTATTCTCACGGGAGGCGGGAGCAGTCTTACTCCCGCCATTGAGGTGGTGCGCACTACGATGAAGCTTCCCGCGCAGGTCGCACAAATTGGATACCTTCCGCGCTCATCGGGAGTCGATTCTACGTGGGCGGTCGCGTACGGACTCTGCCGCTGGGGATTCATGGAGGACACCGCTGACAGCCGTTACTCGCTCGGGCAAGTCGTCAGGCGCGCCGGAGAATTCGTGAAGCGCGCGATGCGTTCGCTTCTCCCGTAGTTCGTAGAACGTAGTACGTGGTTCGTAGTAATAATCGGCTTACAAAGTCGTAATTCAAACATTCGCAATTTTGTCCTATAGGACATGATTGAAGATACAGCAATAGTAAAAAGAAGAACCGCCGAGCCGAAGAGAAGCCGACTCGGCTGTTCTTCGACTCGGCAGTCGACCGACCGCGAAGCGACTATTTGCCCAGCGGCAAGCAGGTGCCGTCGACCTTGACGTACTCCGAACTCAGTTCCTTGACGGCCTTGGGTTTGGCCACTTGCTCGCAGAAGTCAAGGTTGATGATCGCGACCTGCTGGCTTGTTATTGCATAGATCGGCACGCCTGCATTGTTGAGCAGGTGTACCACGATGATCAAGACGGCTTCCATGTCCGAACCCCTTGGATTGCCCGCATGTATCTGGTGCGGGTTACCGCCAAAAACAATAGCACGATTACAATAGTGGGTCAAGTTTGCGCATGTGTCGAAAATGATACTATTGCCCCAATATGACCAAGCAGGTGAAATCGGATGTCGAGTCATTTGCAAGGATACGGGTAGTGGGGGTCGGCGGTTCGGGAGGCAACGCGGTCAATCACATGGTGTCGTCGCACGTTTCCGGCGTTGATTTCATCGCAGTGAACACTGACGGACAGGATCTCCACAAATCAAAGGCAAAAAGAAAAATCCATATCGGAAAGACGCTGACGCGCGGACTCGGCACCGGCATGAATGCCGACCTCGGAAAACAGGCGGCTGATGAGACGCGCGAAGAAATCCAGGATGCGATAAAAGGTTCCGACATGGTCTTCATCACGTGCGGCATGGGCGGCGGGACCGGGACTGGCGCCGCGCCCGTCGTCGCGAAAATAGCACGCGACCTCGGAGCTTTGACCGTTGCGGTCGTTACGAAACCCTTCGGATTCGAAGGAGCACAGCGGGCGCGGCTCGCAGAACAAGGTTTGGGCGAGCTTCGGAAAGCCGTAGACGCCCTTATTACCATCCCGAACGACAAGCTCCTCGCCATCGTTTCGCGCGACACCGGCATCAAGAACGCCTTTGCGATGTGCGATGACATCTTGAAGCAAGCCGTTGAGGGCATCTCCGACCTCATCACCCAGACAGGCATCATCAACGTGGACTTTGCCGACGTCCGCGCCGTTATGGCGAACGCCGGTTCCGCCCTCATGGGTATCGGCTCGGCGACCGGTGAGAAGCGCGCCGAAGTAGCCGCACGCGCCGCCATAAACTCTCCCCTTTTGGAAGTATCGGTCACCGGCGCCAAGGGCGTGCTCTTCTCTATCGCCGGAGGCGACGACCTTGGCATGCTGGAGGTGCAGGATGCTGCGAATGTCATTACGGAAGCTATAGACGCCGACGCGAAGGTCATCTTCGGCGCCGTCACCGACGAATCGCTCAAGAAAGGTCAGGTGCGCGTTACGGTCATCGCGACCGGGTTCCCGGAGGGCGGCGTTGTGCGCCCTGCCGCCCTTTTTAGGGGAGCGGAGCGGTTTACGGCGAAGCGCGACGCCGATGTCCCTCCTGCGACCATGCGCGTGCCTCGGAGTGATGGCAGGAAGCCGGAACCCGCCGAGAAAACGGAGAAAGCAATGAAAGAGCCTGCTCGCCCGGTTCCCTCATTCGATGCGATGGAAGATGAGGATGACGGCTGGGGCGGATTACCCTCATTTCTTCGAAGAAAATAAAAGCTGACGGAATGGACTTGGTGTAGTAAAATACTCGTTAAGCCGCTAGAGGCTGTACCCTCCTAGTGGCATCTACTTTATGTATGATCTCATCATAGTCGGAGGCGGCCCTGCGGGAGCCGCAGCCGCCGTGTACGCGGCTCGCAAACAATTGAAAACCCTTCTTGTCGTAGAGGAGTGGGGGGGTCAGAGCGCGATATCCTCGGACGTGCAAAACTGGATAGGAACGCCTTCTATTTCTGGTGCCGACCTGGCGGACAACTTGAAGAAGCACGTGGAAGCCTATGCGGGTAAATTCCTCGAGATACGGAGCCCCGCACGAGCGACCGCACTCGAACCGAAGGACGACTCGGTGACGGTGGTCCTCAAGGACGGCAAGCGCGAGGAGGGTCGGACGGTACTTATTACGACGGGCGCACGACGGCGCATCCTCGAAGTTCCCGGTGCGAAAGAGTTCGACCAGAAAGGCCTCACCTACTGCGCTTCGTGCGACGGCCCCTTGTTCGCGGACAAAGATGTCGCGGTTATCGGCGGTGGCAACGCCGGTTTTGAGACAGCGCTCCAGCTTCTCGCGTACTGCAAAAGTGTAACGCTCTTTCATAAGGGAGATAAATACAGGGCGGACGAAATAAGCGTTGAGGCGGCTCTCAAAAATCCGAAGATGCGCGGCATCCTGAACGCAGAACCTACCGAGGTCGTCGGTGAACAATTCGTCACCGGACTCCGCTGGAAAGATGTAAAGAGCGGCAAGGAAGAGCTATTGCCCGTGGAAGGAGTATTCGTTGAAATAGGATTATTGCCGAACACGGAATGGCTCGACAGCGTTCTTCGCATGAATGAGATCAAGCAGGTAGTGGTTGATGCCCGCTCGCAAAAGACCTCACATCCGCGCGTATGGGCAGCTGGCGATTGCACGGACGGCCGATATCATCAGAACAACATCGCCGCTGGAGATGCCGTAAAGGCACTTGAGGATATTTATTTCTCCCTGCAAAAAAATTGAGGAGACGCGCTACTCGCTGTTCGCGCGTCTCCCTCTCGAGGGCCGTGAACCGATCAGGCGGCCCGGCTCACTTTCGCGGGGAGCTCGTGGACCTCGCCGTCGAATACGAGGACGCTCGTCGGGGGACCTTCGATGCCGACGTGCTCCTCATCGCGTCCCGCGATGACGGCTTCTCGGTCGGTCTCGAAAGGGCCGAGTAGCTCGCCTCCGACGTAAAGACGGCCGGGCTTACCGCGGGAGGCATAAAGGGCAATTGCGTACTTCGCCATGATTTCCTCCGCTTTGCGCGTCAGTGCGCACGCCAAGGAATATATACTGACGCGTTATTTGTGTCTATTAATGCCTAAAGTGACGTATTCCGGTGAATACCATCGCGATGCCGGCGGCATCCGCAGCATCAATGGAATCCTTATCTTTTAGAGAACCTCCGGGCTGAATTATCGCCGTCGCACCGACGCGAGCCGCCTCTTCGACGACATCGGGGAACGGCATGAACGCGTCCGAAGCCAATACTGCGCCTTTGAGGGATAATTTTACATCAGCCGCTTTTATAGCGGCTATTTTTGCGCTGTAAATGCGGCTCATTTGCCCCGCCCCGATGCCAAGCGTCGCGCCGTCTTTCACATAGACGATGGCATTCGATTTTACGTGCTTTGAAACGGTGAATGCGAACAGAAGGTCTTTCATCTCCGATTCGGAAGGCGAGCGCTTCGTGACCGTCTTTGGCTCCCCCTCCAGGACTTTCTCATCCCGCGTTTGCACAAGCAGACCTCCCGCAATCGAGCGCATTGTACGCGTAGTCTCTTTCGCATCGGGCATGCTACTCGTAAGAAGCACGCGAACGTTCGGCTTTTCGGAAAGTATTTTGAGCGCCTCTTCTTCCGCGTCGGGTGCAATAACGACTTCCAAGAATATTTTTACGAGTTCGTGCGCGGTATCAGCATCAAGCGCGCGGTTCAAAGCAACGATGCCGCCGAACGCAGAAATCGGGTCGCACGCAAGCGCTTTCGCATAGGCCTCGCGGGATGACGCTGCTACCGCGACACCGCACGGATTCATGTGCTTCACGATAACGACCGCTGGCTCGGAAAATTCGGCTACGCATTCGAATGCCGCATCGGCATCGAGAAGATTATTGTATGAAAGCTCTTTCCCTTGCACTTTTCGAGCGCGCGCTGCGCCCGGCCGCGTACTCGCCGGGTCGAGATAGAGAGCGGCCCGCTGGTGAGGATTTTCTCCGTAGCGGAGGGTCTCTTCGCGATCAAACTTCTGTTCCAGTTCGTCCGGAAATTCCGATTCCATGATTTTGATAGCTTATCACAGCAAGGGCCAGAGACATCGCAGCAATCGATATATCCCGGAACAGCACCTGAAAGTTCGGCATATTGAAGACGACGATGCCAAGAAGCATGCCTCCCGCAGTGAGCGAAGGCCAGAATATCCGCCAGCCGGAGAGTATCCAGAGCGCGAGAATGACTTCGACCGCGCCAAAGATGTGGAGAAGCGTAAGGTCGGGAATGAAGCCTTTCACGAACGGCGGAAAGTACCCTATCCACGCGTACGGGTCGAAAAGCGCATTAATGGGAGGATAGAGGAACGCGAACGCCACACCCGCCCGAAGCGCAATATGAGCAAGGGTCCCCTCTTTCATGCCGCTATTCTACTACAACGACGCTCCCGAACGCTGATGCGTTGATGTGGTCGTGGTAGAACCACGTGCCTACTTTGTCGAAGGTGAAGGAGTACGAATTTCCCGTCGCGCATTGGTCGAAGGCTTCTGCCGAACCGCTTGGACAATGTTCTTGAAGCGAAGTGCCTGCATAGACCGTGTGCGTCGGATGCTGTGCTGATGCGACCCACATGTTTCCAGTGCCATTCCAGGTGACCGTACCGCCTTTTTTAATGGTTACTTCTCCCGGTGAGAAGCTTGTGCCGTTATACGTGATAGTGGCTGTCATCGGTGCTGAAAAGCCGTCTCCCATAACGCCGTCTTCCATCATTGCGCCACCCTCGATGGCGTCCTGCATGGAGTCATTGCCCGTGGTCTCCGAGCCGGAATCCATCATCTCCCCGTTTGTCGCGGTATTTTGATTCTGCCACCACCAGTACGCGCCCCCTGCTATCGCTACTATTATCACTGCCGTTAAGAATTGCTTCATATGTTTGTTTGCTACCTAATAACTGGTAAAAAAGTATATCACGTCACTTTCCCTTTCGCGCCAAGAACTCCCGCCCGTGGCCTATGTCGGTGTTCACTGGAATATTCCCCTTGCAAAGATCGCACTCCGTTTCCGTCCATGAATCGAGCTCCAGATTGACGAGCGAGACGAATTCAGGCGGATTGCCGACGTCTTCTTTTTTCACGTCTCCTCTGTTGCAAACGACGACTGCAGCAACGATGTCGCCACCCGTCGCACGCGCGACCTCGACTACTTTTTTAAGAGAGCCGCCCGTCGTCGTCAGGTCCTCGACGACAAGCGTTTTCTTCCCTGCCAAGAGCTTCTCGTAGCCGCGCTTCACCACAAATCCGCCCTGGCCGTCTTTGTCGGCAAATGCGGCATACGTCTCGCGGCCGGTCAGGTCCGTCAAGTGATACGCGACCCATTGCGAGAGTATTGCCCCGCCGACGGCGGGTCCTATGACCACTTCGACGCCTTTGTCGGCGAATCGCTCGGCGACGCCGCGGCAGAGACGCGAGAGGTCGTGCGTGTGCGTGTACAGCGCATCTTTGTTCACATAGGAATCGCCGTGACGTCCCGACGTGAAGACGAAGTGCCCGCTTCGGAATGCGCCGACCTTTTGCAGTATTTCAAGGACATCGGATTCGGTCATAGGATGCTATTTTACCAGTGCTTTACTAATAACTCCATGAAGTCTCGAAGCCTCAGCGCGTGCCGCTTCGGCAAAGTCCGCGCCGGGTGAGGCGAAAATGACCGAGCGTGCGGCAGCTATTATCATGCCTTTCCCGCGACTGTCTTTCCCCGCTTGTACGGCCTTTTCCAGATCTCCGCCCTGCGCTCCAACGCCAGGTATGAGGATGGGCATATCACTGACTATTTTACGAACTTCGCGGAGTTCTTCGGGATACGTCGCGCCGACGACGACCCCGCAGTTGCCGTTCGTGTTCCATTTCTCTCTGACAAGGTGCGCCACTTTCTTGTAGAGTGGTTCCCCATCGGTCATGAGATCCTGCAATTCTCTTGCGCCGCCATTCGAAGTACGGCAAAGAACAAAAATGCCTTTGTCCTTGCGTTCAAGAAAAGGCTTGAGTGCCTCGCTGCCGAGGTATGGATGCACTGTCACCGCATCCATTTGTAAATAGTGAAAGATGGAATCTACGTAGCCCTTGTTAGTGCTGCCGATGTCCGCTCGCTTTGCATCGAGGATGACGGGAACATCGGGCGCTTGATCGAGAATATACTGCGTAGTCTCGCGGAGTGCCGCGAACCCCTCATCACCGCGCGCTTCATAAAACGCGCTGTTCGGTTTGTATGCACAAACGATATCTTTCGTCGCATCAACAATGGCACGATTGAAGGCGACCATGGTCGCTCGGGTGCTGTCTTTTTGCGCGCTATCGGGTATTTTTTCGAGGTCAGTATCAAGCCCCACGCATAAAAACTTGCCTTCGTCCCATTTCTTTTCCAGCAGTTCCCGAAAATTGCGTCCTGGCATTGGGCTTCATAGTAGCAAAACCGCTTAAAAAGGAAACCGGCAGAACGACCGTGGTCGTTCTGCCGGATGTTCGCATTGATGCGAGTTGACGGCATTCAAGTCGGGGTATAGGGGACGATGATTTGCTCGCCCCTCACGTCTGTTGGCTGCAGTTCCGAATCTACGGATTGCCAACAGTGCGAATGTCCACCCTTCTGCTGCTTCTGTAGAAAGATGACTGCGTCCTTGACCCGGGCGTCTTGGCCGAATTGTTTGATCCGAATCGGCACTATATCGCGCCGTACGTCGTCGAAGCGCTTCAAGGTCTCGGGTGCCGCGCTCGTATCTGGCGACACTTTTACGAGACGGAGGTGAAAATATCCGTCGGGCTTCGATGGAATGACCGCGATCGCAAGCCCACGATTATTCTCAAGTCGCCTGCATGATACCTGAACTGCCGATGCCAATGCATCGGCTGCCGCATTCACAATGACCATAAGAACCCCCATGCGTTGGGAACACTGGCTAACGAGGAACGTTCCCCTGCCAGCCTGATATCCCCAACCGCTTTCAAAGAACCGAAAGAGCAAAAACCCTCCGAGCGGAGGGTTTTTGTCTGGATACCTTGGAAAAGTTATGCAGGCAAAACGCCTCCGCGCGGGAGAATCATCAAGGTCAACATCATGCGCTGAAAGTGCCTGTGCATAGTCCAACTGTAGCAAACGAGGCTGCGGCGTCAACTATGTCTACGAACGGTTCAAATAATTCTCGATGTCGGCCATCACCTCTCCTGCCTCTCTCTCGTGCGTGTCAACAATGAAATGCGAGTGCTTTTCATAGAGCGGGTGGCGTTCGTCATACAGCTCGCGCAAGGTTTTCGTGCCGAGCCCAATGATAGCGCGAGGCGGACTTGCTTCCACGCGCTTTTTTATGACCGAAAACGGAACGCGCAAATAGACGACAGTCGAAATATCCTTAAGATGCCGCATCGCATCTTTCTGGTATGCAACGCTCCCCGGGGGCGAAATGAGCAGGTCATCTTTGTCTTTCGTGGCATCTACGATGAGCCGCTCTTCTTCCGCAACGTACTTTTCTTCGCCGAGTTCGTCCAATATTTCCTGGATTGGCTTGCCATATTTCATCTCCCAGAGGTCCCGGTCCACGTCGAGCATGGTGAGTCCAAGCCGTTCCGCTAAGCGCCGACCGATGTAGCTTTTCCCCGCCCCAGCCATCCCGATAAGCGTGATGTTCATATTCGCGACACTGTACTCCTCGGAAAGAACAGAATCAACTGGTAAACAACCTTCAGCGAGGAATATTGTTTGTGTGGAACCTGTGCAGGCGCGCGGGCACGGTCGGCCAAAGGCCGCCGCGCGGCGAACCTAAGGCTGAGAGCCGCTGGACGAGCGGCCGGGTTCCACGCGAACAATATTACGAACGACTATCCCATGGGAACACGACCCATTTGTCCACTGTGAGCATGTAATAATCCGGCCATGTTTCGCAATTTTTCTTGTTCACGACAAGCACGGCGGTCTTTAGTTGTCCCACTTTGTAGTGTGTCTTCAGTATCTTCGAAATGTGCTTGAGGGTTGTTCCTCGATCCGCTATTTCATCCACCAACAGCACGCGCTTGCCGCGCAAGTCCACTTTTGGAAGTGCCGTCACTTTAAGCTTTCCCTGCCGCCGTTTGCTGTACGAACGCGCTGAAACGATCGCAACATCCTTCGTATCGAACACTTTCGCGACGAGCGCGACCGGAAACAGGCCGCTCACCGTGATGCCGACAAGATACTGCGGCTTGAAACCACTCGCGCGCACGTTCTTCACCAACTTTCTCGAAAGCTCTTCCACCTGCCGCCACGAGAGATTGACCGTTCGCATGGTGAGGGGATTATAGCCCGCTCTCGCCTCTTCCGCATCACCGCACCGCGTGGTATGGTACGTGTGCGCTTTGTGCACATTCTCAAAGGCATGAGGCGCATTTTCATTATTGGAGAGCTACAATTTCGCGTATGGTAGAAAGGGCAGAGCGCAGGAAAAATACTTTCGCGACGCTCATCGCGGAACATAAATGGGATGAGATCCGCGCGAGGGTCGGCAAAATGCAGTCAGCTGACATCGCGGAGCTTCTTATGCGCCTTGAAAAGCGCGACCGCGTGCTTCTTTTTCGAGCGCTCCCGCGCGACATCTCCGCGGACGCTTTTTCAGAACTTACCCATGATGATGCACAAGCGTTCCTTCACGAATTATCGGATGAAGAGACGCGTGGGCTTCTCGCCGAACTTGAACCGGATGACCGTGCAGAGCTCCTCGGAGAACTGCCGGGCGTCGTCGTGCAACGTCTCTTGAACCTCCTTGACCCGAAGGACCGCGAGAAAACACAAGTAATCCTCGGGTATCCGGAAGAAAGCATCGGCCGCTTGATGACGCCGGGCTACGTCGCACTCCGGCCTGAATGGACTGCGGGAGAAGCGCTCGCGCATATCCGGAAACGAGACCCGAAAAGCGAGACCGTGAGCGTCCTCTATGTGACGGATGACAAGTGGCATCTTGTAGGCGTCCTAAAGCTTCGAAAGCTCATTTTTGCCGAGCCGGATACCGTCATCGAGACCATCATGAACACTTCGGTCATCAAGGGAAACGCGAACGACGACCGGGAAAAAGCGGTCGAGCTTATGAGTAGATACGACCTCGCCGCGCTCCCTGTCGTCGATTCGGCAAACGTGCTCGTCGGCATCGTCACCTTCGACGATGTCATGGATGTCGCGCAGGAAGAAACCACCGAGGACATCTACCGAAGCGCCGGTGTTGAATCGCTTGAGGTGAACCTCAATAAGGCAAGCGTCAGACTTCTCTATTCGAGTCGCGTCGGATGGCTCGTAGTTCTTATTTTCGTGAATCTCATGGCCGGCGCCATCATCGTGCACTTTGAGGAAACTATTTCGCACGCGCTCGTTCTTGTATCCTTCCTTCCCCTCTTGATAGCCGGTGCAGGAAATGCAGGCTCGCAGGCGGCGACCTTGGCCGTGCGCTCGCTCGCGACGGGAGAAGTGAAAATGAAAGACTGGTTCCAATTGACGGCGAAAGAACTCGCCGTCGCGGCCGCGCTCGGCGTCACGATGGGCTTCGTCGTGTGGTTCCTCGGGATTTGGCGCGCCGGGCCGGAAATCGCCGTTGTGGTAACGCTCACCATGATACTGGTCGTCGTCATAGGAAGCCTCGTCGGCCTTTCACTCCCCTTCCTTCTTCACAAATTGAAACTGGACCCCGCTGTTGCTAGCTCCCCTCTTATCGCGACCGTCTCCGATGTTATCGGCGTATTCATCTATCTTTCCATCGCAAGCATTCTCCTCGCTTAGTTGATTTCGATATCGATGTGGCGTATGCCGGCATGGAGTTTCTTTATGTGCGCTTCAATGTCGTCTATTTTCTTGCCGATGAGGCGTGGGATGCGGTCCGCATAGTCAGCGCAAAAGCGCTTGAACGCCTCGAAATCCCCGTGCACCTCCTCGTATTCCGCGCGCAACGCCTTGTCCCGATACGCTTCGCGCAGGAGCGCGGAGCCGTTGAACTCAACCTCGCATTTGATGCGGTACACGCCGAATCCTACCGTCACTGATTTAAAATCAATAACTTTCTCGATAGCCGGCTCGACCCGTAGGAGTTCGATGACTTCTTCCTGCAGTTCTTCCGGCATGGCACGTCCGATAAGATACGAACGATTTTTGACTATGAGCGTAATGGCGATTGCACCGAGGAGAATTGCAATGAGTACGGAGCCGACTGCGTCCCAGATAGCATTGCCTGTGTAATAGGACAGAGTTATCGAGGCGGACGCGACAACGATACCGAGGACCGCCACCGCATCCTCAAGGTAAACCGAGAGTGTCGAGGGGTCGGCGCGTGAAAGCCGTTCGCTCCAGTTTGCTCTCGGAAAATCCTTTTTCAAAGCCCGAGCGGCGACAAAAAATGTGTATGACTCGATGACAAAAGAGACGAGTAGCACGCCGAATACGAGTGCGGAGAACTCGACTTCGTGCGGCTTCGTCAGCGCAGAAATGCCGTTGTATAAGGTAACGCCTGCTCCAACGAATAATACGCCGCACGCGGAAATGAGCGCCCAGAAAAAGCGCTCGTTGCCGTATCCGTATTCGAATGATTCATCGGCCTTCTTTATCGAGCGCCCGAGACCGATAAGAAGCAGTATTTGATTGACCGTGTCGGCCAAACTGTGCACCGCCTCGGAGAGCATCGAGCTCGAGCCCGAGCTAACGGCTGCGAAGAATTTGATGACCATAACAAAGAAATTACCGCCTATCGCGGCGGCAACCGGCCAAAATCCTTGAGTGCTTTGGAGTGCCATGCGTGCAGTATACGAAAATTATATACCTTGAAAAAATTGCCGGCGGCGCGAGCGCGTTCCGCCTTTCGTTATTTCACCTTCCCCAAACAGCGCAGACACCTTTTCTGGTCTACACGCGTTTTTATATATTTCCCACCGCAGATGCATATCAAGATTACCGTCTCGTACGGTTTTTCTATCCATTTGCCGTCCTTGTGATAATTTTTCGACATAGTAAAAAGCGGATTATTCGATGAAGGTAAGCGCCTTGCCCCGCTTTCCTGCGCGGCCCGTGCGGCCTATGCGATGCACATAATCCTCGTAGGTTGTCGGTATGTCGAAATTGATGACGTGGCTGATGTCGTCGATATCAATGCCGCGCGCCGCGACATCCGTCGCGACCAAGACCTGCACGCGGTTGCCCTTGAAAAGCGCGAGCGCGCGCTCGCGGCGATTCTGGTTCTTGTTGCCGTGAATAGACTCCGCTTTGAAGCCGCGCTCCGCCAAGTTTTTCGAGAGTTTCTCGACGCCGTGCTTTGTCCTGCCGAACACCAATACTTTGCTGAATTCCGGCTGTATCAAAAGTTCGTGCAACACGTCTATCTTCGTTTTTCCAGCCCCTACGCGAATGATGTCCTGATCAACGCCGGATGCGGTATCGCCGGTTTTAACCGAGATGTGCACCGGATCAATAAGAAAATCCTTGATGAGCGTTTCTATGTCGCGCGAGAGCGTCGCAGAGAAAAAGAGCGTGTGCCGCTCCTTCGGCATGTGCGCGAGGATGGTCTTCATATCGTTGATGAATCCCATGTCGAGCATTCTGTCGGCTTCGTCGAGCACGACCGTGCGAAACCTTGAGAGGTTAAGCACGCGGCGCTCGATGAGGTCCTTGAGGCGTCCCGGCGTACCGATGACCATGTGCGGGTCGCGGCGGAGTATCGATATTTGGCGGTTGATGTTCGCACCGCCGACACACGAGACCGCGCCAATGCGGAGAGAGTCGGCAAAGCCCCAAAATTCCTCTTCTATCTGAAGCGCGAGTTCGCGGGTCGGGACCATGATGAGCACTCGTTCTTTGCGGTCCTGGAGTATCTTATGCACGAGCGGGATGAGGAATGCGCCCGTCTTCCCCGTGCCGGTATTCGCGATACCGACGACATCCTTCCCCTCTAGCGTGTGCGGTATCGAAGAGTCCTGAATGGGGGTCGGCGTCGCATATCCTTTCTTCGTAATATTTTTCTTGAGCGCCTCGTCGATGGGAAAATCGCTGAAGCGATTCTTCGGCGTGAACGGCTTTACTTCCGCAACTGGCGTGCCTTTATGTATGAAGCGCGACACGTCGATGTGCTGACCGCGATGCGCTCCGCGGTTTCCGCCCTGCGGGCGGCGCGTAGCGTGCCCGAACGAGCGCCCGCGGCCGCTGTACCCACGAGAATGTGAAAAGTTCCGGCCGCCTCTTCGCGCGGGCCTACTTGAATGCTTGCTGTATGCGCTCATGGTGTGTTGTATAGCCCGAATGTCGGGCTTTTCCGCTCCATCATCCGCCAGAAGGCGGAGATGGGATGCGGACTAAAATGATGTCGAACTATCTCGAGAGACTTTCATCCCGTGCTTGCTGTGGGACGGTCTTGGAATCTCCCAAGACGAAAAAACCAATAGAGAGGGTTTGACGCGGGTAATAATACCAGAAAGAGGATGTTTGTCAATGAAAACGCCTTGGAGCTTGTTTGAAAACCCGGGTTCCCAAGCCGAGCGGCAAACCTGCGTAGGCGAGGCGCGAGTCGGAGGACGAGGTGTACCCATGGCTACATTGAGTCCGAGATGAGGCGCCGCAGCCCGTAGGTTTGCCGCGCAGGCAGGGGGAGGTTTTCAAGCAAGCTCTAATCCCCGAAATTGAACGGCGCTTCTTCCGGGTTCGGCACTGGCGAGCAATTGATGGCAGAATCCCCTTCGCCGAGCGTCACTGTTTCTCCCCTTGCGGTAAATATGACACCGTTCCCTTCGTAGCGAGTGCCGGCAACGGTGTCATTCCGCAGAAGTACGCTTCGAGGAGGATAGGCACCCAGAATCGTGGGTTGAATAAGAATGGTGTTCAAGTCATTCGCAGGAGTCATCGTGAAGGTCACGTGCTCGTCGCATTCATACGGATACGTGCCGAAATCTTGTGGTTCGGTGGCGACTTCACTGGGAGCCGAAAGCAGTTTCGGGCTCACGAACATGAAAACGATAAAAACGAGAGCGAGAAGCGCGAGGAATAGCACGGCTCTTTTACTCATGGAGAACAGTATACAACCCCAAAACCGAATACGAAAAGCGCCCCTTTCGGGGCGCTTTCGTTAGGCGCGGCTAACCTTGACCGCGTTCGGTCCTTTCGGACTGTCCGCGACTTCAAAGGTCACCGTGTCTCCTTCGCGAAGTTCGTCGAACTTTACGTTGACGAGCTCGTTAGAGTGGAAAAAGAGGTCTTTCTCCTGTCCCTCGCGAGAGATGAACCCGAAACCTTTGTCAGTGAGACGGGCGATTGTTCCTGTTTGCATATTTCTATGGAATGGATTTGGTTATTAAACGCGACCGCTTTTTCTAGGTCGGATCAAAAGCAGTGAGTGGAGTTGGAGGTCGATCCCTACGTACCCGGATCACCCTGAATTGATGTCGCCATAGTAGCATGCCCTCTGTTTCGATGCAAGGCACCGTCCGAGTTTTAAAGACTTTTCAAGAACCAAGTCTCGCGAGGATATTCTCGACTATCTGATGCCGGTGTCGCACGAGACGAGAACGTCGGTATAGGCATCCGGTTCGACAGTTGTTTGTAGTTGGCTGCATTGCGGCAGATTGCTCTCACCGGCTCCCACGACATACTCTCCCGGTGGCAGGGAAACTGCAAACATTCCTTTGGCATCGCTCTTGGCGAAAGCTATCGCGTGCACCGGATCACTCGCACGAAAGACAATGATGAGCGTTTGGTATGGTCTGTCCTCACACGCTGGATCCGGCGGAATACGTTCAACCGGACACGTCGGGCCAAGCATCACGGTACCGCGTATGCCGGATTTGTACGGCGCTATTCCTCCGCCCGACGATGTAGTAGCCATACCGGGGCAGGCGGCGAATTCACAGTTTGGACTGGTGCGTCCGACATACGAACCATCCGGACAAAGCTTCGCTTCGAGTGTACATGCTGTTTCTCCAGGAAGTGGTACCGGGGAAGTCGCAGCCAGTAAGTACACTGCAATCGCGGCAAGAAGGAGTACAAGTACTCCTATAGTTATAGTTGCGGGTTTCATGAGATCAGTTTTCCTATTTTTTGCGCGGCACCTTCTTGCCTTTTTGCCGCGCTTCGGAAAGTCCGATGGCTATCGCTTGCTCCCTGCTCTTTACGCGCGCACCGCTTCGCCCGGACTTTAATGTGCCGCGCTTATATGCGCGCACAGCGCGCTCTACGTCTTTACCCGCGCTCCGAGAATATTTCCTCACCATGTTTAAGTAAGTATACCTTCTCAATATATGTGGAAATTATGAAGAATTGCTGTGGTCAGTGCTTAGTGCGGAGGCGCAGAGATTCGAACTCTGGAGGGGTTTCCCCCTACTCGCTTTCCAAGCGAGCGCACTAGACCACTATGCGACGCCTCCGTGGCGTCTTTTATAGCACGGGAGAACTACACCCGCATCTGTGTGAGCGCCGCTACTCTTTCCTCTACTGGCGGGTGCGTTGCGAATATCTTCGCGATGAACTTCCCTCTTTCATGCGCGCCGAACGGATTCGAGATGAAAAGGTGCGCCGTCGCATGATTCGCGCGGCGCATAGGCGCCCCGTAGGAGGAGATCTTCTGAAGAGCTGAAGCAAGACCATCCGGATATCGTGTGAGAAGCGCGCCGGAAGCGTCCGCGAGAAATTCGCGCTTACGCGAGACAGCGAGCTGTATCAATTGCGCCGCGATTGGAGCGAGGATTATTGCGGCAATACCCGCGATGAGAAGTATGGGGTTCTTATTGTCGTTATTGTTCCCTCCGAAGAAACTGATGCGGAGGAATATGTCGGTAAGCATCGCGACGGCACCCGCAAGCACGACGGCGACCGTCATGACGAGAATGTCGCGATTGCCGATGTGCGAAAGTTCGTGCGCGATAACGCCTTCAAGCTCGCTCCTATCGAGCCGTGCGAGAAGCCCTGTCGTCACGGCAACGACCGCATGCTTCGCGTTCCTGCCCGTCGCAAATGCGTTCGGGGCAGGGTCGTCAACGATGTAGAGGCGCGGCTTTTGGATGCCCGCCGTAATCGCAAGATTTTCGAGAATGCGATGCAATTCGCGATACTGATTTTCATCCGCCGGTTTCGCACCCGTAGAAGCAAGCGCGATCTTATCGGAGAACCAGTAGGCCGTGACATTCATAAAAAGCGAAAACGCTATCGCGCCGTAGAGAATGGCGGCGTTGCCATAGAGCTGCGACATGAGCCAGCCGAGCCCGACGATAATGACCAAAAAGCCGGTCATCAAAAACCAGGTCTTTCGGATATTGGCGGCTTGGTGCGTGTAGAGAGAGGCCATCGCTAGAAACTCACCTTCACGGGATTCTTCGCGGCTTCTTCGCCATCCGCGAGCGCGAAGAATTCTCGGGTCTTGAATCCGAACATGTTGCCGATGAGATTCGTGGGGAACTGCTCGAGCGCGTTCTGAAGCTCGATGACGACGGAGTTGTAGAAGCGGCGCGCGGCCTGAATCTTGTTCTCGGTGTCAGAAAGTTCGCGCTGAAGCTCCAAGAAATTGGTGTTCGCTTTCAAATCCGGATAGCTTTCGGCAACCGCGAAAAGCGATTTCAAGGCGCTCGTGAGCATATTTTCCGCGACCGCGTGATCGGCAACGGATTGTGCACCCATCGCCTTCGTGCGGGCGTCCGTCACGCTTTGGAGCGTGCCTGCCTCGTGCTTCGCATAGCCTTTGACAGTTTCAACAAGGTTCGGGATAAGGTCGTAGCGGCGCTTCATCTGCACTTCGATATCAGACCACCCTTCCTCGCATCGATTCGTGAGCGCGACGAAGCGGTTGTAGGCCCAAATAGCCCACACGCCGACTAATGCAACTACACCCAATAAAACAAGTCCTGTATTCATATGCATGCATTATAGCATATATAGCCCGCTTGTCTTTATAAAATCCTTGTACTACAACAATGGTAGTAGAAATTTCGGAGGATTTCCCGATGCGGCAGTCGATGCATGACCTGCACTTCAAGTTCACTCACCTCGGGTGGCACGGGGTGGCGGCGTTCGCTGGCGAGATAGTCGCTCACGAGTATTCGGAACGTTCGTTGGCGCACATGTGCCGAAGGTACTCAGCGTGCTATCCGCTGTGGAACAAGCAGATCGCTGAGGGTGCGAACGAGCTCTACACCATCCGGAGCTACCTAAGCGATCTCTTCTCGCGCCGCGATTCCATGTCATCCGATCAGGTCACCTGGGTCGACGATGCCTTTGGAAATCTCGCCTCAGCCATCCGGAGCGGCATCCTCGTGCTCTAACCCGTGTGACGAAGCCCGGCGCATTGCCGGGCTTCTCCTTTTCCAAACTTTCAAGCGAGAGCCGGTATTGCCCGAGAGAACATCGCGTGGGCGACGCTCAATCTAAGAGAAGACTGCGCAGTGGTGATACAGAATCCTATCCCGCGCGCGTACTGTTCGGGCCGGGCAATACCGGCCTGAGCGCTCCCTACATCATCTCATCCATTCCCCCGCCCATGCCCATGCCGCCTCCGCCACCCGGCGACGCTTTTTTCTCTTCAGGCAAATCGGCAACCGCGGCTTCAGTCGTAAGAAGTACGGCCGCCGCAGAAGCAGAGTTTTCAACGCAGCTGCGAGTTACCTTGACCGGATCGATGATGCCCGCCTCGAACATGTCCACGATGTGTGCCTCGTCACTTTCTGCGGAAGCATCAAAGCCCCACGCGGCGCCTTTCGAGACGACATCGCGGAGCAAGACCGCTCCATCCTCGCGACCGGCATTCTTCGCTATCTGGAGGAACGGCGCGGAAAGCGCTGAAAGCAAGATTCGGTAGCCGACGGTATGCTCGTCGTGCGCTTTCGGATTTACCTTTTTGCCAAGTTTCTCCGCGACCTTTGCGAGCGCGGCTCCCCCGCCCGGCACTATGCCCTCGGCGATTGCTGCCTTCGTCGCGTTGACCGCGTCCTCTATCTTATCTTTCAAGTATTTCATTTCCGTTTCCGTTGCCGCTCCGACGCGGATGACCGCAACACCGCCGGAGAGTTTCGCAATGCGCTCTTCTAATTTTTCTTTATCGAATTTCGAATCGGTCTGCTCAAGCTGTTTGCGAAGCTGGGTGACTCTATCTTCGATGTCGGACTTCTTTCCCTTGCCACCGACGATGACCGTCGAATCTTTCGTCGCAACGACGCGGTTAGCGCGCCCGAGCATGGAGAGCTCCGCGTTCTCAAGCTTGATTCCGAGGTCTTCGGACACAAGCTGACCGCCGACCGTTATCGCGATGTCGGAGAGCATTTCCTTCTTTCTGTCGCCATAGCCCGGCGCCTTGACTGCGAGCACGTTAAAAACACCTTTGAGTTTATTGACGATGAACGTCGCAAGCGCTTCACCGTCCACGTCATCGGCTATGATGACCAAATCCCTCTTCCCCGATTGCGCCAATTTTTCAAGAAGCGGCAGGATGTCTTTTACGGTCGATATCTTTTTGTCGGTCACGAGAATTGAAGCGTCTTTCGCTTCGGCCTCCATCCGCTCGGCGTTCGTGATGAGGTACGCGGACACATAGCCCTTGTCGAATTCCATTCCTTCAACGAAATCCGATTCGATACCGATGGATTGCGATTCCTCGACAGTGACGACGCCGTCCTTTCCGACTCTATCCACGGTATCGGCAATGGTCTCGCCAAGTTCTGCCGATTCCGCAGATATGGTCGCGACCTGTCGCTTTTCGGCTTTCGTTTTTATCTCTTTCGCCATTTTCTTCAACTCCTCGACGGCGTCTTTTGCGGCGGCTTCAATGCCGCGGCGCACCATCATGGCGTTGGCACCGAGCGCCGTCCTCTTCAGGCCTTCATGCACGATAGCCTGCGTAAGAACGACTGCTGTCGTTGTGCCGTCGCCCGCTTTGTCGTTCGTTTTCGTAGCGACCTCTTTCACTATCGAGGCGCCCATATTCTCGAATTTGTCCGCAAGCGTTATCTCTTTCGCGATGGAAACACCGTCGTTCGTGATGGTCGGGCTTCCCCAGGATTTATCCACGGCGACGTTCCGGCCGCGGGGACCTATCGTGACCCTGACCGCACCGGCAACGATATCAACGCCGCGCTTTAGAGCATTTCGTACGTCCTGATCAAAGATGACTTGTTTTGCTGCCATGGTGTTTTGAGAATTAGATTCTTAATCGATTTACTTTCCGAACGTGCCGAGAATGTTCGATTCGGCAATGACGTAATATTCTTCGCCATCAATAGTTACTTCGTCGTATCCGTATTTCGAGAACATAACTTTGTCACCGACTTTATAGCGGAGCGGAAGCACGTCGCCTTTGTCTGTGCGCTTGCCTTCGCCGACGGCGACTATCGTGCCGCGTTCTGGCTTCTCCTTCTCCGCCGTGTCAGGAATGATGATGCCAGACGGGGTCTTCTCGTCCTCCGACTCTTGCGGCTTCACGAGCACGCGGTCCCCCGCCGGCTTAAATGCTATTTTTGTGGCTTTATCATTGGCTTTTTTCATAGTTAAAATACTTGTGCTAATAATAAAGTTTTGAGATTCGCAGTTCGAGGCTGCGACGCTGAGGAAATATACGGAAAATGAAGGTGGGGGTCAACTTGACTCGCTCATGTGGCGGTGATGTACTGAAATTAGGTCCCCTGCCGTCGGGGTGAGGCGGTAATCGGAGATCCGGACAATGCGGGAGTACATCGCACTGTTGGGCGTGAAATGGCCCATCGTTGCGGCCTCCGCCTTAGGGGTCGCCATCTTCGTGTCATGGGCATTCGGATGGTTCGGACGGTTCGTGGTCCGCTCCATCGGATACAGCCTCTTTTTGTTCGGCACTATCGTGCTTGCTGTTATCTGGATGCGACCAAGAGCGCGAAAAGAGGCCTTCTTCGGCGTCGCGAGAGATTTTATGGAGACGAATCTCGCGAGCCCAGAACCTGGTCTTCTCGTTCTTGCTCTGATCTGTCTGGCTGCCGGCATATACGCGGCGTGGAGGAGGGAGCCATGAGCGTGGAAGGTGCACTAGCAACTATTCTCATGGTGTTTGTGATGAGCGCTCTCGTCGCCATACTTGTCCAAGGGTGGCTACAGCTGTTCATCTTGCGATTCATCGGCTTTTCGACCTTCTTCGCGCTCACGTTCATGTCGGCGAAGGTAGGGAAGGGCACGTTCTATGACGGAGAGTTCTTGGCTTCATCTATGGCGGATATTCTCGTCGGATTTTACGATAATGACGAGCGGCAGATATTCACAGTGGTCGTTGCCGTGATGGCCGGCTTTGTTGCCGCCCTCCGGAAAATCGACGACTAGCCGCGGCGGACCGAGTGTCCGCCGCGGCCAACGATTTCCATACTTGATGCTGAGAGTTCAATATGCTACCATGGTGCCGATGAGTTTTCTCCAGGGGATGCTCCCCTACATACAGATAGTTCTTGGCGCACTCCTTATCGTTGCGGTCATTTTGCAGCGCACGGGTGCGTCTCTCGGGGGTGCCTTCGGTTCCGACAACTTTTCGTCCGGTTTCCACACCCGCCGCGGATTGGAGAAGACCCTCTTCCGTGCTACTATTGCGCTCGGTATCCTTTTCGCCATATCGGCACTCGTCAATCTTATTATCAGTTAAACGACGCAGATCAAACTGCGTCCGACTCCTTAGAGACAAGTCAGCAAGCGACTCCACAACAGAAAAAGCCCTTAACTCGGGCTCGCAGTCTCTCCTTTTACAATGGACGTATTTCCAGATTCATACTCTCGACCCGCTTCCGCAGAGCCGGAAAATCCTCTGAACAAGCGGCACGACATCGGTTATCTTAAACGGCTCGGGAACCTTCTCGTGTCTTTCTCCCCCGCAGAGCGATTGGCTCTGTACGTGCTGACCGGCATACTCGCAATCAGCGCTTTGGCGCTTCTCGCGGGCGTCAACGCAAGTACCTCGGTATCCGTTCCGGCCTCGGGCGGCACGCTCACAGAAGGCGTTGTCGGTACTGCGCGCTTCATCAATCCCCTCTTGGCGCTCTCCGAGCCGGACAGAGACATTTCTCAGCTCGTGTATTCAGGCCTCATGCGTGTCTCGCCCGACGGCTCGATAGTCCCCGACCTCGCATCTTCATACGAAATATCGGGGGACGGCACGACCTACACGTTCGTGCTTCGCCAGGGGCTCACGTTCCATGACGGCACTCCGTTCACTGCCGCGGATGTGCTTTTCACCGTCCGTTCGGCGCAGAACGCAGACGTCAAAAGCCTGCGCAGAGCCGATTGGGAAGGCGTTACCGTGGCGTCGCCGGACCCGTTCACCGTCGTCTTCACGCTTCCGAGACCGTACGCGCCATTCTTAGAGAATACGACACTGGGCATTCTTCCCGCGCATTTGTGGCAGAACGTTACGCCCGAAGAATTCCCTTTTTCCCCTCTCAATACCAATCCGGTGGGAACGGGGCCGTTCCAGGTGAAAGCAATAGATACCGATAAAACCGGCGCGCTTACGCGCTATGAACTTACGCCCTTTCAAGGATTCGCGCTCGGTACGCCGCACCTGAGCAAGATAACGTTCGTGTTCTTCCCGAATGAAGGCGCAGCCATCGAGGCTTGGAACGCAGGACGCATCGACAGTTTCGCGGGTATATCTCCTTCGGAGCTGCCGGCTCTCGAAGAGCCCGCGCTGATACTGCGCGCACCGCTTCCGCGCGTTTTCGGGGTCTTTCTCAATCAAGGACACGCGCCGGTGCTTCAGGATATCGCCGTCCGCGCGGCGCTCGATGCGGCGATAGACAAGCAGGCACTCGCGAACGCGATATTGCGCGGGTACGCGGCCATCCTCGACGGACCCATTCCTCCCAGCGCTTTGTCGGGAGGCATGTCGAGCGAAGGAGCGCTAACAGTTGAACCGGACCCGGCGTTTACCGAAGAGGCACGTGCAATACTCGAACGGAACGACTGGACGTGGAGCGAAGAAGACAGCGCGTGGAAGAACGAGGATGACCAAGCGCTTTCATTCACGCTCGTCACTTCAGATTCGCCGGAATTGGTAGCGACTGCGGAAACACTCGCGAAATGGTGGCAGGCGGCCGGCATGCTCGTGAGCGTGCATGTGTATCCGACATCGGAATTGAACTCTTCTATCATCCGGCCGCGCGCATACGACGCGCTCCTGTTCGGCGAGGTCGTCGGACGAACGCTCGACCTCTTCGCGTTCTGGCATTCTTCGCAAAGGAATGACCCGGGTCTTAACCTCGCACTCTACACGAACACTCGGGCTGACAGCCTTCTTGCGAACGCGCGCGCGACGACGAACAGGAACGAGCGAGAAGACCTCTACATGCAATTCGCCGAGGTGGTGAAAGAAGACCGTCCGGCAGTGTTCCTCTTCGCTCCGCAATTCCTCTATGTGTTCCCAGAACACATCCAGGGAGTAACGCTTGGCACGCTTGCAACACCGTCAGAACGCTTCGTGAATGTCCACGAGTGGTACACCGAGACGGAGCAGGTGTGGAGCGTATTCACTAATGTTGCCGAAGAATAATTTATTTCCATTGATTTTAGATTACATATATGACTACTGAACCTAACACCGGAGCCGCGCCTCATCAGCGCGGGAGCGGACCGGGACGGGCGGCACCCGCTCGTCCTTCGAGCCCGCATCAGCCTGGACGCCCTCCGCGGCGGCATTTCGGCGGAAGAGGCGGGCGACCATCG
>QZJK01000014.1 GCA_003599295.1 Candidatus Parcubacteria bacterium | reverse complement strand
GGGGCCCGTTCAGCAGGACGGGCCGCAAAACCAGGGCCGAGGAATTTTTTGCCGCGACGGCGGTAAAAAATGTTCTTGGCCGCTTCCTGCCGAGGGGATAGAGGCAAATTTTCCAGTCTTTTCCACATTTCGCGCACCCGATAGCGTTGCGTGAGGGGCATTCGAGCGCGAGAATGAGCGCATGAATGGGTCTCGCCACGAGGCGATAACGCACGTACTCGCACTCATCGCAGTCGCGGTCATTCTTATCCTCGCCGCCGCAGTTGTAGCTTCCTCGGTTTCAAAGCCTTCTCGGAATTCTCAAACAGCCGCAACGTCAGCGACGGCTCCAACAGCCGATGCAACCACGGAAAAACCAACGGATGTCACAGACAAGCCAACACCGGGAACAGCGCAATGTTACAGTCAAGGCGGCACGGTGATTTCTGTGCCGGTAAATTATGCGTGTCGGCAGACGGGCCCCATAGCGGACATACAAAAGCTTGAGCAGACGTGCAACCCGGGATTTCGCTACGTTGTTAATGAAAGTAAGGGGACCGTCACAGTCACCCCTGAGTCGATAATGCCCTCCGCCGCCGGCTGCGTTCTCCCACCACCACCGACATGTACTGACAAAAAGCCTGCGATCGCGAGCCTCGAAAACCAAAAGTGTTCTATCTACTACTGCGCAGGCGGGGATGGAGGAGGATGTTTCGAGGTAGATGCGAAAGCCGGGGAACAACTCCTTAGTGATGAGACGCGTCTACGCGCCATGCGAGGACTTATAGGAGATGCCGCAGCGTCACAAGATCCAGGCATGCTCGAGGCGATTGCGAGCGATCTTGCACTCAATGACGCACAGCGCCAGGCGCTTCTCGGCGCATTTGATGAACAGATCACCAAGCAAGATGCAATCGTGCAACAAGCAAAGACGGATTATGAGGCCGCTATAGATGCTCTAGCTCGTAATCCTGCGGGAGCCACAAGCGAGTCAGTGGATACAGCCGAAGAACAACTAAGAAGGGCAGAGACACAGCTTCGAGAGTTAAATATACAAAAGAACCGTCTCGCGGCAGAGCAAAAGACTCTTGTGCCCATCCCGCGTCCCAACCCTGTACCGCCCGGAACCGATCCCGGAACTAGAGATGATATATTTTCTGACCTAGGTGGTTTTGGTCCTGGTGGTTCAGGAAGTCTGGGTGGCGGAGCAGGCGGCATCGGCCAGCTCTTGCAGGGTCTCATGAAAGGTTTGGGAGGTCAGCAAGGGCAGGGCGGAGCTCCTCCTCCCGGAAATCAAAACCCGCAAACACCGGGCACGTGCGCACCCCAGCTTGTGTGCACGAACAACACGCTCTACTCGCGCAACTCGCAGTGCGTTGATGTTCCTATGCAGCAATGTCCAAACGGTTGTTCTGGAAATGCATGTGCTCAAACGCCGGGTGCTCCAACAGCGGAACTTTCCTGCCAACCGCAAGTCGCTGACCCGGGGATGACCATTGCTATCACGTGGGGATGCTCCGCGGGCGTCAGCACCGCGAGCGGTTTCTCAACCGGCGGCGCGCTTTCGGGAGCCACAAGCACGGCCGTTTCCGCTCCTTCGGGCAGCACGAATACAGTCGCGTTCGGACTCGTCTGCAGTAATCAATCACTCTCATCGTCCGCATCATGCACCGTGCAGGTCGCGAAACCAGCCATCGTACTCGTTGCGAACCCGGATTCAGTTCTTCTCAACGATAAGGCGACCATAGGGTGGGTCACATCGGGAATGGAAAAGTGCACCGTTTCAAGCCCAGACCAGCTCGACTTCACGGAACGGAATGCCGCGCGTACGAACATTAACGGTGTCGCCGAGACGTCTCCCATAACGGAAATGACCGAGATACTTCTTACCTGTACGACGCTTGGCGGCAATGTCCGCGAAGCGACCTCTACTATCTCTGTCAGCGAAGATGCGGTGGCCTTTCGATAGGCTAGAGGCCGAAAAACTCCAATATTTTATGCGCCACCGATTCTTTCATCGGGATTTCTTCGGCGCGCTCCGAAAGAAACGCCCGCACCTCGCGCGGGTCAACTCCCTCTATCGGTATGACGAGGTTCGGCGAGAGCCATTTTACGGTATCGATAAGAAGAATAGGAGGATTCACGTCGTGCTCTTCCACCCAGAACGAAATGACCTCTTCGTAGCGATGCAGAGCATCCCCGACTCGAATGCCGCGTTCTGTAAGTTCGAACTCAACGAGTAAAGGCGTCGTTTTTGCGAGAAGTCCCAGCGTCGCAGCAGCCACAAGAATGAGGATGCCAAAGAGGCTGTTCCCAAAGAGAACGCTTATCAAAGCCGCGCATACCGCAATGATGCCGAGCGCCCAGTACCAGTCACGCCCTCGCTCAATGTGCTCGTGTTCATACGCTTGCCAGCGAATTGGTGCAGATTGTTGAGGCATACAAGATCAAACGCGGATTCGCACGTTCATATCATAGCACTCGCACATGAAAGTGTGCGCCGAGCCGCCCTCGGTGAGGACGTTTAAGGAGTGATCTCATTCCCGCAACCCTGACTGTATCCGCGTATCGTGTTCGTCTCAAGACAGAAGCTCAAGATATAGGTAGTGCCGTTCGCGTCCGAGACATATTCATACTGATATGTCGGGTCGAGAGGATCTTCAGGAATGGCCGCGATAGCATTATCTGCTATCAGCGCCGCCCCCGGGCCAGAAGACGAAGTCAGCGGTCCTCCAACAGCATCAACCGGATAGGTGCCGCCGTTACTTGCGTAAAGAGCAAGGGCTTTTCGCATCGTGTCCATGTCGGCGGTCCGACGCGCATCACGGGCCTTTGTTTGTGCCGACGAGAGCGATGCTATGACTATGGATGCGAGAAGACCGATAATGGCGATGACCACGAGTAACTCAATGAGCGTAAAGCCGCGGGTTTTCATATACATTCATTGTAGCCGATATGCCCGTCCGCCAACGGGCTTCTGTGCACATCTTTTGCGGCGTGATACAACTACGGTGAATAGCAGGAGGGGTGGCAGAGAGGTCTAATGCACCGCACTTGAAATGCGGCGTGGGGCAACCCACCGTGAGTTCGAATCTCACCCCCTCCGCACATGCAGACGTTCAAAGAAGTCGAAGGAGTCGTTCAACGAGGGACGAAACGAGCAGCGGCGCTCGGATTTCCCACCATCAATATTCCGTTCAAGCCGTCGGAGGCACGGGGAGTGTATGCGGCGCGTGTGAGCGTGGGGAACGCGAAGCATATAGCGGCGGCATTCGCCGATCCCGAGCGGGGGGTTCTCGAAGCGCACCTGCTTGATTTTCCCATGCAGGAACTGTACGGGAAAAAAGTGGTCATTGAATTGTACGAAAAGATCCGCGATAGCGCGCGGTTCGACAACGACGAGAAACTTCGTATGGCAATAGCGGAAGACGTGAGTCGCGTGCGCGATTATTTCAAGCAAAGAACGCAACCATGACGCGCGTGATGGTGTTCGGGACATTCGACATGCTTCATGAGGGTCATGAAGATTTTTTCCGCCAGGCGCGTGCAGTTGCCGAAGAGCCGTACTTGATAGTGTCAGTCGCGCGCGACGACGCAGCCGCGCGCGTGAAAGGCGGTCGCCCCGAACGTGGAGAAAAAGAAAGACTCAGAGTGGTCGCCGCACATCCGCTCGTCGATACTGCCGTACTTGGTGACACGGTTGGCTATATCGAGCACATTAAAGCGAATAGACCTGACATCATCGCGCTCGGTTATGACCAAGAAGGGGAATACGTCGAACACCTCGAAGAAGAGCTAAAAAAAGCTGGACTAACAACACGAGTTCTTCGCATGCGCGCACACAAGCCGGAAGAATTCAAGACTTCGACGCTAAAAAGAAAGCAAAGTGATACACTGTCGGAATGAAATTCCTAGGTCTCGACTATGGTGCGAAACGGGTCGGCCTTGCCCTCTCCGACGACGAGGGGAAATTCGCCTTTCCGCATATTGTCTTGCAGAATGACCGCACCCTTCTCAAGAATATTGAGGAAATAGGGCGAGAAAAGGGCATAGAAGTTATCGTCATTGGCGACACTCGTGCGCTTTCAGGAGAACCGAATCCTGTGACCAAAGAGGCACAGGAGTTCTCGGATGCGCTTGCGTCGACGCTTTCAGTTCCGGTCCGGACAGTATGGGAAGCGTGGAGTTCCATCGAGGCATCACGGTTCGCTCCCAAGGGTCGCGAGCACGATGATGCTTCTGCGGCAGCCATCATTCTCCAACGGTATCTCGACACGCATGCCGGCGAGCGTTCAGACTAGAATCTAGGAATCATGAAGCCGGAAATCTCATACGAGGACTTCGCGAAGCTCGACATACGCATCGGGACCGTGATCGCCGCGGAGCCTGTCCCGGACACCGACAAACTCATCAAGTGTACGGTTGAATTCGGCGAGTTGGGTACCAGAACGATCGTGTCCGGTATCGCAGAATGGAAGACGCCCGAGGAGCTCATAGGCCGGCAGTTTCCGTACATCGTGAATCTTATCCCGCGAATGCTTCGCGGAGTCGAAAGTCAGGGCATGCTCATGGCCGCGAGCGATGAATCCGGCGTAGCCTTGCTGTCTCCCGAGAGAAATGTACCAAGCGGCACGCAGCTGCGTTGAAATTGCATCATTCCCGCTTAAAACGTTGCTATAATAGCGAAGATGCAAACGCCGAATCCGCACTCCGGAGGCGTGAAGCGCGTTCATTCGCGTCCGAGCCTTCTTGCGCACTGGTTTCCGGCGCCGCTCTCTCTCTACCCGCGTTCAGCGGGCGTGGATATTTCTGACGCATCGGTAAAATGGCTCGTACTTGGAGGAGCAACCGAACGAGAAAAGATACTCTCGTTCGGTGAAGAGCTCCTCCCGGGAGGGGCCGTTGTCGATGGCGTGGTCCAAGACGTTCCTGTTCTCGCAGCGGTTCTCCGAGAAATAAAGAAAAAACTCGGTGTTTCGTGTGCACACGCGGCACTCCCGGAAGAGGCCGCGTACGTATTCGGCATGCATGTGCCGGAAAGCTCGGACCGCAAGAACGTTCTCAGCATGATCGAGTTTGAATTGGAGGGCAGAGTTCCTATTCCTCCGGCGGGAGCCGTGTTTGATTACGACGTCATCACAAAACGGGGGGGTGGCGCGGGGGATGAGATAGGGGTCTCCGTATTTCCTCGCGAACTTGCGGAAAGCTACACAGAGGCGTTCCACGAAGCGGGCATACAGCTCCTTTCCCTCGAGGTGGAGGCTCGCTCTATCGCACGAGCCGTAACGGTTGCATCCGAAGAAGAGGATTCGACGACTCTCATCGTTGATTTCGGGCGAACGCGGACCGGTTTCTCGGTCGTCAAACGGGGCATACCAATTTTCACTTCAACGGTCGGAGTCGGTGGTCTCAACATGACGAACGCACTTGTTAAAAAACTCTCGCTTTCCGTCGAAGCCGCAGAGAAGTTCAAGAACGAAGAAGGGCTTCTCATGGTTTCAGGCGATGGCGAGAAATCTCCGGGCGCCGAAATACTGCTCGGAACAGCGTCCGCGCTTGCGGACGAAGTCGTCAAACATTTTCATTTTTGGGATACGCGTCGAAATGAACAGGGCGAACGCTTAACGCCGGTCGCGCGCGTACTTCTTGTCGGAGGAAGCGCGAACTTGAAAGGGCTAACAGATTACATCGCGACGCGAGTGCAGGCACCCGCGCTGCATCCAAATGTCTGGGGGCGCGTGTGCTCGTTCAATGAATATATCCCGCCGATAGACCGTCCGACTTCCATGCAATATGCGACCGCAGTTGGTCTCGCGCTCCGCGGCGTCTAACGCGCGTTCTTCAGTATGTCGAATGTTCTACCAGCAGGAGCCCGGAAAGAAGTATGGAGATTCCATCGAGGCCGCTTCATCTTTGTTGGCTCACTTGTGCTTCTCTCTGGAGCGCTCCTCGCGCTCCTCTCCCTTCTTCCGAGCGTGCTCACGATACGCGCACAGCAAGCAGCGCTTTCCGAAGCGACCGATATCACGCTGCCGGCCGATCCCGAAAACGAGAAGGACCGAGGCGACATATTGCGCGCGCAGGCGCTCGTAGCGCAGTTCTCACCGATGTCGTCTTCAACGGCACCGGCGCTCGAGGCAATACTTGCGGCGCTCCGAGCGCGGCCGGCGGGTGCCTCCGTAGACGACATCCGATACACGACCGAAGATGGAAGTTCGATAGTCATAAACGGCACGGCGGCAAATCGTGCAAGCATCAGCGCCTATCGCGAAGCACTTTCCGCCGATCCGCACTTTGAGAACGTCTCGGTCCCTGCCGGAGCATTCGCAGGAACGGAAGGGGGTCGTTTTTCCATCACCCTTACAGGCGCTTTTTAATCCTTCTATGCACAATCTCCAAGCAGCATACGTTCCCTGGCTCATCCTGGCCTTTGCGCTCATTGCGTGGGGGACAGTCGGCTATTTTGCGTGGTCGGTTTCCGGCGCCGAGGCGGCGCGCGTCTCGAGACAAACGGCTCTTGCGGAGGAAGCGGCGAGATTCGAATCAGATCTGCGCATGCACGCGATCGCGCGCGAGACGCGCGAGGAGCGAGACGCGCTCGACAGGATCGCACGCACAGACCTTCTTTCTATCGTCGAAGTCATCGAAATGGTGGGAGAGGATGCAGGTGTGCGGCTTGAAATCCTCCAGGTCGCAGCCGGAGATCCGATATCAGCTGCCTCTCCCGATGTTCCGACCATCCGTCCCGTGAATGCCGTCGTCGAAGCACAAGGAGCGTTCGGGAGACTCGTTCACGCCGCAGCCCTCCTTCAGGTGCTCCCGTTTCCCTCGGAAATATATCAAATGCAGTTCGAGCGCATTCCGCCTGAAGCAGGCGGAAGCGCCAGCGGGTGGCGTTTTGTTGCGCGTATTCGCGTCCTTACGACTGCTGACATCTCATCATGAATCCTTTAAACCACTCCTGGAAGAAATTGCGGCATGCGTACCAGAACCGGCATGAGCCTGAATGTGTGCATGTGCTTGCAAACGCGTATTGGCACATTCTTCTCTTTGCGACGGCTCTCGTCGTTACCGTCTTTGTGTGGTACGGATTTTGGCAGCTCATCGCGATAACCGGCTCCCCCGAGGCCGCACAGCTTGAGCAAGCTGCCGCACGTTCTCCTCTCGACCGCGCGGCGCTTCAGGGCACCGTGAGCGGTTTCTCGGAGCGGAGCAAGCGATACGAATTCCTTACAGACAATCCGCCGGTCGTGGCAGATCCATTCCGATAGTTTTTCATTGACCCCGCAGTACTCTGCCGGTTAGGATTCAGTATTGCCCCCATAGCTCAATGGATAGAGCTGCGCTCTTCTAAGGCGATGATCTGGGTTCGACTCCTAGTGGGGGCACATGCACCCTTAGCTCAGTTGGTAGAGCAACCCCTTTACACGGGGAAGGTCGTAGGTTCGAGTCCTACAGGGTGCACATGGAAGAGATTTTGTGCCGGGTTCATGGCAGGGTGCAGATGGTCATGTACCGTGATTTCGTGCAGCGCAAAGCTCGCTCGCTCGCGCTCGTTGGATACGTCCGGAACATGCCCGATTTTACGGTTGAAGTCGTGGCGCAGGGGCATAAAGACAGTTTAGAAAAGCTTGCTGCACACTTACACAAAGGCCCTTTTCTTGCACACGTGACCAAGGTCGACATCGAATGGCATGAGCCGAAAAACCAGTACCAATCGTTCGATATTGTTTTCTAGTGTCCCGAATGGTATAGTGCCGCGACTATGGCAGTACATTCGCTGGTAGACGTGAATGCACGAAAGAACCTGGACCTTCGTCCCGGGGACACCGTTCGTGTGTACCAGAAAATCGAGGAAAAAGGGAAGACTCGCCTTCAGGCATTCGAGGGGCTCGTCCTCGCGCGGAAGCACGGCGTTGAAGCAGGAGCTACTTTTACTGTGCGCCGCGTATCAAGCGGCGTGGGCGTTGAGAAAGTGTTCCCGCTCTACTCTCCGATGATAGATAAGATCGAGATCACAAAGCGCACCCGCGTTCGCAGAGCGAAGTTGTACTACATCCGCGAGAAGGTAGCGCGCGAAGCGCGGCGCCAGCTTCGTCGCACGCGCATGATGGGCGCCGCAGTTCCCGAAGAAACGGTTTCCGATACTGTGGAAGAAAGCACTCCGGCAGAGCCAGTAGCCGTTGGAAAAGAAGAAAAAGCGGAGTAACATACACTCGCTGCGCAGGTGGCGAAATTGGTAGACGTACTACCTTGAGGTGGTAGCGCCCGCAAGGGCATGGGAGTTCGAGTCTCCCCCTGCGCACCAACGCCAAGAAGTCCGACTTTTGTCGGGCTTTTTGCGTTTGCGACAGGAGAAACGTGATGACTCATGTTTCGTGGGAGACTCGAACGCCGGAGCGATGCGCCGCAAGCTTGCGGCGCAGTGAGGCGGTGCCCAGACCAAAGCGAGCGACGGCCAGCTTTGAGTCGCGGGCGAGTCTCCCCCTGCGCACAAAGCGTTATCCCGCTTTTTGCTATGATTGCCGCATGGCTCTCTTCACGGGAAAAGGCGACGGGGGAACGACGAAACTATTCGATTCACCGCAGGGCGTACGCGTGTCGAAATCATCGCCGATGTTTGAATGCCTCGGCCAGCTCGATGAATTGAATACGCTTGTCGGCTGGTGCAAGGTCGCGGCGCCTCCGGATTTTCTCGTGGGAAATGAACAGGTGAAGACGCTGCTTCACGACGTGCAAGACCATCTTTTTACGATTCAGGCGGAAGTCGCGGGCGCGGCGAAGTCGGTGCCACTGACAAGCGTGGAGGCGTTGTCGGCGTGCATAAACGGCATCGAAAAAGAGCTGCCGGAAATAAAGACCTTTTTCGTTCCGGGCGGCACGGAATTTTCCGCACGTCTCGACGTGACGCGCGCGGTCTCGCGCCGCGCCGAGCGCCGACTCGTCACCGTGCACGAATCAGGAGACAGGGTCGTATCGGAAACAAGCCGCGCCTATGCGAATCGCTTATCGTCATTATTTTATGCATTGACCCGCCTTGCGAACCATCGTGCGGGAGTATCGGAAAATCCGCCTAAGTATCGCGACCAGCCATGATACGACGTTATTTACCAAAGAGTACTGAAGAGCTTATACAGTGGTATGAGCGCTACGTAGCACCCCTCTCGCTCCTCGCAGGTTTTGTCGCAGACAATATTATTTTCCGCGCCATCGACCTTTTCACGATGACGCTCGCGCTCACACTGTATCTCATTGTTGCGGTCGTCGGCATTCTTGCGGTCAATTTAGTTGAAGCAGGGAGAGTACGACATGCGTTTGTCCTGCGCGTCGCACCATTTCTGCCTGTCGTTGTGCAGTTCGCATTTGGAGGTATTTTTAGCGGGTTCTTCGTTCTCTACAGCGAGAGCGCGGCCGCCGCCGTCAGTTGGATATCCGTTGCGGTACTTGCCCTTCTTCTCATTGGGAATGAGAGGTTCCGGCGCCGTTACAGAAGCTTTTCGTTCCAGACCGGTGTCCTCTTCGTATCGTTCCTCGGTTTTTTCATTTTTCTCGCGCCGCTCATTTTCAAACGCATTAGTCCCGAGATGTTCCTCGTGAGTAGCGCCATAAGCATTGCGCTTATCGTGCTCTACGTACTGGGAGCTCGGCGGATACTGCCGGAATTGGTAGATGCCAATCGGAAAACTATCGCTAGGAGCGTGGGCGCCATTTTTCTCATCTTTTCTGCGCTCTACTTCACTAACGCCATACCGCCCCTTCCCTTGGCGCAAAAAGATGCCGGCGTGTATCACCACATAGAAAGAGTGGACGGTGAGTATCGAGCACTGTACGAACCCACCACCTGGTACAGGAAGTACGTACCGTTCGGTAAAGTGTTCCACCGTGCGCCCGGTGAGTCCATCTACGCATTCAGCGCCATCTTTGCGCCTTCCGGCCTCTCGACGACGCTCACGCACGAGTGGCAGAATCGGAACCCAGAAACAGGCGAGTGGGACACTATCTCGATAGTGAAATTCGGAGTGATCGGTGGCCGCGATGGCGGCTACCGAGGATACTCCATCACGGCAAATCCGCTTGAAGGAAAGTGGCGCGTGAACGTATTGACGCCATACGGGCAGGTGGTCGGGAGAATCTCATTCACCGTTATAAACGTTCCCCAACCGGTCGCGCTTGAAGAAAAGACTTTGTAATTCCTCGCTTAAGAAGGCTTCGTTTGATATAACTTGAGTGTTTGCCGTATGGCGATCGTGGTGTAACGGTCAACACTGGAGCTTGTGGAGCTCTCAATCCGGGTTCAATTCCCGGCGATCGCCCTGGATAATATCAGCTCGTGGGTCGGTATATAATTACTGATAATGAATCAACGAACCGTCTCCTGCGTAATCGCCGCATTCAACGAGGCGGAGCGGATCGGCGATGTCTTGAAAGCCGTGGAGGGGCATCCGCTCGTATCAGAAGTCGTCGTCGTCGATGACGGTTCGAGCGATGGGACGGCGGAAGTTGTTCGCACTTTTTCGAGCGTGAAGCTCGTCATAAATGAAGTAAACATGGGCAAAAGCGCCTCACTTGTGCGCGGGGTCGCCGCGTCGTCCGGAGAATTCATCCTCATGCTTGATGCGGATCTGAGGAATCTGACGAGAGACAACATTTCAGCCCTTATTGAACCCGTGCTCGGGGGCAGGGCGGATTTTTCGATGTCTTTACGCGGCAATAGTCTGCCGCTCTACAAAGCTATCGGCATTGATTTTGTTTCCGGCGAGCGCGTGCTTCCTCGAACGCTGATAACCGACCACGCCGAAGAGATCCGGCGTCTGTCGCATTTCGGTGTGGAATCATTCATGAATAAACACATTATTGCAAAGCGCATGCGCATCGCCATCGTTCGCCTCGATAATCTCATTAACTTCCGTAAAAAAGCGAAGATCGGCTGGTGGAGAGGAACTCTCAAAGAATTGGGAATGGTCCGCGACATACTCAAAGTAATTTCTCCGGTGGAGGTACTTCGTCAAAACTACGCAATGCTTCGGCTATCCCGCTTGGTCAGCGCCAAGAGCTCGGCGAAGGCTTCCGCGGAACGCTCCCAAGTGTAAGCAAGCGCTTTTTTTCGGCAATCTTCGCGGCTCAGTTCGAGGCATTTCATCGCACCCTCTTTTAAATCTTCCCCTAGGTAACCATCAACGCCGTTCGTAATGATGTCGCGCGGTCCCTGACAGTCATGCGCCGCGACAGGAATACCGCACGCAAGCGTTTCTACGACTACGAGGCCGAACGTCTCGCTTCGCGACGGAAAGACAGAGACGTCGCAGAGCGAAAGCCAATCTATAAGCTCTTGACCGCGCTTATAGCCGACGAAACGGTGAGTCTTTCCGTATGCGTCCTCAAGACGTTTTCGCTCGGGGCCGTCTCCGATGACAAGCTTCGTTCCCGGCAGATCGAGCTGGAAGAATTCTTCCGGATTTTTTTCAGACGCGAGACGGCTGAAAAAAACGAAGACGGGTTTAGGAAGAGGCGGAAGGGCCGGGGAAGGATTTCGTTTGAAGAATGCCGTATCTACACCGAGCGGCCACAAGGCAATGTTCCTAAAACCGTGCGCCTCCAGCTCTTGTTTTAAGCTCTCCGTCGCGACCATCGTCCGAGTTCCGCCGTTGTGGAACCACCGGAGGTATATATACGCGACGGGCGTCAGCAACCGCAAACCGCGGGACGCGAGGTATATCTGGAAATGCGTGTGATAACAGGTCGTGAACGGTATGTTCTTTTTTCGGCAGAGTGCCCGCGCCGCGAGGCCGAGTGGACCCTCTACCGCGATGTGCACCGCGTCAGGTTCCATATCAGCGAACATCTTCGCAAGACGCTTACGGGGGAAGAGAGCGAGCCGGATCTCCGGATAACTGGGGAGCGACATTGTCCTGAAAAGGCCGGGGTGTATCACCGACACCTCATACCCGAGTTTCGGCAGCTGTTCGTTCATTCTGTCGTAGCTGCTGACAACACCATTCACCTGCGGGTGCCACGCATCGGTTACAAGAAGAAGTTTCTTCATGCACAAGCGGCGCTCAATAGAAGAGTGTGCGCAAGTAACGGCCGAATCCTATGATGGAGGCAAGGATTATGACTGCAAGTGCGACGAGCGCCATTTTTTCGAAAATATTGCTGACGTCGATAAAAAGATGGCCCAGAGAATACCCTATGGCAAGAAGACTCGCCGTCCAGAGGAATTGTCCGGCAATGTTCAACATCATGTAGCGGCGGAACGGAACGCGGGAAAGCCCAGCAGTGAACATGATGACCGTTCCGAAACCGAGACCCGCAGTGATCTTCGAAGTGAAGATAATAACGTCGTGGTGACGTTCAAAGAGCTGTTTCGTATACGCGACGGATGCGCTCGTGATGCCGACATATTTTCCGTAGCGCTCCGTAAAAGAGTCTCCATATCGCATTCCGAGCCAATACCACAGGACGTCCGCCGCGAGTTCTCCCACCGCAAGCATGAGACTGGTGGGAATGAGTTCGAGTACGTCGAGCCGAAGGAGTACTCCGGCGACAAGGCTTACAGGAGCGCCGATAACGAATACCGCCGGTGCGATGATCGCATACTTGTAGGTGAGGAGAAGCTGTATGAGAAATTCAATACCCATAGTTTTCTAGTATACCGCTTTCGTGCACTGTAATGGCGTCTTCATCCGAACGTCATAGTCCTGAAGGGCGTTATAATGACGTTACCTATTATTGGCTTAATCCAGTGTCTATTTATACATATGGACGAGCAGAACGTGAATAAGATTATCAATGCAACTCATTGGCCGCGCATGATGGCCGCCGCCGCCCTTGGCGTATTGGCGGTCTTTTTATTGATAGCGGCGATAGGTGAATTCAAGGGCCTTCGGTACATCGGGACCGGTGTACCCGCGACGAACACCATCACCGTTTCGGGTGAAGGCGAAGTGTTCGCCGTGCCTGACACCGCCACGTTCAGCGTGACCGTCCAGGAGGAAGCGAAAGAGGTGCAAGATGCCCAAGAGACTGCGACAGAAAAGGCGAATGCCATCATCGCGTATCTCAAGGAAGCGGGAATAGACGAGAAGGATATCAAGACAACGGATTACAGCGTGTATCCGCAGTACGATTACATTCAGGACGTCTGTCGTGAAGGTATTTGTCCCCCGGGGCGCCAGGAACTTCGCGGCTTCCAGGTAAGCCAGACACTGACGGTTAAAGTGCGCGACACGGAAAAGGCGGGAGAGCTTCTCTCTGGAGTCGGTTCACGCGGTGCCTCGCAAGTATCCGGCCTCTCGTTCACGATTGATGATGAAGACGAACTGCAGGCCGAGGCGCGCGGTATGGCCATCGAGGATGCACAAGCAAAAGCAACGGCGCTCGCCGAGCAGCTTGGGGTCACTATCGTCCGCGTGACCGGGTTCTATGAGAATGAGGGTGGATACCCTGTGCCGTACGCATACGGTATGGGTGGTGATGCGGCAGTCCGCGCAGAATCAGTAAAAGCCATTCCAGAGCTTCCTGTCGGCGAGAACAAAATCACATCCAACGTGAGTGTGACGTACGAGATTCGGTAAGTTGACGAGGACGCTAAACTACCTATAGTTCGCCGTGGACCGTGACACAATGGCGGCGTCTCACGGTTAGGACGGGGCGTTCCCCCGTTTGCAAGACCTTTGCCGTTGGAAGGAGGATCGTCGCGACACCCAGGCTCTTTCCTAAAGCACATCAGTTCGTTCGGGCACCCTTCCGAAATAGGGTGAACTGGTCTGTGGCCGTTGACGAGGGTGCAAGCGTAGGGACCCTAAGATTCCTATTACTCCCACGGGCGTATGCCATAGCTGTGGGCGAAACATCCGGGGAACCTCAAGGCAAGGAAATCTGGGCTCGTAGGGCATGTCCCCATACTTCAAGAGGAGTCGAGAGGCGGTGGATGCATACACCCCCTCTCGACTTCCAGTCTCAGCTTGACTTTAGAAACCAAAAGAGTATTATCTTTTTAAGCCCCGGGAGGGGTTTTTAAATTGCCAATTATTCCTCTATACTCCACGAACCATGTCCTTCATTCAATACCTGAAAGACACGCGCAGTGAATTGAATCACGTCGCGTGGCCGACGCGGATGCAGACCATCATCTACACGATACTTGTTATCGCGTTGTCGATACTTGTCTCGCTCTACCTCGGCTTTTTCGACTACGTCTTCACGACGGGTCTCGCACGCGTGATCGAGATCTTGCCGCAAAATACGCCCGCGTTCGTCCCTGAAGCGACGTCAACGCCCGTTTCGGCGACAACGACCCAGCTATGAAGCAAACACACGGACAGGAACGCCAGTGGTACGCCATTCACACGTATTCCGGCTATGAAGACGCCGTCGCGCGCAATCTCAAACAGCGCGTTGAATCTTTTGGCATGAAAGAGAAAATATTCAATGTCGTTGTGCCGACGGAGAAGAAAATAAAGATAAAGAACGGCCGCCGCACGGAAGTGCGCGAAAAGATATTCCCCGGCTACGTCATGGTCGACATGATAGCGACCGATGATGCATGGAGCGTCGTGCGCAATACTCCGCAAGTTACCGGATTTGTCGGCACGGCAAATCAGGCGGTGCCGCTCTCACCCGAAGAAGCGGAGAAAATCCTCAAACGCACGGAGGGCGACACCGTCCGCCACGCGATAGACCTCTCCGAAGGCGACGCGGTCAGCATCATTGACGGCCCCTTCAAGGACCTTGAAGGGAAAGTCGGCGAGATTGACGAAGAGCGCGGAAAGGTTAAGGTATTGGTTCCGATGTTCGGCCGCGAGACGCCGGTTGAATTGGAGGCCGACCAGGTCCAAAGAGTTTAATTCAATTATACGAGATACTGTATACCAGATACCAGATACTAGATACTAATTTGTATGGCCAAACAAGTCGTTAAACTCATAAAACTTCAGATTCAAGCGGGCGCCGCGACGCCTGCGCCGCCTGTTGGGACCGTCCTCGGCCCCGCTGGTGTGAACATCGCAGAATTCGTCAAGCAATTCAACGACCAGACGAGGCCGATGGCGGGCAACATTGTGCCGGTCCTCATGAAGGTCTACAACGACCGCAGCTTCGACTTCGTCGTCAAGAAGCCGCCGGCGTCGCGTCTCATCCTTAAAAAGCTCAACATGGAGAAGGGTTCACAGAAAGCGCAGAACAAAGTCGGCAAACTTACGAAACAGCAGCTCCAAGAAATAGCCGAGGAGAAGATGGAAGATTTGAACGCGAACGACACAGAGCAGGCGAAAAAGATAATCGCCGGCACGGCCCGCTCGATGGGCATTGATTCGGAACTCTAGGTTCCGCGAAGAGCAACCCCGGTAGTGAATGTTGGCGAGGCGTCTGCACGGCATGCCGGCAGACGCAGTCGTTAATGAACCCGAGGCTTTTAATTTTTGTCAGCGGTGTTTCTCAGAAAGAATGCCTCAAGAAAACACTTTCGCCAACATCTACTAACCGGGTACAATACGGGCTATGGATGCGGCCCAATCAATACGAGACGCACTTTCGCGCGCGTTCCAAACGCTCGGAATTCCCGAGGAAGCCACACTTGAACACCCGGGAGAATTGGAGAACGGCGACTATGCGACCGGGGCCGCGCTTCGCCATGCAAAACAGACAGGCATGAAGCCGCGTGAGCTTGCGGAAAAGATCGTAGCTGAAGCTGGCAAGATAGGAGGCATCTCGAAAGTCGAGATCGCCGGCGCGGGATTCATCAACTTTTATCTTGCGCCGGAAACGTTCGCTGCCGTGCTTGAAGAAGCGCGGAGCTCCGACACGTGGGGTGCGAACGAAAATGAAAAAGGAAAGAAGACGATAGTCGAATACACCGACCCGAATCCTTTCAAAGAATTTCATATAGGGCACCTCGTGACGAATACGATAGGGGAATCCATTTCCCGTCTTTTTGTCTATGCGGGGGCAGACGTGAAGCGCGCGAACTATCAGGGCGATGTGGGCAGGCACGTCGCCCGCGCGATATGGGGCCTCATACAAAGCGGGGAATCTCCTGAAGACGTGAAAGCGCTCGGGCGCGCATACGCTGCAGGAGCGAAGGCGGATATAGATGGCTCGGTCGCGAAGGCCGAGATTACGGCGATAAACAGGGAGGTATATGATCGGAGCGATGAGAAGATTAACGACCTCTATGACCGAGGCAGGAAGACATCTCTCGACCATTTCGAGATGTTGTATGCAATTCTTGGTACGAAGTTCGATTTTTATTTCTTCGAAAGCGAGGCTGGTCCGTTCGGCAAAGAAGTCGTCCTAGCTCACATCAAAGACGGTGTCTTTAAGGAAAGCGACGGTGCGACGGTGTACGAAGGAGAAAAAAAGGGTCTCCACACACGGGTCTTCTTGAATTCGGAAGGCCTCCCGACGTACGAAGCGAAAGAGCTCGGGCTTTCTAAAATGAAGTACGAAAAATTTCCGTACGACCAATCGTTCATTGTGACGGGAAATGAGATCATTGAATATTTCAAAGTCTTGCTTGCCGCGATGAATGACGTGTTTCCGGATCTCGCAAAGAAGACGACGCATGTCCCGCACGGCATGATGCGGCTTGAAGTCGGGAAGATGTCTTCTCGCACAGGGAATGTCATCACTGGCGAATCACTCATCGCCGATCTCTCGGAAGCGGCACGCGAACGTGCGAAGGAAAGCCGTGCAGAAGATGCTGACAGATTGGCGGAACAGATAGCAGTCGCAGCAGTGAAATATCAAATCCTCCGACAAGCGACTGGAAAAGATATCATCTTTAACCGCGAACAAGCGCTTTCGCTTGAAGGTGATTCAGGTCCGTATATCCAGTATGCGCACGCGCGAGCGCAGGCGATAGTGGAGAAAGCACGCGAGCAAAAAGTGGAGGCTAACGTTAATCCTGCGGCGGAGCCGAGCGAAGTTGCGCGGCTTCTCGCACGATTCC
Source organism: Candidatus Parcubacteria bacterium (assembly GCA_003599295.1). Lineage (GTDB taxonomy): Bacteria > Patescibacteriota > Minisyncoccia > Phycocordibacterales > UBA2100 > UBA10103. Next base: position 37,516 of record QZJK01000014.1, on the reverse strand, counting down.
CCGATATCGTGGAGCGCGCGGCGAAAAATCTCGAGCCGCAGCTGGTCGCGAACTATTTGGTCGCTTTCGCTTCGGCATTCAATCGCTGGTATGCGAACGAACATATCCTCGACGGCACTCCCGCTGCTTCGCACAAGGTCGCGCTTGCGGACGCAACGCGCATCACTCTCAAAAAGGGCCTCTGGCTCTTGGGTATCGAGGCACCCGAGAGGATGTAGTATTGTTCTCCCATGAGTGCAGAGATAGGGAAAAGCGAGGTTGCGAAACGAGAGGAGGAAATACTCGCGTTCTGGAATGAACGCAAGATTTTCGAAAAAACCCTCGAAAAAGAGGCTCCGAATGGCGACTATGTTTTTTACGACGGCCCGCCGTTTGCGACAGGGCTTCCGCACTACGGCCACATCGTCGCCTCGGTCATAAAGGATGTTGTGCCGCGCTATTTCACGATGCGTGGATACCATGTGCCCAGACGTTGGGGTTGGGATTGCCACGGGCTTCCGATAGAGAACATCGTCGAGAAAGAGCTCGGTTTCAAACACAAAAAAGACATTTTAGAGATGGGCGTTGCCGCATTTAACGAGCGCTGCCGCGAGCGCGTGCTCACCTATGCATCAGAGTGGGAGAAAATAATCCCGCGCATCGGCCGCTGGGCCGACATGAAAAATGCCTATCGCACGATGGATAAGCCGTTCATGGAAAGCGTGTGGTGGGTGTTCAAACAGCTCTACGACAAAGGATTGGTTTACGAGGATTACCGCTCGATGCACATTTGTCCGCGCTGCGAGACAACGCTCTCACAACAGGAGGTTTCCGAGGGGTACAAGGACGTAAAAGACATCGCGGTCACGGTGAAATTCAAAGTAAAGAATCCTGAAAAGATAGGGCTTTCGGGCGACGTCTATCTATTGGCGTGGACAACAACCCCATGGACTTTGCCGGGGAATGTTGCGTTAGCCGTAGGCAAAGATATTAAATATGTGACAGTGAAGCGCTCGTTAGTACAAAAGTTTAGAGAAGGAGAAGACATTACTTCCGCTATTAACGGACGATACATTCTTGCTACGAATCGATTAAAGGATGTAATGCGAGAAGCGGAATTTGAAGGTGAACAAGAAATATTGGGCAGTAAGCTTGTTGGTCTCGAATACGAACCGCTTTTCGATTACTACATCAACGACAAGAATCTCAAGAACCGCGAGAACGGATGGAAAGTGTACGCGGCGGATTTCGTGACGACCGACACGGGCACCGGCATTGCACATGAAGCTCCAGCGTTCGGTGCGGACGACTGGGAGCTCTTGAAAAAAGTGAATCTGCCGTTCGTTCAGCACGTGAACGGCGACGGCACGATGAGGCCGGAAGTAAAAGATTTTGCAGGCATGGAAGTAAAACCGCGTTCCGACGACGACAAAGTGCGTCTCGGCACCGACATCGCCGTTCTCAAATATCTGCAGGAACACAACCTCCTTTTCTCAAAAGAGAGCATCACGCACTCGTACCCGCACTGCTGGCGGTGCGACACGCCGCTCCTCAATTACGCGACGTCATCATGGTTCGTAAAAATAGAAGCACAGAAAGACGAAATCATCAGAAATGCGCGCCCCATCAACTGGTCGCCCGAACACATAAAGGAAGGACGGTGGGGAAAATGGCTTGAAGGCGCGCGCGATTGGTCTATCAGCCGCCAACGCTTCTGGGCGTCGGTCATTCCGCTCTGGCGCTGTCAGAAGTGCAAAACCGCGCGCGTGTTCGGCTCTGCACGTGAGCTTGAAGAGGCGAGCGGGAAAAAGGTAGATGACCTGCACAAACATATCGTCGACGATATCGTGTTTTCGTGTTGGCAATGTGACGGCGAAATGCACCGCATACCCGACGTCTTGGATACCTGGTTCGACTCCGGCTCAATGCCATACGGCGAGCGGCACTATCCATTCGAGAACAAAGAAAAATTCGAGAACGTATTCCCGGCGCAATTCATCGCGGAAGGTTTGGACCAAACACGGGCATGGTTCTACTACATGCACATCCTCGCCGTTTCCATCTTCGGCAGGAACGCATTTCAAAATGTCATCGTGAACGGCATCGTTCTCGCGGAAGACGGGAAGAAAATGTCGAAGAAGCTCAAGAATTACCCCGACCCGATGGAGGTCGTGGAAAAATACGGGGCCGACGCACTCCGTTTTTACCTGCTCGCATCGCCCGTTGTCGCGGCTGAAAACCTCAGTTTTTCAGAGAAAGGCGTCGACGAGATTGTGAAAAAGAACATCGGGCGCCTCGGGAACGTGCTTGCGTTCTATCAGCTCTACGCGGATGGAACAGCGCGCGATTGGAAAAGCGGAAATATCCTCGACCGATGGATATTGCTCCGCCTCGACGAACTCATTCGCGAGGTCACTAAAGGATTCAATTCGTATCAACTTGATGCGGCTTCGCGCCCCATAACGGGATTCATCGACGACCTTTCGGTGTGGTATGTACGCCGTTCACGGGACCGCTTCAAGGCGAAAGGAGAAGATAAAAAAGCGGCGCTTGCGACTCTACGTTATGTGCTTCACGACCTCTCGCGCGTCATGGCACCAATAACACCATTTTTCGCTGAGCACATCTTTCAGGCGGTTCGTGAAAGTGAGGATGAGGAAAGCGTTCACCTCGCCGCTTGGCCCGAAGCGCGCGCGACAGCTAACTTTTTGCAGAGACTATTAGGGCAAGGAAAAGAAGGCGAAGAACTGCTCTCCACGATGTCATTTGCAAGAGGTGTTGTCACGAATGCGCTGATGCAGCGCTCCGAAGCCGGCATCAAAGTGCGCCAGCCGCTTACAAAACTCACCATCAAACTCTCTGGATCAGAGCCGTTCTTTTGGAAGGACATCGCCCCGCTTATCGCAGATGAAGTTAACGTCAAAGAGGTTGTATTAGGAAACGACAGCGTGCTTGATACGGAGATAACAACCGAACTGAAAGAAGAGGGAATGGTTCGAGATTTCATCAGAAGTGTTCAGGAAGCGCGTAAGGAAGCGAAACTAACACCGCGCGACAAGGTGCGGATCCATTACGGAGAGGTCGCAGACGAGGCGGTTCTCCTTGAGCACAAGACTGAAATACTTGATGCGACAAACGCGGTAGAGTTACTAAAGAAATCCGGGGAAGGGGTAATAGTCGAGAAAGTAGATTAACGCATGGAACACACCGAGCGGCTCTTCGTGTACGGTACATTACGACGCCCTTCTGTACAGAAGACTGTGTTTGGCAGAACCACACGAGGCGTTCCGGATATGTTGCGAAGGTACAGACGATCGATACTCACTATCAAAAGTATCCCCTATCCCGTTGCTGTGCGGAGCCGCTCCGGACGGATACAAGGGTCGGTTCTCGAAGTGGCGAAACGTGAATTAAAGAAAATCGATCGATACGAGACTCGCGCATACAAACGCAAGCGACTGGTCCTCGAGAGTGGGGTATTAGCGTGGGTATTCGTGCGAGCATAACAATACGATGTATCAAAAGTATTCAACAGACGCACTAGTTTTGGGGAGCCGCGAGCGGGGAGAGGCCGACCGTGTCTATACGCTCTACACGAGAGATTTCGGGCTCGTACGTGCACGCGCGTCGGCGGTCCGCTCCGAGCATTCGCGCATGCGCTACGCGCTCCAGAATTATTCATGCGCGAACGTGTCTCTCGTGCGCGGAAAACGCGGCTGGCGCATCGCAGGCGCCTCCGCCCTTCGCGGAGTTTCGAAAAATGCGGAGAATACCGCCGTCTTTGCCCGCATCGCAGAACTGGCCACGCGGCTTCTCGGCGGCGAGGAAGAGAACGCGTACCTGTTCGCGGCGCTTGCCGAGGCGCACGAAGCGCTCATGCAAGATGAATGTCCTGCGCGCGCGACCATCGAGATAGTGTGCGTCGCGCGCGTCCTCTATGCGCTCGGCTATCTTTCGACGGAGGCGCTCCAAACCGCGCTCTTTACGCACACGGCATACACCGGCGAGCATTTGCTTGAAGCCGAGACAAAACGCGACAAACTGCTCTCGTCCATCAATCGGGCTATTGCCGAATCCCAGCTGTGAAATAACAAGTCCGGAAGCCCTGTTTGCGCGGTATACTGGTCGGAATGGACCCTTCCGCCGACCATGAGCACGAGAAAATAGAGCGTCTTCGCCGCGCGATGTATTCACGCGACCTTTCAGGAAAATTAAAAGATAGACCTCGGCACAGGCTTGAAGACATCCGGCCGATAGTCGGCGAAGATTGGCAGCACAAAGAAGAAGGCGCACCTGCGACCATTGTGGCGCCTCGCACGATAGGCACGATGCGCATGGCGCTTCGCGTCATACTCGGAGTCGCCGTCGTATTCTTTCTGGGAGCTGCGGGATTTTTCGGCTACTACTTCACGCTTGGGAGCGGAGCAATGCCGGCCTCTTCGCGCAATATAGACATTGTCATTACCGGCCCCGCACAAATCGCCAGCGGAGAACAAACACGACTTCAAATAATGGTAACGAACAGAAATCCCGTAGCGCTCCAACTTGCAGACCTTGTCATTACCTATCCGCCCGGCACCCGTTCTCCGGGAAGTCTGCCTGAGGGTCAAATTGAGCCGTGCTCAAGGGCGGAGGGTTCTGAAGACAGCAGTTATGAATTCGCGCGACAGCGCGTGTGCCTTGGGACAATAGAGCCCGGAGAGCGGCGCCAAGGAACTGTCCCGGTCATATTTTCGGGAGAGGACGGTGATCCCTTAGATGTGTTAGTCGATTTGGAATACAGGCTCGAAGGCTCGAGCGCCATCTTCATCGCGTCATCGAAATACAGTGCCTCGTTCAGCGCGTCGTCGCTTTCTATCGCGGTCGAAGGAAACACGGAAACGGTATCCGGCCAGCCGATCGAATTCACGGTGACGGTCGCGTCGAATGTGAGCGTGCCTGTCAAAGACGCCCTGCTCTCGGTCGGTTTTCCGTTCGGCTTCACCTTTTCGAGCGCGTCGCCGGCGCCCGTTTCCGGCAATCTTTGGGAACTCGGTGACCTCGGCCCCGGACAGCGCAAGCAAATCGTCATCCGAGGGACGTTGACCGGAGAAAGCGGGGACGAGCGGGTGTTCCGCTTCACCGCGGGGACCAGAAATTCGCCGGAAGAGAGAAGCATCACCACATCGCTAGTCGAAAGTCCGTTCACGATGAACGTGGCGGAGCCTTTCTTCGGGCTCGCTGTCTCGGTGAACGGGCGAACCGGTACGGGCGTCATCGCCGGACCCGGAGAGAACGTAAACGTATCCATAAGCTGGCAGAACAATCTATCAACGGCAATAGCAGACGCGATCATCGTCGCGCGTCTCTCCGGAATACAGATAGACGGCGCGAAAGTGAAATCCCCGGAGGGGTTCTTCCGTTCTACCGACGGTGCGTTCATCTGGGACAGAACAACGACGGGTGGGGATTTTGAGCAGATAATCGCAGGCGCGAGAGGAACGGTGACATTCTCGTTCCAAATGCCAAGCGCGGCTGAACTGGAAGCGGTGCGGAATCCCTCGCTCACCATCACGGTCAACGCAGCAGGGAAGCGCGTTTCGGAAGAAGGCGTGCCGGAAAACTTGCAGGCGACCGCGGTACAGCGCATCGCAGTCGCAAGCGCCTTAACGCTTTCAGCGCAGGGTCTGTATTATGCCAATCCGTTCGGAAGCGTCGGCCCGCTGCCCCCGAAAGCGGGCACGGAGACGACATATGCTGTCGTCTTTACGCTCACCAATACCACGAACGAGATATCGAATGCAAAATTGACCGCGACCCTTCCGCCATACGTGCGCTGGACCGGGATTTTCAGCCCCGGAAGCGAGGACGTCACGTTCAATCAGAACGACGGCACGGTCACCTGGGACGTTGGGAAGATCGAGGCGGGGGTGGGCTTAGGCGGCACTCCGCCGCGGCAAGCTGCGATAGCCATAGGCTTCACGCCCTCAACGAGCCAAATTGGGCAGGAGCCGCCGCTTCTTCTCGGTATCACGCTCACAGGCACTGATGCGGCAGGAGCTCTGGTCTCTCGCACGGCACAGAACGTCACAACGAACATCGTCGGCGACCCCGGATTTAATTCGACGCAAGCAACTGTCATTAAATAGGGATTGCCTTTCTCGCATCTCTAGGGTAGAGATACCGTATCTATGGAAGAAGCAACAATGGAGAAACTCGTATCCCTCTCGAAGCGGCGCGGTTTTCTATATCCCGGCTCCGATATATACGGGGGACTTTCAGGCACATGGGATTATGGCCCCCTCGGCGTCGCCCTCAAGAATAACGTGAAGAACATTTGGTGGCGGATGTTCGTAGAAGAGCGCGAAGACATGTACGGCGTCGATGCCGCGATCTTGATGAATCCAAAAGCGTGGGAAGCGAGTGGGCACGTCACCGGATTTTCTGACCCGCTCGTCGAGTGTAAGAAATGCAAACGTCGCTTCCGCGCGGACCAAGTGGGAGAGAAATGTCCGGAATGCGGGGGCGCGTTCGGTGCGGTTCGACAATTCAACATGATGTTCAAGACGCACGTCGGCGCCGCAGAGGACGAGGCGTCCGTTTCGTATCTTCGTCCGGAGACGGCGGGCGGCATCTTCGTGAATTTCAAGAACATTATCGACTCATTCCATCCGAAATTGCCCTTTGGCGTCGGGCAGATAGGCAAGGCATTCAGGAACGAGATAGCGCCGCGCGATTTCCTCTTCCGCGCGCGCGAATTCGAGCAGATGGAAATAGAATATTTCGTCCGACCGAGCGAATGGGATAGCGCGTTCGAACTGTGGCGCGAGAACGTGCATGCGTTCAATGAGGCAATCGGCATCCCGCGTGCGCTCGTCCACGAACTTGAAGTGCCGGATAATGAGCGCGCGCACTATTCAAAGCGGACGATTGATTTCGAGTTCGATTTTCCGTTCGGGCGGAAAGAGCTCTATGGCCTCGCGTACCGCACCGATTTCGACCTCGCCGCGCATTCGAAGGCTTCAGGAGTGGAGTTGAGAATTACCGACGAAGAAGGCAAGGAACCCATCATGCCGCATGTCATCGAACCTTCGTTCGGCGTTGATAGGACCGTTCTCGCGCTCCTTGTTGCCGCATATACCGAGGACGAGCTCGGCGGTGAAAAGCGTACGTATTTGAAACTGAACGCCGCAGTAGCGCCGATAAAAGCCGCGGTCTTCCCGCTTCTCAAGAATAAACCGCAGCTTGTCGCGAAGGCACGCGAGATATACGCCGAACTCAAGAAAACGGTGCCGCAGATCATGTGGGACGATAACGGCAACATCGGGAAGCGATACCGAAGGCAGGATGAGATAGGCACGCCTGCGTGCATCACCGTGGATTTCCAGACACTCGACGATGGCACAGTCACGGTGCGCAACCGCGACACGGGCGAACAGATGCGCGTCAGCGCCTCGGAACTTTCAAGCATCATTCGGTAGCGGAAGCGCGTGGCGTACTATGCTACGATAAGGCCATGGAAAGTCGGGATTTCGGCATTTCGATAACGGCCGGCACGATATTCAAGACCGTACTCATTCTCGCGGGAGCGTGGCTTCTCTATACGCTTCAAAATATCGTACTCGTTCTTCTGACGGCCATTGTCATCGCTTCAGCGATAGAGCCTGCTGTCGAGGCGTTCGCACGCAGGAAAGTGCCGCGCGTTCTCGCGGTTCTCTTCGTTTATGTTCTTCTTTTTGGCACTTTTTTCGGGATATTCTTCTTCTTTGTTCCGTCGCTTTTCAGCGACTTGGCAGCGTTCATCGCGGCGCTTCCTGTCTATCTTGAGACGTTCAATCAATGGGTAGCGTACGACGAGTACGCGAGCTTCTTTGGGCCGCAGGGAGCGCCCGTCATTTCTACCGACGTCTTGATGGAGGGTATGCGCGGATACTTAGGCGCGGCCGGACTCTATGGCAACGCCTTCAGCGCCATCGCGAACGTGTTCGGCGGCGTGCTCTCGTTCCTCTTCATCGTCGTCTTCTCGTTCTACTTTGCCGTACTGCGGACAGGCGTGGATGATTTTCTTCGGGTCGTCACGCCGCTTCGCTATCAGGAGTACGTGCTTGATCTGTGGGAGCGCTCACGGCGGAAGATCGGGCTCTGGATGCAAGGCCAGCTTCTTCTCGCCATCATTGTCGGAACGCTCGTGTACCTCGGCTTGACCATTCTCGGCGTCAAGCACGCGCTTCTTCTTGCCGTTATCGCCGCGCTCTTCGAGATAATCCCCGTGTTCGGTCCGATACTTGCCGCGATCCCGGCAATCGTGATCGCGCTCATCGGCGGCGGATTCACGCTGGGGCTTCTTACGACTGCGCTCTACGTCATCGTTCAGCAATTCGAGAATCATCTCATCTATCCGTTGGTCGTGACACGGGTCGTCGGCGTGCCGCCGCTCCTGGTCATTCTGGCGCTCATCGTGGGCGGACAGCTGGCCGGATTCTTGGGCGTTCTCCTTTCTGTCCCTATAGCGGCGACCATTCAGGAATTGGCGAAAGACATACGAGGCTGGCGCGTGATGCCCGAAAGGGAGAGTTCGGGATAGCGTATACTGCGCTGCCGCATGAAGAAGGCTTTCTACATCACAACGACTCTTCCGTACGTGAACGCCGATCCCCATATCGGCTTCGCTCTTGAGATGGTGCAGGCGGACATCATCGCCCGATACCGTGCGCTTCTGGGCGATGAAGTGTTTTTCAACACGGGCACCGACGAGCACGGATTGAAGATATTCCAGAAGGCAGAAGAAAGTGGGAAAGACCCGCAAGCCTACACGGACGAATACGCGGCCAAATTCCGCCAATTGAAAGAAAAACTGGACCTTTCTCCCGAACTCCACTTTATCCGCACGACCGACCCGCATCACAAAATGGCGGCAGAAGAGATGTGGCGCCGATGCGAAAAAGCGGGTGACATCTACAAGAAAAAATATAAAGGCCTCTACTGTGTCGGAGACGAGGCGTTCCTCAAGGAAAGCGATCTCGTAAACGGAAAGTGCCCGAACCATCCTTCGATGGAGCCGGTGGAGGTCGAGGAAGAGAATTATTTCTTCAAATTGAGCAGGTATCAAAAAGAGATACTTGCGTACCTGAACCAAGAGGACGTTATCGTTCCCGAGTGGCGGAGGCTTGAAGCCGTTCATTTCGTCGAACAAGGGCTTGAGGATTTCAGTATCTCTCGCGTAAAGGAGAAAATGCCATGGGGTGTCGCTGTGCCGGGAGACGCGCACCAGGTCATGTACGTCTGGTTCGACGCGCTCACCAACTACATCTCAACGCTCGGCTGGCCCGACGACCCTGAAGGAAACTTCAAAAAGTTCTGGGAGGAAGGCGAGACGCTGCAGCTCGCCGGCAAGGACCAGGTGCGCTTTCAATCCATCATGTGGCAGGCGATGCTCCTCTCGGCGGGGCTGCCGGCGACAAAGAAGGTGTTTTATCACGGATTCATCACGAGTGGTGGGCAAAAAATGTCGAAGTCGGTCGGCAATGTCATCGACCCATTGGCCATCGTAGACGAATATGGTGCGGACGCGCTTCGCTACTTTCTCGCGCGCCACGTACATCCGTTCGACGATTCCGACGTCACTATGGAGCGTTTCAAAGAGGCGTACAACGCCGATCTTGCAAACGGTATCGGTAACCTGGCGGGACGCATCATGCAGCTCTCGGAGAAAAATCTCCCCGGTCCCGTAGCGGTCCAGTTTGTGCCATACCCGAGCGAATTTACCGACGCGCTTGCCACCTATGATTACAACGCGGCGACGAACCAAATCATGCTGCGTGTCCAGGCGCTCGACCAAAAGATAAATCAGACCGAACCGTTCAAGGTAGTAAAAACTGACGTGGAAAAGGGGCGAGCGATAATCACACAGTTAGTGCGGGAACTTGCGGCAATAGATCTCCTTCTCGAACCCTTCATGCCGGAGACGAGCAAAAAGATAATCGAGGCGATTATGTCTAACAAAAAACCCGAGAACCTGTTCCCGCGCAAGGATTGATATGGAGATGAAATACTTCGACGCGCACTGCCACGTGAACTTTGTTGCGTACAAGGAAGATAGGGAAGAAGTCATTCTTCGCGCGAGAGATGCGGGCGTCGGCATGAATGTCGTCGGCACACAGAAAGACACTTCGGCAGACGCACTCGCTCTCGCGGAAAAGTACGAACACGTGTACGCGACGATAGGATTACACCCCATTCACACGTCAAAATCGTATCACGATGTGAAAGAGCTCGGTGAAGGCGGAAAAGAATTCACATCACGCGGCGAAGTGTTCGACGCCTCCATATATGAAGCATTGGGGGAATCGCCGCGCGTCATTGCGATAGGAGAGTGCGGACTCGATTACTATCGGGTCGAAGAAAGCACGAAGGACGTGCAGATACAAGCGTTTGTCGAACACATCGAGCTTGCGAACAAACTGGGGAAGCCCCTCATGCTTCATATACGGAACGCGTACGAAGACGCACTCGAAGTACTTAAGGCTCACGCAAAAGTGAAGGGCGACGTACATTTTTTTGCAGGCGACTGGGAAACGGCGAAGAAGTTCCTGGATTTTGGCTTCACGCTGTCATTTACGGGCGTTCTGACGTTTACGCATGATTATGACGAAGTCGTCCGGAACGCGCCGCTCGACATGCTGATCTCCGAAACGGATGCCCCCTATGTGACGCCGGCGCCTCATCGAGGAAAGCGGAACGAGCCTTCATACGTTGCCGAGGTCGTTCGCGCCATTGCCCGCATTCGTGGCGAGGATGAGGAGAAGGTGCGCGGACAAGTCATCGAGAACGTGAAGAGGGTATTTCTCTCCGGAGGCAATTTGCCTAGAGCATAGTGCCCGTGCTACAGTGCCCGCTACAATGAGTGAAGATGCAGTGATGGTGGAGGGAAGCGCAACGTCGGCCGAGGAATCGGCGGATGTTCTGCGCATCTATGAAATTGGCTACACCATTCTACCTACGGTAAAAGAGGAAGAGCTTGAGAAAGTCGTCGGCGCCATACGCTCCGGCATAGAGAAGGCAGGCGGGAATTTCATCGCAGAAGGCGCCCCATCCGCAACAAGACTCGCATACGGAATGGTCGCGCGCTCTGCCCGCGGCGAAGGCGCGAAGAAATCAGAGTACGACCGCGCATATTTCGGCTGGATAAAATTCGAAGCGAAGCCTTCCACAATACAAGCCCTTGCACACTCCCTCGCGCAAAACACGGATATTCTCCGCTCCATCGTGTTCCAGACGGTGCGTGAAGATACGCGTGCAAAGATGAAGGCTCCGACACTGCGAGAAGTGCGCCGCACTGATACGATAAAATCGTCTCCGCGCCGGGCTATTCCCGACGAGGAAAAAGCGCCGGTCTCGGAAGAAGACCTCGAGAAAGCGCTCAAAGATATTACGACCGAGTGATATTTCGCATTGACCTCTATCCTTCAGGCGGTAAGCTAAGAGCTATATGTACATCAATAAAGCACTCCTTTTCGGGAATCTGACGCGAGATCCTGAATTGCGCGCGCTTCCCTCGGGTGTCAACGTGTGTAATTTCTCCGTTGCGACGAACCGCGTGTATCGCGACAAAGACGGCAAGAAGCAGGAACAGGCGGATTTCCACAATGTCGTCGTATTCGGCAGACAAGCTGATATCGTCGCGCAATATCTCAAAAAAGGCCGTTCAGTCTTCGTCGAGGGGCGCATGCAGACGAGGAGCTGGGAAAAGGACGGCCAGAAACAGTACCGAACGGAGGTCATCGCGGACCGGATACAATTTGGGCCGAACCCCGGCGGGGGAACGGGCGGAGGCGGCAAACGCGCTCCCGCCGACGAACCGGAGGCAGGTGGAGGCGGTGGCATAGAGTATCCGAAGGATGAGATAAACCCGGATGATATCCCTTTCTAATTATTGGAAATAACACGATTATATGGCGAATATTTTGACCCAAAATGACATTCAGTACGTCGATTACAAGGACATCGACCTATTGAAACAGTTCGTCAATCCGCACGGGCGCATCGTCTCGAGAAAGCGCACCGGGTTGACCGCGCGCCAACAGCGCTCGGTTGAAGCGGCGGTAAAGAGGGCGCGCTTTATGGGGTTGCTCCCATACATCCAGAAGTAGAGTACGTAAAAAGGCCCAATCTGCTTCGTTGCGGAGCCTCTGTGCCGCACTCGTCGTCTTTTTTGTACGACTCGCACGGCACATTCTCCGCGCCTCGCATCTCGGACCTTTTACGTCTCCACAGTATCACTGAAAACTTACACGCGCTCCACGTACTCGCCGGTTTCGGTATTGATACGGATGACGTCGCCCTGTTTTACGAACATGGGCACGTTGATAGATACTCCGGTTTCGAGTTCGACGACTTTGGAGCCGCCCTGCACCGTATTTCCGCGGACATCCGGTGGCGCCTCCTTAACTTTCAACTCCACTTTAATAGGAAGTTTGACGCGGAATAATTTGCCATCGAACCATTCAGTCGACACCTCGGTGTTGCTCTTTAGGAATCTCCCGGACTCTCCGACCAGTTCTTCGGTTACAGAGAATCGTTCGCTCGGTTTTCCGACGGGATGGAACCACCACTCTCCTTTGCGTTCATAAATGAAGACGGCGGGCTTGCTTTCTATCTCCGCTTCCTTCAGTTTGTCGGATTGCTGGAACGAGTACTCGATGACGTTGCCGCGGATAAGGTGGCGAAGCTTCGTCTGATTGACGGGCCGACGCTGCTGCTTCTGCATGATGTTATTCCATGTGCAGACATACGGCTCACCCTCGACGAGCACGGCGACTCCCGGCTTCACTTCGTTGTAGTTCAACATAACGCTCGCTATTCTATGCAAAAATACCGGTTTGTCCAATAAACCGGACGTTCTTCTGAGAAATTATTCTTCCGATTCGCTGCGAGCTTTGGGCACGCCTCCACCCTCAAGTCCTTTGCGTACGTCTTTCAACAGCTGATTAAGGATTGGTTTATTCTCGTGCAAAAAAGTTCGCGCGGCGTCGTAGCCGCGGCCGAGCTTGTGCTCCCCATACTGATATGAGCCTCCGGAGGATTTCTCGACAACACCGAACCGTTCTCCGAGCGCGAGCGCCTCGCCTTCTTTTGAAATACCTTCGCCGTAGAGCATGTCGAATTCGGTCTGGCGGAAAGGCGCTGCAATCTTATTCTTCACTATTTTCACGCGATGGCGTCCTCCCATCACCTCGTCCCCCTTCTTTATCTGTGCGATGCGGCGGATGTCGATGCGCACCGACGTATAGAACTTAAGCGCCTTGCCTCCCGGCGTCGTTTCCGGATTCCCGAACATAACGCCTATCTGCATGCGTATCTGGTTGATGAAGATGACGACCGTTTTCGTTTTCGAGACGATTGCGGTCAATTTGCGAAGCGCCTGCGACATGAGCCGTGCTTGTTTTCCGACATGTTGTGCTCCCATGTCGCCCTCTATTTCATCTTTCGGCGTGAGCGCCGCGACGGAGTCGATGACGATAACGTCTATTTTCCCACTTCGCACGAGAGATTCGACTATCTCGAGCGCCTGCTCTCCCGTATCGGGTTGTGAGACGAGCAGGTCTTCTATCTTCACGCCGATTTTTTTCGCGTATTCCGGATCAAGCGCATGTTCCGCATCAATGTATGCGCAGACACCGCTTTTTTTCTGCGCCTCGGCGACCACGTGAAGGCACAGCGTGGTCTTGCCCGAAGATTCCGGTCCGAATATCTCGATGATGCGCCCGCGAGGAAGGCCGCCGATGCCGAGAGCCCAGTCGACGCCGATAGAGCCCGTGGGAATGGCGTCTACGTCCACCTTGGGCTGATCGCCCAATTTCATAATGGCCTCATCGCCGAATTTGGTTTTTATTTCCGAAAGCGCTCGCTCGATATCTTTATCCGTTCCGGTGCCGGTTTGTTTCGGCGGAGCCTTTTCTTTTTTTGAGAGTGCCATAGGTAAGAATCAAGTATATCCATTCAAAACTCGTCTGCCACTCCTTCTGGGGAAGGAGACGTCGGTTCTTTATAAAAGATCTCGATGGAGCGCTGCGTGGTCTTCCCGTACTTATCACGCGCGTCGAGAATGAGAAGGTTGTACCCCGGGGTCAGGACGTACCCTTCCTCGAACGCGCCGTCTTCCGTGATGGCTATCGGCGCGCCATTCAGAGAAAGCTGCGTGATGCGTTCCGCCGTGCCGCTGACGACGACGAATGAATCGGATACTTCCATGACCCGTGGAGAGACGTTTATCGTCGGTCCTCGCAGAAGCGCTTGCCCCTCGAAGAACGCATATGCGACTACCGCAACGAAAAAAGCGAGCAGGATGAAGTGAACAAGGCGGCTGTCGCGATAGGGGAGCATGTTAGATTTTGTTAGCGAGCATAGCGAGCCTAGAAAATCTTACACCCGTCACACGCCATTCTTTTATCGCTTTCATACGTATAAGCATTGGGACACTCCATAATAAACACTGATGATATTGGAGTGGCGTGTGTCGGGTTAAGAACTTATAATTCGCTCCGCTCATAACAATTTCTAAACACGTTCTTTTTCAGGACTTTCTCCGTCTTCTTCAGGTTCGCGGGCTAATTCATCCGCATTCCCTGCTCCGATGATCTCACGCGGTTTCGCCCCGTCGGAAGGGCCGATGACACCGCGTTCTTCAAGGAGGTCCATGAGACGCGCCGCGCGCGCATAGCCTACCCCAAGTTTCCGCTGAAGATACGAGGTCGACGCTTTTCCCGCCTCGACGACAGTGCGCTTCGCTTCACTGTAGAGCTCATCGTCTTCGCTCCCGTCCTCGCCCATTGAAGCAAAAATAGCGTCGGTCCCGTTATTCATTCTTTGTTCCGAGAAGTCGATCTCGTCCTGCAGCTGCCCCTCTCCCGATTTAGCGACATAGGCGACCACCTTCTTGACCTCGCTCTCGGAAATGAACGGCGCCTGGATGCGCCGCGGCTTCGACATCTCTCCTGAGAGGAAGAGCATATCTCCCGAGCCAAGCAGTTTCTCTGCGCCGCCGGTGTCGAGGATGGTGCGCGAGTCTATCTGCGAAGCGACCTGCAAGGCCACGCGGGCGGGAATATTGGCTTTAATGAGCCCCGTAATGACCTTGACGGAAGGGCGTTGGGTAGAAAGGATGAGGTGAATGCCCACGGCGCGACTCATCTGCGCTAATCGCACGATGCCCCCCTCAAGCTCGCGCGGGTAGGTCGACATGATGTCTGCGAGCTCATCGATGACAACGACGATATACGGCATCGCTTCCGGAAGTTGTTTCTCGTCGTTTTCTTGCTTCTTTTCTATCGCGGGAGCGACGACATTCGCGTGGTACGAAGCGATGTCGCGCACCCGCTCCGTTTCGAGGATGTTGTAGCGTCTTTCCATTTCTTTCGCAAGCCACTTTATCGCGAGGATTGCCTTTTTCGCATCTGTAATGACGGGAGTGAGAAGGTGAGGAATGGAATTATAGGATGTCAGCTCGACCCGCTTCGGGTCTATCATAATGAACCGAAGCCGTTCTGGGCCGCAGCGATACAAAAGCGAAATGATGAAATCGTGGATGGCGACGGATTTTCCTGCACCCGTCGTTCCCGCAACGAGCACGTGCGGCATCCGCGCGAGGTCCGCATAATGCGGCGCACCAGTGATCGAGCGCCCAAGAGCCATGAGAAGCGGTTTGTCGGAGCGCGTGAATGCTTCATCCGAGAGAAGCGGGGCCAGACCCAGCGTCGTTCGCGCGATGTTCGGCACCTCGATGCCGACCAGCGATTTTCCGGGTATCGGCGCCTCGATACGAATAGGGGAAGCGGCCAGAGCGAGCTCCATGTTGCTTTGAAGCGCGACTATCTTCGAGAGCCGGACGCCTTCCGCGGGTTTCATCGCATAGCGCGTGACGGTCGGCCCTATCGACGCCTCATCCATCTCTACTTGAATGCCGAAATTCTGGAGCGTACGACGAATAATGTTCATGTTCGCTTTCACGTCGCCCACTTCAGGTTTCCCCCTATTTTTTGATAAGAGCGAAGTGGGCGGGGGAGTATAGGCGTTCCCTGTTGCCGCGATAGGCGGGAATCCTTCAGCGTTTGCCTCGCTTCTCTTGAAAAGCGAGCCAAATCCGCCCGCCGCGCTTTTCTCTTTCTCTGCCTGTCCTTGCTCTTCTTCAGTGTTTTGCAGAGATGGGGCGGGCTCTGAAGATTCGACTGGCAATCCGACGACAGCCGCATCGATCGCTTCACCGGGTTGAGGCTCCATTTCCGTACGGCGAAAACGTTCGCGCAATCCGGTGAAGACGGAACCAAGATGAATATCGAACGCAACAATGAGTGCCGCGATAGTGAATGCGGATAAAAATACGATCGTCGCCGTTGTATCCACGGCGAGAACTATCGGGTTCGAAACGCTCGCACCGAGAAGCCCGCCTTTTCCCGGGAATGCAAGGTTAACCATACCGAGTGTTGAAAGAAGAAAGATAACAACACTCCCGAATTGAACGATGCCGAAATGCTTTTCGAAAGAACGAAGGATGGCTAGGCTCGTCAAAAGGAGCGAGAGGGGAAGCAGCATATATCCGATACCAAGGAGCCATGAGAGCCACTCGTACAAAGCTGCGCCGATCGCGCCGCCCTTGCCGAAGTTCGCAAGAATGAGAAAACCGGCGAGCGCGATGAAAAAAACAGCGATGACACCGCGCATCGCCTCCGTGCTTATCCGTGGCAATGCATCCTTGTCGTCACTCCGGCGTTTCTTTTTATCGTTTCGTTTCCCGTGTCTCATTGGCATACATCATACCTTGGAGGAGGGGATTCTTCATAGAAATTTTCTCTCTCGCGAGGTTTCCGTGACCCTGTTTCCGGCGCGAAGAGCCGTCCCGGCGCCATCGATACCTCCATTTCTCCCAAGACCTCCTGTTTCACTATTACGGACATCCTTGAGACCACGATCAAACGCCTACGAGCGTTCGTTGCGCTTTTCCCCGTCCTTTATATAATCGACGGACGGCATATGAGACGCTTCTAAGACAGATGACTGCAACGTTATGGACGAGAATAAGGACGTACAAAGGACAAATGACCTCTCCAAGACACTTGATGCCAGCTCTATTCGTACGAATCCTTTTGGACGGAACATATCCGGTGACAGGGCCTACCGAAGGGCTGAACGGTTGGTCGCCGCAATCCACATCCTAACAGGCCACGTGCCTGAACATGAGCCTGCCCGGATGGAGGCACGGAGGTTAAGCGTCAAACTCCTTTCAGACCTCCTTGATCTTCGGGATGAAATGCGGGCTCCCGCGTCCCTGCCTCTTCACACTGCCCAGGCCCTCATCCGCGAGCTCATTTCCCTCATGCGCATTCTTTCGCTCGCAGGCTATCTTTCACTGCAAAACACGAACGCGGTGACGGAAGCCCTCGATGAGTTGGGCAACTTTCTCGTTTTATCGCAGCGTACCGGCCTCTCGGAAAGCGTCTCATTTTCAAAGGACGAACTCTTGGACATTAGGGATGGGAGTGTGGAACATGCGTCGAGAATCTCTGGAGGACGTTCGCCACAGGAAGTTCTAAAGGACACTGCTCTCATAAAGGACACATCAAGGACATCGGGGAAGTCTTCGAGTATCGCCGGCTTTGATACACGTTCGCAGGCAGTGATCGAAATATTGAAGTCGCAGGGGGAACTCGGCATTAAGGATATATCCTCAAATCTTCCCGAGTATAGCGAGAAGATGGTGCAGCGAGAATTAGCGCGGCTTATCGGGCAGGGCCGCGTGAAAAAGAGCGGTTTTAAGCGATGGAGCAGATATGCTCTTATTCAGTAGCGAAAGAGCGGGACATACAATAATAAGAGGAGGGCCTTCGCGGATCGGGGAACGGTACATGTAGGCACCGTGAAAACGGTGAAAGATTCAGTATTCGCCCGCGTCTCTTCTATTGACTCCCTTTGGGAGGGGAGGTAATGTGGGACCGATAGCTCATGAAGCAGGGAGGCCCCAAAATGGGCTCTTTTTGCGCATTAGTTATCCACAAAACGGAGAGACACGGGCATGGGGTGCCTAGGACCTGCTGATATATAATTGCGCTGATGTCGCCCAGTCAATCCGCCAATTCGGCGGAGGCGCATCCGCAAAGCAGGTGGCAACCGGCCGCTCTCTGCGTAGTTCGTTGACAACTTTCATAGGGAAAGAAACGCAAAGCTCACATTAGTTGAGCGTGCGCACTACTGAAATCCTGCTTCATCCAGGCTAGTAATACCGCTCACCAGAAATTCAGTCTTACACATTGCTGCTAACCTCCGTTCTTTTCGCAAATATTTAATAAGCGAAAAAGCGGGGCTAGCAAAAGTTATCGCGGCCAGCGAGGATCCGAAATGAAAATTTATTTTCATTTCGTCCGAACGAAGACGCGATATGAGGTGCATACGTGCACCGATTATTAGTAGTCTCTTTATTCTTAACGGAAAGGGAGGCCACAAAAAATGCACAAGCGCTCTCGTCGAAAGGACGCATGTGCGCCTTGTCATTCTCTTTAGGATGATAAGGAAAAGGTCAAAACAAAATATGAGTAAATCATTAGCAACAAAAAATGTTGCGGCAGTACTCTTGGCTGTCTCGATGATTTTCGGAGTTATGTTCACGTTCGCCACACCGGCGCGTGCGCAGACACTTGAAAGTCTTCAGGCGCAGATCCAGGCACTGCTCGCACAAATCGCCGCTCTTCAGGGTGGTGGCTCGCAACAGACCGGTGGTCTTGTATGCGCTACATTCACACGCAATCACTCAATGGGTAACAGTGGTGGCGAAGTGATGGCGATTCAGAAATTCCTTAACAGCGTTGATGGCACACAACTCGCCACAACAGGAGCTGGTTCTCCTGGCAACGAAACGAGCTACTTTGGTTCAATCACCAAAGCTGCGGTCGTTAAATTCCAGAATAAGTTCGCAGCTGACATCTTGGCACCGGTAGGCCTTTCGGCCGGCACCGGCTACTGGGGTCCGTCCTCGCGTGCAAAGGCAAACAGCCTCTGCGCAGGTGGAGGCGTAGTCACTCCAGGTCCGGGAGTTCCGATAACGGGTAACGGCCTCAAGGTCATGCTCGCAGCAGACTCGCCCGTAAACGTCGCACTCGTCGCGGGCCAGGCCATCGGCGAACTCGGGAAGTTCACCTTCTCGAACCCGACCGGCTCGACCATCAACGTGACGAACCTTGCGTTCATGCGCATTGGCGTATCGAACGACGCGACTCTGGAGGCCGTCTACCTCTACGAAGGGGCAGCGCGGCTCACGGATTCAGCGGGAGTCTCGAACTCGGCGTTCAGCTTCAACGATTCGGCGGGTCTCTTCTCGCTCGCTCCGGGCCAATCAAGATCCATCTCCGTACGTTCTGACATTGATACGGGCACTTCCGGCCAGCAAGTCGGGGTACAACTCAATTCAGTAGCGGCGTCGGGAGCTCTCGACACGACAGTCGTTCTTCCGATCACCGGCGGTATTCAGACAGTCTCGGCGGCAACGCTCGCGACAGCTGATTTCGGCGGAACGACGCTTCCGTCTGCAACGGCAGTCGCTCCGCAGGACGACTACGTCGTGTGGCAGAACACGGTTACTATCGGGACGCGCGCAGTCGACCTGCAGTCGTTCCAGCTTCGTAACATCGGTTCTATCGACAATGACGACATCAAGAACTTACAGCTCTTCGTTGACGGCGTGCAGGTAGGTAACACGCTTGCGCAGCTCAACTCGGGCGAGGCCTCTCTTTACTGGGACCTCACAGGAGCTCCCAAGCGTCTTGAGACGGGTGGACGAGTGATTAAAGTTGTCGGCGACATCGTCGGCGGCTCAAACTCGACCTTCCAGTTCTCACTTCGCCGTGCAGGCGATGCACGCTTCGTTGATACCGACTTGAACCAACCGATCCTTGCAACAGCGGCTGGCAGCGCCTTCTCGGCGCGTTCGGCCACTTCGGCGACTATCGACGTCGGAACCGTTTCAGTCGTGAAGGCGGCGAACTCGCTTTCATCGGCAGTAGCGCCCGGCATATCGAACGTCAAATGGGCGACCTTCGAGATGCGCGCCGCAGGAGAAGACGTCAAGGTTGAGTCTCTCAACGTTAACGCCAACACCAGCGCTGATCGCGGTCTTGACAACGGTAAGGTGTTCTTTAACGGCGTACAGGTCGGCTCCACGAAGGACCTGACCGATGCGACGGACATTGAATTCACCTTCGGCTCAAGCATGATTCTCAAAGCAGGGGAAGTGGGTATCGTTGACATCTACGCAGATGCCAAATCGACAACCGGCGCGGCATTCGTCTCTGGCGAAACAGCAGCCATCACTCTTGATGACGGCTCCTCGAACGGTCTGGGCCAGGTATCACTCACATCCCTCAACATTCCGAGTTCGGACTTGGCGGCGAACACGGTTACGCTTACCTCCGCCGCACTCACCGCGTCTAAGGCATCAGGGTATGGTGATCAGACCATGATTGCCGGCACCTCGAACGCGAAACTCGGAAGCTTCACGCTCTCCGCGAGCGCGACGGAAGGGGTGAACGTGAACACCATCGTGGTCACACTCTCGACTGACGAGGCGGCAACGATTACCGACATGCGGCTTGTGGATAACGCCACGGGGACGCAGATAGGCACGACGAAGCCGACGCTCGGCGCTACGAACACGTATTCGGTCAACTTCAACATTCCGGCTTCGGGCTCGAAGACGATAGACATCGTCGGTAACATCAAGTCCGGCTCTAACGCCGGTACTTGGACGGCAGTGATCACGTCAGGCTCTGGAAATACAGGTGGTACAGGACTCACGACCGGTAATGCAATTACCGTCGGCACTGATCTCACTCTCCAGACCATCACGGTCGGCACGGGTACATTCACAACGGCCGTAGGTGCGGGGAACCCCGACTCACTGAACGTCGTCGCAGGTACGTCCGACGTCCAAGCCGGCTCGTTCACCTTCACGACCCAGAACTCATCCTTCAAGGTCGAAGAGTTGAAAGTGCTAATCCCGGCAGACGCGGCGACTTCAGTCGCATCTGTCAAACTACGCTACAAGAACTCTCTTGGTGCGACAGAAGAAAAGACAGGGTCGCTCACGCTCTCTTCAGGAGCGCAGCAGACACACGCGACGGCGACCTTCACCGGTCTCGACTTCTTCATCCCTGCTGATGACAGCGGAGATGTTGACGTTCTCGTGAACATCCCGACACTCTCGTCCGGTGCATCATCCGGTAAGACCATCTCGGTCCTTATCGACAACGGTGTAACCGACGGATTCAGAGCAGTTGACAGCTCGGGCACTGCAACGACAACGCTTGACGGTGCTGACCTAGACGGGTCTGCAACCGCAGGCTCGGGCGACTTCGTCGTCCGCGGTTCCATCCCGACGCTCTCATCGACTCCGATAACCGACGCACTTGTCGCCGGTTCAGACCAAGTCATCGGACGCTTCACGGTCAGCGCGAACTCCGGCGGCTCTATGGGCTGGAGAAAGGCTGTCTTCGCGATCAACAAGACGGCGGCAGTAACGCTCGACGCAACGACGACGGTCAAGCTGTACCGCATGCCGGCGAACGTCAGCGTGGCAGGCTCCTTCTCGACGACGACAGGTAGCCAAGCCAACCAGTCGCAGATGTTCACTACTACCGCAACGTCAGGTGACATTATCTTCATTGCTGACAGTGAACAGCAGCTTGCGGCCGGCGCCTCACAGTTGTACGAATTGCGTACGACAGTAGGAGGTCTCGCGGCGGGAAGCAACTTGAGCGTGCGGATCGCCAATCCGAACACCACATCCGCGACGTCAACGACGTTCGCGAACATGAACGCAGGAGGGGCTGGCAATGCCACGAACACGTTCGTGTGGACGGACCGCTCGGCGACCTCGCACAGCGCGACGACCGCTGACTGGACCAACGACTACCTCGTGAAGTCTCTTCCTCTCCCGATCGGGAACAGGAACGTCGCGTTCTAGTCGCATGGTTTCTAGCTACTCTTAGCTAGCTCTGGCCGGAGGAGAACGATCCGGCAAACAGCTCCAGCCCCTCACCAACATTTGGTGAGGGGCTGTTGCTATGGGGGCGGAACCCCCCCACTACTTTCCTATTGGAGACTGAAAGATATCCACACCTTTTTGGGAAAAACGGAAGCGGCGGGCAAAAAGGTCTATACTTGCAAAGTATACGCGGGCCTCTGGCCTGTAAGTTTCAATTGAGACAATTGAAATAATTATAAGAAATTAGCAATAATCATACTATTTATGAAAAGCACGTTTTCACTTATCAGGGACAGCAATTTGCTGAAGATGATCCTCGCCGTTCTCGTCGGCGTTCTTTTTGTCGTAGGCGGCGTCAGCGCGGCGACGACCATCTCAACGAATATTTCAACTGGCGGGACACTTAGCGTCACCGGCGCGTCCACGCTCACAGGCCTCACCTCTATGATACAGGCCTCCTCGACCAGATTCTCTGTGCACGACACCGCTTACTTCGGCGGCACGGCAACGACGACCATCAACTCTACCGGCGTGATCACACTTCGCAATGGCGAAACGATTGCCAACGCTACGGATGGCGACATAACACTAACTGCAACCAATCTTGTTCTCGTTGGGACGGCTAGTACCTCGGCGGTAAAAGTAGGGGATGAGCCCAACGCAACCACTATAAACGGTATGGTAACGGGATATTGCACATTCCCCACGGTGACCATCACTGCTTCCACGACCGGCATGGCCTCCTGCGCGGGTGCAACAGGAGTAGTTTCCGGAGACAGGATATTCGTGCAAGCGACCAGTTCTCTGCCCGACGTATTCGTCATTCAAGCGGCCTCCTCGACCGCTACGGATGTGATTCAAGTTGACATCACAAATCTTGGGTTCACCGTCACAACAGCGACCGGGATCAATTCACTCAACTTCTGGGCAGTACGATAAGCGTCGTGTCATTTAGCAGCTCTAGTAAACTCAAATAATATATGACACGCACGCTCACACGAGCAGGTTTAAGCTTAGCCGCGATTCTTCTTCTCGCCCCTGTCTTCGCGTTTGCGGCGTCTGACGACGTAACCCTCACGACTGATACTGTACTTACGGTCAATGGCATCACTCTCAACGTGACCGGCTCAAGCGCGACCGTGGAATCAATTACGGTTGAAAGCGGGAATGTCTCCGTGACACTTCTCGATAACTCGGTGTTTGAAGTGACTGCGCCGGATCGGAACGAGCTTAACCCGAGTACTCTGGATGACGCGACAGTGAACATTTGCTCAGGTTCAGAATCACGCCTTCGCTATGAAGCAACTGCCACTCGCACAGTGGTTATCACGCCGCTAGGCACGCTCTGTACGACCGCTGCGGGCGGCGGCGGCGGCGGCGGCGGCGGTGGTGGTGGCGGTGGAAGCAGTGTGGCAACGCAAGTTACTACGCAAGCAACGACTACTACCACGACCGCGACAACAACACCCACAACAACTCAACAAACCTCTGACACGGCGACACTCCAGGGACAACTTACAGCCCTTCAATCTCAACTTGCCCAATTACAGGGCGCGAGCACTGTATTCACTCGCAATCTCGAAGTGGGCGGAACGGGCGACGAGGTCCTCGCACTCCAGAAATTCTTGAACGCGAACGGCTTCATGATTGCCGAAAGCGGCCCTGGCTCACCGGGGAACGAAACGACGACCTTTGGCGGTCTTACCCGCGCGGCACTCGCGAAGTTCCAAGCGGCGAACGGCATCACGCCATCGGTCGGCTACTTCGGCCCGAAGACCCGAGCGTTCGTAAACGCAGGAGGTGCTGTGGGAGTCTCTACACCCACACCAACAACGGGAGCGCCGGGAGCGGCATCCGCATCATTCACCCGCGACCTCGAAGTCGGTGGAACAGGCGGTGACGTGCTTGCTCTTCAGCAATTCCTGAACGCGAATGGCTTCATAATAGCTGAAAGCGGCGTTGGCTCCCCCGGCAATGAAACGAATTACTTTGGTTCATTGACGCAGGCGGCACTCGCGAAGTTCCAAGCGGCGAACGGCATCACGCCATCGGTCGGCTACTTCGGCCCGAAGACGAGGGCGTTCGTTGCAGGCATGTAGCCAAAAGGCATTTTGCACACAAACCCCCCTCTTTTGGGGGGTTTGCAGTTTTTGTGCCTTGAGGTACACTTTGCGCTCATGGAGAATCCCGCAGAAAATGTGAGTACGGAAGACACCTCGCTAGCCACCTCATCGCCTTGGCGCAACATCGCTCTCGGGGCGGCGGCTCTCATTATTCTCGGCCTCGGCGCATGGTGGATGTGGGGAGGCTCCTCTTCTCAACATCCATTCCCGCTCCAGCCCGGCGAGCGCGTTGCATCCTGGGAGCTCGAGGGCTCTCATAACGACGACGGAGAATTGGAAGCGGGTGCGCGAGCGGAGATAGCGCGACTCGAGGGAATGTTGGGGAAAGGGGAAGAGCCGGACTACATTCTCTACGTCGGTATCGCCAATCAACATCACTTGCTAGGCGACGGAAAGAAAGAGTATGAGTATCTGGGGCGCGCGCTTACCGAAGACGCCGACAAAACAGGGCTTGCGTGGCACAACATGGGCCAGCTTCTTGCACGCCTCGGCGCGCTCGAAAGCGCGAAAGTCGCGTTCGAAAATGCCATTCAAGCGGAATCGCACATTATCCAGTACCACCGTGCGTACATTGATTTCTTGCGCTGGTACATGCCGGAGGATACGGAGGCACTCACGGCTGCGCAGGAAACCTTGAGCGCAAGTCCCGAAGAGTCCAATTTTGAATGACGGAGCTTATCGCTAGGGCGTTTCCTTGGATTTTACTTGCGCCGGCAGTATTGCCGCTCGTATACGTCGAAGGGCTTTTGTATCCGTTCGTAGCGCCGAAAACGCTTTTTTTCCGCGCACTCGCCATTGTGGCAGCAGCCGCGTTTGTCTATCTCGTATTCTCCGGACATACATTCCGCTTCGGCCGCTTGCGGCATCTTGTATCGTGGATTCCCGGTGCCCTGCTTGTTGTTGCGTATATAACGTCATTTGTCGGCACCGATTTCTATCACAGCTTTTGGTCTATCTACGACCGCGGCGACGGCTTGCTGACCCTCACGGCGGCAGTCCTCTTCTTTTATCTTATTCTTTTGTATGCGGACAAAGATTTTCTGCGGCGATTGCTCACGGCTGTCGCGTGGGTCGGCTCCCTCGTCGCGCTCTACGCCGTGTTGCAGTGGCTCCAGTTGACCTTCGGAGTGAACATTCCGCTTATCACCGATGAGACCCGCGGCCGCGTCGGCTCGACCTTGGGCAATGCGGCATTTCTCGCGGCATACCTAGGGCTCACGTTCTTCGCGACGCTCTCCGTGGTGTCGGAATACTGGCGTGCCATGCGCCACGCTCCGTGGACGGCGAAAGTGCTCTTCAGTGGAGCTGCGCTTCAGCTTCTTGCCATTTTTTTGACCGCGACTCGCGGCGGCATCCTCGCCTTCGTACTCATCGGTCTCTTGATCACCGTATACCTTGCCTGGAGAGGTGAGGGACGCCGACGCACATACGCGCGCGGCGGCCTTGCCGCAGCACTTCTCGTCGCGGCTCTTTTTGTCGGATTTCGCGAGCAAATTGCGCAAGTGCCCATCGCACCCCTTCAGCGTATAGCTTCTATCTCGCTTGAAGATGTGACCGTCTCAAGCAGGCTCTTCGTGTGGGAGAACGTCGGGCGCGAGGCGCTAAAGCAGCCGATTACGGGCGTGGGTGCGGAGCACGTAGATATCCTTTTTAATCGCGTCTACGACCCGAGCGCCATCGTCGAACAGTGGTTCGACCGTTCGCACAATGCATATCTCGATTACTTTGTGCAGTACGGCATCCTTGGCTTTCTGTTATATTTCGCGCTAGTCGCGTCGCTCGCGTGGACAAGCTGGCGGCTTTGGCAGAAACGCGGAGAGCAACCCCTCGGAGACCTCAAAGCTACGTATGGTCTCTATATTCTGCTCGCGGTGCTCGTGTATGCCATGCAGAACTTCTTCGTGTTCGATACCTCCATGACGCTGTGGCTTTTACTGGCGCTTCTTGCCGCCGCATATGCTGCGTCGGACGAAACGACTTCCACAACCCCATCGCGCATCACGCTTCCGCGCCACGTGTCTCTTCTCGCAGGCGTGGTCATACTCACGTTTCTATACCCGGTTTTCATTCAGCCGCTTCGCGCCAATCTCGCGCTCGCGGAAGCATACATCTACCACATCGTTGATATAGATCGCACGACCAGCGTCCTCGAGCGCGGACTTTCACTCAATACCTATGCTGATATTGAGTATGGGTACCAGCTCTACTCCATGTATACAGATCGTCAACAGCACATGCTTGAAGGCGAAGAACTCATCACTGCCTATGAATTCGCGCGCGATACGCTAGCCGCAAACTACGAGCGCTATCCGTATGACGCGCGCACGGCCGTGTATCTCGCACATGTGCTCGATTCCGCGCCGGAAGCTGCGGAAGTGGACGAGGAATTTCTGCGGGCGGTCTTGGCGCGCGCTATTGAACTCTCGCCCAAGCGTATTCAGCCGTGGTACCTGCTCGCGAACATTTCGCTCAAAAAAGGAGATGCGGCAACTGGCATCGCACGCAATCAGGCGTATCGGGAAGCCATTGAGGTGCTCAAGGAATATACGGAGCTCGTTCCGAATTATGCGGAACCGCGCTTCATCATCGCCGGACTCTACCTTGTGATGGGAGAGCGCATAGAAGCGGCGAACTGGGCGGCAGAAGGACTCGCGCTCTACACGAAACCACACGCCGACACGGCGCAGCGCGCGATAAAGTACTACATCGGTATTGAGGATTGGCCGAACGCTCTCCGTTTTATGCAGGACTTTGTTTCCGAGGATTCAGAGAAGTACGAGGAAGTGTATGATCTCGCGAAGCTCTACTTCCTGACGGGCGACAAGGACAAAGCACTCCAAATCGTCGAGCGGCTCCGCCGCGACGCCCCCGGCCTCGTCGAAACCGACCCTGCATTCATGCAAGCGATTGGGTCGTAAATAGCTAAAATACAGCGATTTAGAGTGATACAATCGTCTTCATGAAGATGATGGGTGCCGCTGTTCTTGTTGCAGCCCTAGGCTTTGCGACAGTTGCGCATGCCGATGCCACCTCAAGCCCACATCAAATAGGCTTCTACTGCCCTCCGTACACGGAGTCTTTTGTTGAAGGTGGTTTTTACGAGGTCGCTACGACAACTGAAGCCTGCACGTGGAACGTGGGCACTATCCCGCCGGGCACCCCTCTCGCTCCGCACTACGGCGGATTATTTCGTGGCATTGTCGGAAGTTCGACAGGTGCTGGCAACTTTATGGGATTTGCGACGGAAGCGGTAATGAACCGTCCTTTCCCTTTAAACGATCCGCAACAGGGAGAGCCATTTTTTGCGGCGGTTTGGGAAGTACGCACCGGCCCAGCGTTTCAGTTCGACCTACCTCGATTCTTAAATTTCTTCCGGGATGGTTCAAACCCGCCGCCGAGTAACGGTTGGGGTGTCATCGACTGGAAATGGGGCGAACCTCCAGAAGACTCGCCTGACCCGGTAATCATTGTCCCGGGTATACTCGGTTCGCAGGAGCACAACGGAGAATGGGTAATAGACCCGATACTGCATACGTACGATGACCTCATCGCGACGCTCGATATAAACGCGTACACTCCGGGATTAGACCTTTTCACCTTCCCGTATGATTGGAGGCAGTCGAACATAGAAACTGCGGTGCTTCTCAAACAAAAGATAAATGAAGTAAAAAACATTTGCGGTTGCGAGAAGGTTGACCTCGTCGCACATTCGATGGGCGGTCTTGTCGCCCGGCAGTACATCCAGTCGGACGCATACGAACAAGACGTCGACCAGCTGATATTTCTCGGAACCCCACACCTCGGCGCCCCCAAGGCGTATCTAATGTGGGAAGGAGGAGAGTTTGGGCCCGGACTTTACAGCTTCCTGTTGGTACTACTGCTCTCTCAAGAAGCCCATGAGCACGGATATCCAGATTTGTTCAGCTATGTTGTAACGGAGCCGATTGAGGCTGTACGCGAATTATTACCAGTTTATGATTATGTTTTTGATGGTGCTCAATTGCGCGATTATCCAACAAACTACCCCACGAATGTGTTTTTAGAGATTCTAAATACAAACGCAGATGATTTGCTTAACTCTGGAGTCGAAATTCATAATGTTGCTGGCGAACTTGGTACAGGTGAGACAATCGCGGGAATTAACGCGACGGATTCGACCCAGTACTTACCGAAATGGCCACACGGATATCCTGCTGAATTAATCTTAGGATCTGGAGATGGTACAGTGCCAACACCAAGCACGACATTCCTTGACACTCAAATAATCTTAAATTCTACAGATCACCTGGCTCTTCCCGCATCTGCAGAAGGTGAGATTTTTGAAATTCTGACCGGGGATGAACCTCCAATTCTTATACACGACTTTCAACTCCCCAATGTCAAAGTCCTTTTGATTAAAATGCTTTCACCTGCAGATCTCTTCGTATTTGATCCAAGTGGAAAGAAAATCGGGAAAGAAAATGGAATAGAGATAAACGAAATACCGAATGCCTTCTACACAGGGTTTAACACTGATACCGAGTTCATTACGATCCTCAATCCGCTCGATGGTGAGTATAAAATATATGCGGAAGGAACAGACAGCGGTACGTACACAGTTGAGACAGCGTATATCAATGAGACGCAGACAGTCGAGGCGTCGTTTACAGGCAATATCACTCTCGGAAAGGTCATAGAGCTTGTGACAACAGTTGACAATGAAAATCCAGAAACACTGGGGATTCTCCCGACTGCACTAAACGAACTCATCACATTACTTCGACAGAAAGTTCAAGAATCTGAGATTAAGGAAAAACTCAAAAAGAATCTTCTCAAGAAACTGGAGAATCTCGAAAAGAAGGTAGAAAAAAAGAAAGAAGAGAACGCAAAAATCCTCGAAAAGCTTGAGAGCAAAGTGACCGAGCAGGAAGCAAAAGGGAAGTTGGACACTGCTGATGCTGAGGAAATTCTCGAACTACTTGGACTCTTTGAGACACAGTCAGAAGATGTCGTTCTTGACCCAGAAATACTCGCTGCGCTTAGGGCGAAGATCGAAGCACTTGATATAAAGGAGAGCCTTAAAAAGGATTTGCTCAAGCGCGTTGAGAAACTTGAGAACAAGCAGGCATTAATCAAAGCACTCTCGAGTCTCTCGAAGAAGATAATGAAGAAAAGCGATGCGGGAAAGATTGATGATGCAGAAGCACAAGAGCTTCTTAACCTCCTTGAGCTGATTGAAAGTACGCTATAATAATTTCTGTTGGTCATATGAAAAATCTCTTTCGCAATTTTTCGTGCATTGTTTTCTCAGTTTTTGCAGCATATCTTCTATCTGTGAATGTCGGAGCATTATATTGTGGTGTCTCAGGGCAATGCTCAGCAAACTTCCCATCGATTGGCTTTACGCCATACGTAGGCTTCGTTTTGAGTTATT
The DNA here is from genome assembly GCA_003599295.1 of Candidatus Parcubacteria bacterium. Lineage (GTDB taxonomy): Bacteria > Patescibacteriota > Minisyncoccia > Phycocordibacterales > UBA2100 > UBA10103. Next base: position 7,998 of record QZJK01000014.1, on the reverse strand, counting down.
TGTTTCTGGTGCCGTTCTTATTATTTTCTTTGGGGGGTACTGGTAAATATTGGTGGTTAGCGATTTTTGTTCTCCCGATTTTTATCTGGCCACTTTATTTAGGTATGACAATAACCAGTTTGACAGGGCTTATTTTGGTCCCAATTGGAGGCTTGTTAGTAGGGTTAATTGCGCGTAAAGCTTTCAATAAGTTTTCGCCCTCGTTCATGTCAAAGATTAGTTAAACATCCCAATACTTAACCTATAAGCTAATATTGGGATTGGGGCGGAACTGTCTACACAATCAAATTCAAGAGTCTTTGAGCTCTTTCAGTACCGAACCCGTGGGCGCTTGGTTGCCCAGCGGAAGAGGAGATAGAGAAGACCGAAAAGGGAAAGAAGAAAAAGCGGATAGAAGACCTCTTTCGAGTTTAGGGCGAAAAGAGCGGCGGCTGCCGCGACTTGCTTCATTTGCGAAAGCGACGAGGGTATGTTCTCGGATGTGCTTGTGTTCGTCGAAGTGCCGAGTATTGTTCCTTGCCCTCCCTGTGCGGAAGCGGAAGGAGAAGGGGAAGACACACGCTCAAGACGCGAAATAGCATCTTTGCGTAAGTGTTCGATGAGTTGGTATGCGGTGTTCGCGACTTCCACGACGACGGGCGTTGCCGCCTGCGCGGCGTTCGATAGCACCTCTGATGCCGTCACCGCGGCATTCACAAGAGGTGGGCGAGGTGGCGGCTCGGCAACAGTGATGGTAATAGCAGCGGTTTCTTTTTGTGCGAGTTCTCTCGAGGTGTCCTCGATAGCTGCTGCGACCCTATGCTCGCCGGCGCTCACTTTCCACGCTACCGACACAAGAGCGCTCGTGCCTTCGGCAAGCTCGAACTCTTTCGCGCCGACCCTCTCACCGTCGACGGTGAATACGACGGTGCCGCCGAGCTTCTCGTCGCTCCCGTTGTAGACGACCGTGAATATCTCGACGGTGTCTCCGACCGTTGGCTTTGCGTTAGATACCCAAACGGATTGCGACGGAAAGCCGGCCTCAATCGTTTGAGCGGAAGAAAAGACAGGCAGGAATATAAAAAGAAGAGCAAGGAGAGACGTAAGCGCTTTCTTCCGACCCGCTTCCATACCCTTATACTATATACTTTATATACGATATACCCTGTGAAGTACGGCCACGGGCCGTATGCAGAGCAATTTCACAATGTATACTTTTCTCTATGAGTTCTACCGGCTCATTTCTTAGGTTCACCATTGGCTTTCTCATGTTCATCAGCGTGAGCTTCATCGTCACGTTTGCGGTGAACAGCTACGAGGTATCAAAAAGCGCGGAGGAGCAAACCGCCGCGGCTATAGAAACAATGCTTGAGAGTAAAAAGTAGAACGCCGGGGCCTAGGGGCCGCCGGCGTATCGTTTGACGAGGGCTACCCTCGTCATTTCCCGTTCGGGATATCGAGCTCGAATCCCAATGTATCGAGGATTTTGTTGAGCTCGGCTCTCCCCTCGGTGGAGAGGTTTCCGACATGGAGCCATGCAGAGCCAGTATCGTACCGGCTGATGGCCCGCAGTGCATCTCGGGCATGCCTTTGTTCCTGTTTGTTGGGGAACTGGCCGCCAGCGATGCCCGCCTCAATCCGCCGCCACTCCTCTCCAGTGGGGGCGTATTTACTTTCGGCCTTCCGCTTAATTCCTTTCATTTCTTGCCTCCAAAATGCAAGTGAGATGAAAGACTGAAAGAGTAAAGCGCTGGACGGATAGAAGTTTCCGTCCAGCGCCCACGTACAGCTCGCGGGAGTACGCGAAAACCAGTCTCCCGTTCTCTTGCTGCCGTGTTACGGTGCCGGCTCTAACTCGATGCCGAGCCGACAAAACTCGTTGCGAACGTCGCGTGCCCCCTCAGGACCCAATTTCGTGAGTCCAACGTTGGCGGCGAGTAGTCGTCCCGCCAACAAGTGATCGAGGGCGTCGTGCGCGACGCTACGCATGGTTGTGAAAGAGCAATCGCCCACATCAGCGAACCGCTCATCAATGAAAAACCTCATTTGAGCGACTTTTTCTGCTGTTGGGGGAATGTAGACCAACGTCATGGCCGGCCTCCTTTCGAATTTGTGCCAGACGCCACCTGTCGACAAAAATGGTAGCATAATTACATGAAAAGTCAATGAGTTAGGGCTAAAAGGTTGACTCTGGGCCCTATATGCGTAGAATGCCCCAATCAGGCTAAAGACAGCGGGCAGCTCGAAAGAGCGTCAGTCCTGCCGAGGTCGTACTTCCAGCCTGTTAGAAACAATAAGCAGTTTTTGTCATGGCAAAGACGAAAGAACAAAAAGCGGCGATAGTTGAAAAACTCGAGGACGGCTTGAAGGCCGCATCTGCGGTCTTCGTGCATTTCACGGGCGTCTCTGTCGCTGAAGAATCAGCAATGCGCCGAAGTCTTCGCGGCGACGGTGTCTCGTATTTCGTCGCGAAGAAAACGCTCATCAAGCGCGCGCTCGACAAGCTTGGTCACAAGCACGACGATATGCCGCTTAAAGGCGAAGTCGCAGTCGCGTGGGCGAGCGGCGATGATGCGACGGCACCTGCGCGCCTCATCCACGGATTCGGCACGAAGCTCAAAGACAAACTGACGATACTCGGAGGCATCTTCGAAGGGAAACTCATCGGACAAGCAGAAATGCAGGTCATCGCGACGATTCCTTCGATGCAGGCTCTCCGCGGTATGTTCGCGAACATCATTAACAGTCCGATACAGCGCTTTGCGATAGCTCTTAGCGAGGTCGCGAAGATTAAGAATTAAACACATATGTCAGAAGACACAATTTCGCCGGCGGCGCAGGCAATCATCGACTCGGTCGAGAAAATGACCGTGCTCGAATTGAATGCGCTCGTGAAGGCGATAGAAACAAAGTGGGGAGTATCCGCGACAGCAGTTGCAGCGGCAGGCCCGGCAGCGGGCGGCGCGGCGGCGGAAGAGAAGAGCGAGTTCAACGTAGAACTCACGGCGGCAGGCGAGCAGAAAATCGCCGTCATCAAAGTCGTGAAGGAAGTGCTCGCTTTGGGATTGAAGGAAGCCAAGGACCTCGTCGAAGGCGCTCCTGCGATGCTCAAAGAGAACGTGAAGAAAGAGCAGGCGGAAGAGTGGAAGAAAAAGATAGAGGAAGCAGGAGGCAAAGTTACTCTCAAGTAACTTTGCCTCCTGCGCGAGAGGGGTCGGGAGAAAGAGAGAAAGCCCGGCGCATAGCGCCGGGCTTTCTGCATATCGCCGAGCTCTCGACGGCTACTTCTTTTCCACCTTGTAGTAGCAGGTGATTGTCAGCGACGCCTCGCCGTTCGAGACGTAGGTACTGACCGTCGACTTCATGTAGGGGGTGTTGGGATAGAGCTCGCGGCAGATCTCGACAGCCCGCGATTGCATGTCGCCGGGTTCGTACCCCTGCGTCTGGGCGAACGCTTGCGTCGAAAGCAGACACGCAGCCATCAATGCGAATGTCCTAGTCATTGCGGACCCTCCTCACGATTGCAGCCATTTGCGACTCTGGGGACTTTACTTTTTCATTCACCCTTGTCAACTTGATATTGATATAAAAAGGAATCACCGCCGCACCATAGGCGCGGCGGTGATTTTCGCTATCGGGTGAGCCCTACACCCGAAAGGTCCTGGAGGCGGTGAGGAACATGAGCTTCGCGCGTTGGAACTTGTCTACAAGCTCCGCGGCTTTTCTCGCATCATCACGTATCGTTTCCTCGACCCCACAAATGAATGCCAATGCACGCCTTTCGCTGAAGACCTGCATGAGGTCATAGTGGATGACGTTCTCCTCGCCTTTGTATCTCCGTTTGAGGTGATACGCGCCGTTGTTATTGTGGACGCACACCAAACGACACACACCGTCCGTACCAAGAAGTGCCCCTCGGTACTTCAGAGGCTCTTCGACCTCTGTGACGAAGAAAATGTCAGTGATCTCCGGGGTCGAACCTCCGATCGGCAAACGTGTGCGGAATTTCACCAAGTACGCGTACTGTCCCGCCGTCAGGACAGGGACTTTCCACACCTTTGCTTTCATGGTGGATCTCCTCTGCGGCCTGGCTCGAAGGTGCCTAGGGCAAGAGTATAGAAATTGGCTTGCCTGTCAAAATGCACTATGATGCCGGCATGTCGGACGACTTTCTCGCAGAGATACTCGGAAGCGTGCCGCGAGCACGGATACTGCGAGTCTTCGTTTTCTCACCTTCGGAGCCGTTCACGCTCGCCCGCGCGGCGAAGAGGGCGGGCGTCGCGGCGAATCTTGCGAGCCGCGAGATACGCACGCTTGAACAATTGGGTGTTCTCAAAGAGGGAAAGATAGCAATAACGCTTGCCAACAAGACAAAGAAGACCGTGCACGGCAAACAAAAAGAGCATGCATGGGTCTTTAACGAAGAATTCAAATACGCGCGCGCCATCTCGCTCTTCGTGCACGAGATATCACCCGTGAAGTACGGAAACATCGTGGATTCGCTCAAAAGGACGGGAAGAATTGCCGCCGTCATCCTCTCGGGCTCTTTCTTGGGAGATCCGAGCCGGCCCGTTGACATCATCATCGCCGGCGAGGCTCTCGAAGAAGGGAGATTAGAGCGCGCAATAAAGGCCCTGGAACCGCAATTCGGCCGTGAGATACGCTACGCCGCATTCTCTACGCCGGAATTCCGCTACCGGCTCACCGTTCAAGACCGCCTCATCCGTGACACCCTGGATTATCCGCACCTCGTCCTCCTCGACCGGGCCCGCCTCCTGTAATCCTCGGCATTCGTTGCTAAGAATAAGGCCTTTTTGGTCTTTTTTCCGTATCCACATCAAACCGTGGAGCCCGCTCTACGGGGGAGGCAGGGTGCTATCATGAATGTCATAAGGGGTCGAAAACCGTTATAAAACTTACAAGTTAACTTGCTAAAACATGATAATTTCGCAATCGGCGAACGTGCTCCAGCAGTCGTTCAGCGACCTGTGGTACGCCGTCGTTCAGTTCATACCCTCGATTCTTGCAGCCATCATCATTTTCATCATCGGCTGGATAGTAGGGGTTGTCCTGTACCGCGTCGTAGACCAGGTCGTGAAGATCCTGCGCGTTGACGACGCCCTGAAGGCGGCGGGTCTCAATGAAATGGCTCGGGAAGCAGGATTCAACCTGAATGTCGGGGCATTTCTAGGGACACTCGTCCAGTGGTTCACCGTCATCGTCTTTCTTGTGGCGGCGCTCGACGTCCTCGGCCTGAATCAGGTCACCATCTTCCTGCAGCAGGTAGTACTTCTCTACCTCCCACAGGTCATTGTTGCTGTTCTCATCCTCATCCTTGCGGCTATCGTCGCGGAGACTGTGAGGAACATTGTCGCGAGCTCTGCTCGCGCGGCGGGCGCCAAAACGGGGGAACTGGCGGGCAGCGTCGCCAAATGGGCGATATGGGTATTCGCTATCATGGCGATACTCAACCAGCTCGGCATTGCAACGGAATTCGTGCAGACGCTTTTCACAGGCCTAGTCGTCGCAATATCTCTTGCGTTCGGTCTTGCCTTCGGGCTTGGCGGCAAAGAGGCTGCGGCGCGCGCGATAGAGAAGGTTCGCTCGGAAGTCGCACACGGTCGCGGATAACAAAGACTTTCCCGTTCATGCAAACGCCCGCTCCAAAAGCGGGCGTTTGTGTTTTGCGTATCTACCGGTACACAGGATACAATTGCCGGAATGCAATGCGTTATTTTAGCGGCAGGGCGCGGCACGCGCATGATGGAACTGACCAGTTCCGTACCGAAACCGATGCTTGATGTGGGAGGGAAGCCGCTTCTTGAGTACAAAATCGCGGCACTTCCCGAAGAAGTCGACGAAGTCGTCATTATCGTCGGCTACCTTAAAGACGTCGTGCAAAAGCATTTCGGCGCCGCGCGCGCTGGCAAACGCATTACGTATGTGGAACAAAAGGATCTCAACGGTACGGCAGGTGCATTGTGGTCCGCGGAGCCCGTCTTGAAAGACCGCTTTGTAGTCATGATGGGCGATGACATCTATGCGAAAGAAGACGTCGAGCGATGCATCGCGCCATATTCCGGATGGAGGCTTTTGGTCCAGGAAATAACGGAGATGCACCGCGCAGGGAGTGTCGAAGTGGGAGACGACGGCCTCATATCGCAGATAGTCGAGGGAGATAAACACAAAGAGAAGGGTATTGCGAGCACGAATCTCTATGTGCTCGACACGCGGCTCTTCTCTGCGCCACTTATCCCGAAGCAACCGGGAAGCCTTGAATTCGGCCTGCCGCAGACCGTTGTTGCCGCCTCGCAGTCGCTCGGTATCCCCTTTGAGCCCGTGTTTACTGACAAATGGATACAGATAACTTCGCCTAAAGACCTCGTTTTTGCGGCTGAAATGCTGAAGAAAATGAGTATTTGAGGCCGGTATCGGGAATTTCCCCATTCTAGTTTGACATTAGAATGCCCCTCGCATATACTGCGCGTACATATGGTGTTCGGAATTAGACGAAAAAAGTGGCGCACGTAGCCGAGTTTTGCTCTGCTCGCGTGGCCGCTTTCAAGCGGCTTTTTTCTTACCCGTATGTTGCTCGTTGAAAACTGAAGAGCGACATGAAAAACAAAGCACGAACTCGATTAGAGTTCGTGTGAATCAACAACGTTTCAATCCGGTTAAAAGTCTCCGGATTGGAATGCAGGAAAAATTGGTCCGCGAAAGCGGGCCGAGCAAAAAATGAAAATGAAAGCATCTTGTTGTGTTGTAGACGCAACGAGATATACGCGGTTCTCAGAATTCCTAGCGGGAGTTCTGAGTAAGGGCGTGTGGTGGATGCCTAGACTGAAGAAGGCGATGAAGGACGTGGTTTAGCTGCGATAAGCTTCGGGGAGGTGCTAAGCAACCTGCGATCCGGAGATTTCCGAATGGGACAACCCCATCGAGTAAACCTCGATGACCATCAACTTAAACGATTGATGGAGCAGACCTCGGGAAGTGAAACATCTCAGTACCGAGAGGAAAAGAGAACAATAGTTATTCCCTTAGTAGCGGCGAGCGAAAAGGGAGGAGCCCAAACTCAGCCACAAAATCGTAACGTCTGAAAAGGCGGCACGATTTTGGGGATGGGGGTTATAAGGCTACAGCGTGCAAGCGAAAGCTTGCGTGGAGTTACAAAATGCTTAGTTAGAAGAACGCGCTGGGAAGCGCGGCCCCAGAGGGTAATAGCCCCGTATTCGAAAACAAAGCATCTCTATGGCTGTAGTTCTTGAGTAGCTCGAGACACGGATAGCTCGGGTGAATTCGCCAGAACTAACTGGTAAGGCTACATACTTCTTCAGATCGATAGTGAACTAGTACCGCGAGGGAAAGGTGAAAAGCACCCCGGTGAGGGGAGTGAAATAGAACTGAAACCACATGTCTACAAGGAGTCAGAGCGGGTGCAAATCCGCCATGGCGTGCCTATTGAAGAATGAGCCAACGAGTTGATGCAAACGGCTTGACTAAGTCCTATCGGATGGAGTCGCAGCGAAAGCGAGTGTGAATAGCGCGTTTGTCGTTTGTATCAGACCCGAAGCCAGGTGAGCTACCCATGAGCAGGCTGAACTTCTGAGAAATCAGGAGGGAGGGCCGAACCCGTAGATTGTGCAACATCTTGGGATGACTTGTGGGTTGGAGTGAAAAGCTTATCGAACCTGGTAATAGCTGGTTCTCTCCGAAAAAGCTTTCGGGCTTGCGTCGCGTGTTCCCTTTGGGGGTAGAGCACTGGAAGGACCGGACAGACCGAAAGGTCGCTGGTCCTATCAAACTCCGAATACCAGAGGTACAGCGCGGCAGTTAGACGATGGGGGCGAAGCTCCATTCGTCACAAGGGAAACAGCCCAGATCGTAATCTAAGGTCCCTAAATCCATACTAAGTGCAAGGAAGGAGGTGAGATTTCTCAGACAATGAGGATGTTGGCTTAGAAGCAGCCACCATTCAAAGAAAGCGTAACAGCTCACTCATTCAGAGATCTTGCGCCA